>NZ_JAMYMJ010000017.1:0-97819 GCF_040318435.1 Mesorhizobium sp. M1143 | reverse complement strand
CCTCTGGGGGTTTGGTTGCTTAACTTCGCCGCCCCCCCCGCCGGGGGGGGGCGGCCCCCCCCCCCCCCCCCCCCCCCCCCCCCCCCCCCCCCGCCCCCCCCCCCCCCCCGCCCCCCCCCCCCCGAGGGGGGTGTGCCGAAGCGCTTGCATCGAGGATTGGCCTTAGCCCTATCCATGTTCGTTTCGACTTGCTCCCCCGCCGACGCCGATCCCCTGCCCGCCGGCTTCGTCCGCCTGGCCGATGTCGATCCCTCGATCCGCCAGGACATCCGCTATGCCGGCCTGGAAAATTTCCTGCATCGCAAGGCCGATGGCTACGAAGCCCCAATCTGCATCCTCACGAAGCAAGCTGCGCAAGCGCTGTCCGGTGTGCAGAAAGCGCTCGCCGCCGATGGCCTGACGCTGGTCGTCTTCGACTGCTACCGCCCGGCCCGCGCCGTTGCCGACATGGGCAAATGGACCAGAGAGGGCGGCCCGCCCGATCCGCAATGGTACCCTCAGGTGCAGCGCGGCGACCTCATCGCCAAGGGCTATATCGGCGAATTGTCCACCCATTCGCGCGGCTCGACCGTCGATGTCGCCATCGCCCGCAGCGACGGCAAGAACAAGTCATCCGCCGCTTGCGGCGCGGCCGGCGCCGGCACGCTCGGTTTCGGCACCAGCTTCGACTGTTTCGACCCGGCAAGCGAAACCGCCCATCGCCCATTGGCGGCAGAAGCGGCGGCAAACCGCAAAAGGCTGCTCGACGCCATGCGCGCCGGCGGCTTCAAGAATTATGCGCGCGAGTGGTGGCACTACACGCTTCGGGATGAGCCGTATCCAAAGCTGCGCTTCGATTTTCCCATCACTGCGGGCTGAACCGCCCGGTGCTACACCGAGCCTTCCCTCGCTCGGCCTTGCTTCTGCGCTGTCAGCTCCTAGATAGCGTCAAACCGGCCGGATTCGGGTTAGACCAATATGAGGAAAATATTTCCTTCCGAAACCCAATATCGGCGAAAATTTCCTTCGGGGGGACAAAAAATGCAACGTTGAATGCATCTAATTTCTATCAATTCGATAGAGTTCAGCCGTCATCAACGGAGGCGGAAATGACCAAACCTCATTTCAAGAAACTGCTCGGCGCACTGGTCGCCACATCGATCCAGTTCGGCACGCTCGGTTTCGCGTTTGCCGATACGACCATTCTGAACGTGTCCTACGACCCGACACGCGAACTCTACAAGGCCTATGACGAAGCCTTCGTCGCACACTGGAAGGCCGAGACCGGCGAGACGGTCACCATCCAGCAATCGCATGGCGGCTCCGGCGCCCAGGCCCGCGCCGTGATCGACGGCCTCGATGCCGATGTGGTGACGCTGGCGCTCGAAGGCGACATCAACGCCATCGTCACCAAGTCGAAGAAGATCAACCCGGACTGGCGCAAGAAGTTCGAGAACAATTCGGCGCCTTACACCTCGACCATCATCTTCCTGGTCCGCAAGGGCAACCCGAAGGGCATCCACGACTGGAGCGATCTGGTCAAGGACGGTGTCCAGGTGATCACGCCGAACCCGAAGACGTCGGGTGGCGCCCGCTGGAACTACCTTGCCGCCTGGGCCTATGCCAACGCCAATGATGGCGGCGACGAGGCCAAGAACAAGGAATTCGTCGGCAAGCTCTACGCCAATGCTCCGGTGCTCGACACCGGTGCGCGCGGCTCGACGGTCACCTTCGCGCAAAAGGGCATCGGCGACGTGCTGATCGGCTGGGAAAACGACGCCTATCTGGCGCTCAATGAATTCGGAGCCGACAATTTCGAGATCGTCTATCCCCCGACCTCGATCCTGGCCGAGCCGCCGGTGGCGATCGTCGACGCCAATGTCGATGCCAAGGGCACCCGCAAGGTCGCCGAAGCCTATCTCGGCTGGCTCTATTCCAAGGAAGCCCAGACGATCATCGCCAAGAACCACTATCGTCCGGCCAAGCCCGAGCTGGTGGATGCGGCTGACATTCCGAAGACGCCCGAAATCAAGCTGATCTCCATCGACGATCCGCTTTTTGGCGGCTGGAAGAAGGCACAGCCTTATCATTTCGGCGATGGTGGTATATTCGACCAGATCTACAAGCCGGCCCAGTAGGATTTAGATCAGGACGACATGACCATAGCACCCGCCAAGGCGGGGTGGCGATTCAGACAGCCGAGTGTCATTCCGGGTTTCGGATTGACGCTCGGCTTCTCGCTTGCCTACCTCACGCTCATCATCCTCATCCCCCTGTCGGGCCTGATCTGGCGCTCGGCAGCCCTCGGCTGGACCGATTTCTGGGCGATCGCCACCGACCGCCGGACCATCAACGCACTCGAAATCAGCTTCGGCACAGCCTTCATCGCAGCCGCCGTCAACGTCGTCTTCGGCACGCTCGTCGCCTGGGTGCTGGTGCGCTACCGCTTCCCCGGCCGCCGCGTCGTCGACGCCATGGTCGACCTGCCCTTCGCGCTGCCGACCGCGGTCGCGGGCATTGCGCTGACCACTCTTTATGCGCCCAATGGCTGGATCGGCCATCTCCTGGCGCCGCTCGGCATCAAGGTCGCGTACACGCCGCTCGGCATTGTCGTGGCGCTTGTCTTCATCGGCCTGCCGTTTGTCGTGCGCACGGTGCAGCCGATCATGGAGGAGATCGACAAGGAAGTGGAGGAGGCCGCTGCGACGCTCGGCGCCAACCGCTTCCAGATCATCACCCGCATCCTGTTTCCCGGCCTGGCGCCGGCCATCATCACCGGCTTCTCACTCGCTTTCGCGCGCGGCGTCGGCGAATACGGCTCGGTCATCTTCATCGCCGGCAACCTTCCCTACAAGTCGGAGATCGCACCGCTTCTGATCGTCATCCGGCTCGAGGAGTACAATTATCCGGCGGCCACCGCGATCGCGGCGATCATGCTTTTGCTGTCGTTCGTGATGCTGCTGGTCATCAACCTGGCGCAGTCATGGAGTCGCAAGCGCTATGGCTGACCCCGAGATCAAATCCTACGAACCGCATCACGAGAGCCGGTCGGCGGCGGTGACCGAAAGCCGGCCGGTGCGGCTGCTGCTGATGGCGGTGGCCTTCGCCTTCCTCGCCATCTTCCTGCTGCTGCCGCTGATCATCGTCTTCCACGAGGCGCTGGCGAAAGGCATTGGCGCCTACACGGAATCGCTCTCCAATCCCGATACGCGCTCGGCGATCCGGCTGACGCTGCTGGTGGCGGTGATCGCCGTTCCGCTCAACGTCGTCTTCGGCATTTCGGCTGCCTGGGCGATCGCCAAGTTCGAGTTCAAGGGCAAGGCTTTTCTAACCACGCTGATCGACCTGCCCTTCTCGGTCTCGCCGGTCATTTCCGGCCTGGTCTATGTGCTTTTGTTTGGCGCTCAGGGACTGTTCGGTGAATGGCTGAAGGCGCACGGCATCCAGATCTTGTTCGCCGTGCCCGGCATCGTGCTCGCGACCATCTTCGTCACCTTCCCCTTCGTTGCCCGCGAACTGATCCCGCTGATGCAGGAACAGGGCAACGGCGACGAGGAAGCCGCGCTCTCTCTGGGCGCCAATGGCTGGCAGACCTTCTGGTACGTGACGCTGCCCAACGTCAAATGGGGATTGCTCTACGGCGTGCTTCTGTGCAACGCCCGCTCGATGGGCGAATTCGGCGCGGTCTCGGTCGTGTCGGGCCACATACGCGGGCTGACCAACACCATGCCGTTGCATGTCGAAATCCTCTACAACGAGTACAACGCCGTCGGCGCTTTTGCCGTCGCTTCGCTGCTTGCCGGCCTGGCGCTGGTCACGCTGGTCTTGAAAACACTTCTCGAGATGCGCTACGGCGCCGAGATCGCCGCGACGCGCGGGCACTGACTAAATGCATATCGCCCAAGACTGGGAACCGGTTTTGGGACAACGACATGCACCAAATTACTGAGGGATCTACATGGAAGTTCGCGTTGCCAACGTACGCAAGGAGTTTGACCGGTTTCCGGCCCTCCATGACGTATCGCTTGACATCAAGTCGGGTGAGCTGATCGCGCTGCTTGGGCCATCCGGCTCCGGCAAGACGACGCTGCTGAGGCTTATCGCCGGCCTGGAGCGGCCGACGCGCGGAAAGATCTTCTTCGGCGACGAGGACGCCTCGCACCGCTCGATCCAGGAGCGCAATGTCGGCTTCGTCTTCCAGCACTATGCGCTCTTCCGGCACATGACGGTCGCCGACAATATCGGCTTCGGCCTCAAGGTGCGGCATGGACCGTCGCGACCACCGGCGGCCGAAATCCGCCGACGCGCCTCCGAACTGCTCGATCTCGTTCAGCTTTCCGGCCTGGAAAAGCGCTATCCGGCGCAACTTTCCGGTGGCCAGCGCCAGCGCGTGGCGCTCGCCCGGGCCATGGCCATCGAGCCCAAGGTGCTGTTGCTCGACGAGCCGTTCGGCGCGCTCGATGCGCAGGTGCGCCGGGAACTCCGCCGCTGGCTGCGCGAGATCCATGACCGTACCGGCCACACCACCGTCTTCGTCACCCACGACCAGGAAGAGGCGCTCGAGCTTGCCGACCGCGTCGTGGTGATGAGCCAGGGCCGCATCGAGCAGGTCGGCTCCGCCGACGAGATCTACGACACGCCGAACTCGCCCTTCGTCTACTCCTTCATCGGCGAATCGAGCATGCTGCCGGTCAAGGTTGAGAATGGCGAAATCTGGCTCGCCGACCGTCCGATCGGCGTGTCGGCGCCGCACGCACCCGAGGGCGATGCGACGCTGTATTTCCGCCCGCACGATATCGAACTGCTCGACGGCTGCAGCGGCTGCATCGCCGGCACGGTCGCCGCCAGCCGCCGCGTCGCCGGCACAAGACGCGTCGAACTGGAAATCGGCGGCGAGCGCCAGCGCGTCGAGATCGAACTGCCTGTGGACCATCCTGCGGCGCAGAAGAGCCGGGTGGCGTTCAGGCCAAGGCGCTGGAAGCTTTTCCCGGCGGCATAGACATCGATCCGGCGCTACTCCAGCCAGTTCTCGAGCGTCAGGCCCTTGATCCGACGGAACTCAGCGGTGTTGGCCGTCACCAGTGTCGTCCCCAACACACAGGCATGGGCAGCAATGAAAAGATCATTGTGGCCGATTGGCTGGCCTCTGGCCTCCAGCTCGGCACGAAGTGCTCCGTATTCGTTATCCATCGGCACATCGAGCGGCAGCACAGGTAACTCGGCGAGCAATTGCTCGACCTTGGCGAGCAGCTTGGCCGATCCCTTGCGGGCGCAGCCATAACGCAGCTCCGAGGCGACAACGATGCTGGTGCACAGGGCACCGTCTCCCGCGCGAACCGCCGTACTGGCGGCTTTGCCGGCCGGATTTCGGATCATGTCGCTGATGATGTTCGTGTCCAGCATGAACCGCATCAGAAGATGTCCTCGGGCCCCACGGGCGCATCATGAATCTCGGGAAAGTCGTCTTCAGGACCAAGCGGCGGCTCTTTCGCCCATTGGGCAAGGAGCGCGACGAGGCCGGGTTTGCGGACCGGCTCGATGATCAGCCGGTCGCCATCGCGGCTGATCAGGACCTTCTCGCCAGGCAGCTCGAATTCGACAGGGATGCGAACCGCCTGACTGCGGTTGTTGCGAAACAACTTCGCCTCCCTGGGCGGTGGTATCGAGTGACGGTGCTGCGGCATGGCAGCCTCCCCTGTCTGTTCCACTTGTATATGCCATTTGTATATGCCACTCGGCCTCGAATTGCAAACCACAGAAAACCCCAACGCATCGGCATTTCGGCTGGAATGAAATTTCGCCGATAACCTGCTTCAGCGATTTCTTTTTCGCTGCAACGCCATACGTCTGCCCCGTGTGCCTCGCAGTACACCCTCCGGCCCGGCTATGTTCTGGCAACGCATTGCACATCGGAGCCTGTGTTCATGAAGCGATTTTTCCTCAGCGTCGCCACTGTCGCCGGCCTGATCCTCGCCTGTTCGCAGGCCTGGTCGGCCGACAAATTGCTCAACGCTTCCTATGATGTCGGCCGCGAATTGTTCGCCCAGGTGAACAAGGCTTTCGTCGCCGGCCATCCGGGCGTCACCGTCGACCAGTCGCACGCCGGCACCTCGGCGCAGGCGCGCGCCATTGCCGAAGGCCTCGGCGCCGATGTCGTCACCTTCAACCAGGTCACCGACATCGACTTTCTGGTCAAGAAAGGCCTCGTCTCCGCCGACTGGCAGAAGGATTTCCCCGACAACGCCTCGCCCTTCTACTCGCTCCCATCCTTTCTCGTCCGCGCGGGCAACCCCAAGCACATCAAGGACTGGAACGACCTCGTGCGCGACGACGTGCAGGTGATCTTCCCCAACCCCAAGACCTCGGGCAATGCGCGCTACACCTATCTGGCCGCAACCGCCTACGCCAAGGAAGCCTTCAAGGGCGACGACGCCAAGGTGAAGGAGTTCGTCACCAAGCTGTTCAACAACGTGCCGATCTTCGACACCGGCGGGCGCGCCGCCACCACCACCTTCGTGCAACGCGAGATCGGCGACGTGCTGATCACCTTCGAGTCGGAAACGCGCGGCATCCGCAAGGAGTATGGCAACGACAAGTTCGAACAGGTCACGCCAACGGTCAGCCTGCTCGCCGAATTCCCGGTGGCGATCGTCGACAAGGTCGCCGACGAGCACGGCAGCCGTGACCTCGCCAAGACCTATCTCGACTTCCTCTACACGCCCGAGGGCCAGACCATCGCGGCTGAAAATGGCCTGCGCGCCCGCAACGCTGAAGTCGCGGCAAAATACAAGGCCGACTTCCCCGATGTCCGCCTGCTGACTGTGGAAGACGTCTTCGGCGGCTGGGACAAGGTACAGAAGGAGCACTTCGCCGCCGGCGGTCTGCTCGACCAGACCTATGGCAGCCGCTGATATCAGCAGCGTTCGACCTCACCTCACAAGAAAGCCGGCGCTTTGCCGCCTTCTTCGTTTTCGCGCGCCGACAAACGGCTTCAGGCGGAATCTGTCGCGATCGGTGAAAAACGTTACAAAGAATCAACGCCTTTGTGCCCAACGTGCAATCGGGCGGCTTGTTCTACGCGAAACCGGGTTGTTCAGGCGAAACGTCATGATTTGCACACAAACAACCGCCAGATGCGGGTGGTTGGGGTTTTCATGAACTGAAGCGGGCATGCTTACCAAAAAAGGCAAATACGGCCTCAAGGCCCTCGTGCATCTTTCCGGCCTGCCGGTCGGCCAGCTTGCATTCGTCAACGACATCGCGATCGCCAACAACATCCCGAAGAAATTCCTGGATGCCATTCTGGGCGAGCTGCGCAATGCCGGTTTCGTCCTCAGTCGCAAGGGCAAGGAAGGCGGTTATCGCCTCGCCCGGCCGGCTTCCGAAATCAAGATCGGCCACGTCGTGCGCGTGCTGGACGGCCCGCTCGCTCCCATACCCTGCGCCAGCCGCACGCAATACCAGCGCTGCGAGGATTGCGACGAGGCGACCTGCCAAGTCCGGCACATGATGCTGGAAGTGCGCCAGGCGATCGCCGAAGTGCTGGACAATCGCAGCCTCGCCGCCATGCGCGACGCCGACAATGATGATTTTCCGGTCGAGCTGACATCGCAGATCTAAATTAGAGCATGGTCCCGAAAAGTGCGAACCGGTTTTCGGACAAGATCATGCTGAAATGAGAGTCCTCAGACCAGGCCGAGCTTGCCGGCCAGGCCGACGCGCTGGATTTTGCCGGTGGGACCCTTGGGTATCTCCTGGAGAAACAGGATGTGGCGCGGCACCTTGAACTCGACGATCCGGCTGCGCGCGAAATCGCGTATCTGCTCGGCATCGGCGGTGGCGCCCTCGGCCAGCACGATGGCCGCACCCACCTCTTCGCCGAGCATGGCGTGCGGCACGGCGAAGGTCACCGCCTGCGCCACCAGCGGATGATCGAGCAGCACATTGTCGACCTCGAGCGGCGAGATCTTTTCGCCGCCGCGATTGATGATCTCCTTCAGCCGCCCGGTGATCTTCAGATCGCCATCCTCGTCGATGAGGCCCTGGTCGCCGGTGCGGAACCAGCCATCGCTGAAGGCAGCTTCATTGGCCACCGGATTGTCGAGATAGCCATCATGGATGTTGGCGCCGCGCACCGCGATCTCGCCCTTTTCACCCGCCGGCAGGATCGTCCCCTTGTCGTCCAGGATCGTCACCTGCGGACCCGCAGGCAGGCCGACCGAGCCTGGCTTGCGGCGTGCCGGCGGCAGGCCGTTGGATGTCATCTGGTGCGCCGCCTCGGTCATGCCATAGGCCTCGACCACCGGACAGCCGAAGACGCGCTCGAGGTCGCGGAACACGGTGTCGGGAAGCGCTGCCGAAGACGAGCGGATGAAGCGCAGCCGCGCAGCCGCGATGGTTTCGCCATTGCGGGCGGCGCGCGCCAGGATCGCCTGATGCATGGTCGGCACCGCGCTGTACCAGCTCGGCCGGAAATCGCCCAGCCAGCCGTAGAATTTGAGCGGGTTGAAGCCCGGCGTGCAGACAACAGCGCCGCCGACTGCCAGCTGTGCGCTGAGCGCCGCCATCAGCCCGTGAATGTGGAACAGCGGCATCACGTTGAGACACATATCGTTTGCCGACAGCGCCAGGGTGCTGGCGATGTTGGCCATCGATGCCTGCAGATTGCGCTGCCGCAAGCCGACGATCTTCGGTCGCGCCGTGGTTCCCGATGTGTGCAGGACAAGCGCGAAATCGTCGGGTCCGTTGAACTGCATATCGTCGAGGCGAGCCTCGCTGGCAGCCTCCACCTCGGCGTCGCCCGCCAGCAGAAACTCGCCGGCCTTGGCGCCGTCAGTCACGACGACGTCGAGCACCGCAATGCCGAGCCCCTTTGCGGCGTTGCGCGCGGCATCGCCCATGCCTTGTCCGCACAGCAGCAGCTTCACATCGAGATCGCCGAGATAGAAGCGGAATTCGTCTTCGCCGTAAGCCGGATTGAGCGGCGCCGCCGTCGCCAACGCCGAGACCGCCAGGAAACAGGCCGCCATTTCCGGGCCGTTGGGCAAGACGATGCCGACGGCCGTGCCGCGGGCAACGCCACGCCTGGCGAGATCGCCGCAGAGCTTGTCGACAAGATTGGCGAGGCCGGCAAAGCTCAGGGATGGCCGGTCCGGCGCCATCAGCGCCACCGCAGCCGGCCGCCAGGGCGCCAGTTGGGGAAGTGCTACCGATAGGGCCTGTTTCAAGTTCGAACCCTGAATGGCGTTCACCATGGCCTTGCCGGCGCCGATTGCGCGCCCGTGGCAGACGCAGTAAAGCGATTTCCGGACGCACGCAAGAACAGGTGGACACCGATCGGATGAGGCTGCCGTGGTTGGGAAAATCCCGGAAAGCCGACCGGACACCATCTTCCGCCGTCATTTATCATACGGAAGTCATCGCCGACATCCTGGTGCCCGAACGCGCCGAGAATGTTCGCTTCTTCAGCCGCAAGCAGGTCCGCGCCGGCAAGTTGCGCACCTTCAACAACAGGGATCTCCGCGAGCTGCTGCTGGCCGCCTTTTATCTCGGGGTCGCGGCATTGCTACCGGTCAATTGGTGGGCCGCGATCTGCAGCCGCGTATCGGGGCTGCGCCTCAAGCGCCATATCCGCAAGGATTTCGTGCGCTACGCTGCCGCGACGCGCGCCGTGCTCGGCAATGGCATCGATGCGCAAAGGCAGTTCAGGGCCTTGCTCTGCGCCAACCACCGCCGGCGTTTGCTACTTGCCGCGCATCTCATCGGCCGCCGCTGGTCACCTGATATCCGGCTGGAGGGCCTGGAAGGCCTGCAAGCGGCGCTGAAGCGCGGCCACGGCGCTATCATCTGGTGCGATCAGTTCACGACCCAGACCATCATCGGCAAACGCGCTCTCCATGAAGCCGGCATCGAGACACACCAGCTCAGCGTCAGGGCTCACGGCATATCCGATTCGACCTTCGGCTTGCGCTTCCTGAACCCGCCGATGGTTCGGGTCGAGAACCGTTTCCTGAAAAGCCGGATCATGTTCGACCGCAGCGACGCCTACCAGGTCACCGGCCGGATCCAGAAGATCCTTGGCAGCAACGGCGTGGTGTTGGTGACCAACACGGTGCATGCCGGCTCGACATTCACCGAAGTCGGCCTTGGCGAGAGCGGCTGGACCCACCTGGCTTCGGCGCCGACGAATTTCGCTGCCAGAGGCAAGGCGGCGCTGTTTTCCATGTCGACCTTCGAGACCAATCCGTTCCGCCAATACCGCGCCGTCCTAAGTCCCGAACTGGTGCCGGCCCCGGCAGAGGCCGGCGAGCCCGCGACCAGAGCCGGCGGCGCCAAGAACATGGCGCTTCAGGCCGAGTACATATTGCTCAAGCGCGACCGCTTGCTGGAGGCGCTGAAACTCTATCCCGAGCAAATGATGGTCTGGTCAGGCCATGACCGGTTCACCGAACGGCCGGAAACCGCCTTGCCCGACGAGGGTGGTTCATGATTTTGCGCCGGCCAGCAGGCTGGCAACGGCGGTGACGATTTCAGCCACTGGAAGTGTGGCGTCGGCCGTCAGCGCCCGCTCGTCGGCGCCAGGCGGTTCAAGGATGGCGAACTGGCTTTCGACCAGGCTTGCCGGCATGAAATGGCCCTTGCGGTTGGCGACACGCTGCTTGGCGGTTGCGGGATCGATCTTCAGATAGATGAAATCGATATCCCGGCGGAAGCCACGCAGACGATCGCGGTAGCTGCGCTTCAGCGCCGAGCAGGCGGCAACCACGCTTTGGCCGCTGCCGGTCAGGTCGGCGATCCGCTCGCCGATGGCATCGAGCCAGCCCTCACGCAGTTGATCTGTGAGCGGCTCGCCGCTCGCCATGCGGGCGACGTTTTCGGGTGGGTGCAGCCTGTCGCCTTCGACAAAGACGGCCCCTTCCTCTGCTGCCAATGCTTTGCCGACAGCCGATTTTCCGCAGCCGGCGACGCCCATCACCACAATGGCCCGAGGCACTGAGCCGGTAGCGCCCATTGGCGCCTTTGCGGTCTTTTCGTCCATGGTCAGCGGCTTGCCGGCGCGCGGCCGTAGAGCAGGAGCATGGCGACGATGACCAGGCCATAGACGATCTGCCGCCCCGCCTCCGGCATCTGCATGACCGAGAGTATGGACTGCAGGAGGGTGATCAGAATGACACCGGCGACGGTGCCGAGATAGGAGCCGCGGCCACCCAGGATGGAGGTGCCGCCCAGAACCACGGCGGCGATCGACGGCAGGAGATAGGCATCGCCCATCGATTGCGCCGCCTTGGAGGCATAGCCGGCGAGAAGCACTCCGCCAAAGGCGGACAGCCCGCCTGAGATAGCGAAGGCGATCATCACCACGCGCCTTGTATCGATGCCGGAGAGATAGGCGGCACGCTCGCGGTTGCCGATGCCGTAGACGGTGCGGCCGAAGCTGGTGCGGGACAGCACGAACACCATCGCGGCACCAATCAGGGCCCAGATGATGACGGCGTTAGGCACGCCTGGAATGGTAAAACCTGTCGCAAGATAGCGCATGGCGCCGGTGGCCGAATCCTGTGGCGAGTAGCCGCCGGTATAAACGACCATGAGCCCCTGAGCGACAGCGTTGGTTGCGAGCGTGATGATCATCGAGGGTATGCGCAGATAGGCGACGCCAAAGCCGTTGACGATGCCGATCAGCACCCCGCAGAAGATGCCGAACGGGATGGCCAGCGCCACACCGATCGGGCCATAGGCCGCAGCCGCACACGCCATCATCGCGCCCGCCGCCACCGCCCACGGCACCGACAGGTCGATCTGGCCTAGCAGGATGACCAGCATCATGCCTGTGGCGATGACGCCGAGGAACGAGGCCACCTTGAGCTGCTGCAAGAGATATTCAGGCGACAGAAAGCTCCTGGAATAGAGGCTGCCTAGGAACAGCAACAGCACGATGCAGGCGAAGGCCGTCAGCACCGCCGGATCGGCGCGGCGGATGAATTTCGGCATGCGGCCGGCTATGCCGCCCAACGTCGTTTCGCTCACAGGAACCACTCCAGCCGGTTGCGGACCCGAAACAGTGCGAAGGCGCCGAGGCTGACCGCAACCAGCAGGATAACGCCCTGGAACAGTGGCTGCCATAGCGGGTCGAAATCGAACACGAACAACAGGTCGCCGATGGTGCGGAAGGCCAGCGCGCCGAAGATGGCGCCGATGGCGCTGCCTTTGCCGCCGAACAGCGAGACGCCGCCCAGCACCACCGCGGCAATCGAAAACAGCGTATAGGCGTTGCCACTGGCATAGGCTGCATCGCCGGTATAGGTGAAGAAGGTCAGGAACAGTCCGCCGATCGCGGCCAACAGGCCTGCGAGCGCGTAGGCAGCGAACTTGCCGCGCCTTATCGGCACACCGGACATGTAGGCCGCCGTCTCCGAGGATCCGGCCGCATAGGCCGCGCGCCCGAGCACCGAGCGGCTGAACGGTACCCAGACCACGAGCACGACGGCGAGCAGCACGACCAGGCTCGCCGGCACCACGCCCAACAGGCGTCCGGTCAGCGCGTCGGCGAGACCTTCGTTGACCGAACCGCCGGGAAACGGCCTCAGCAGCAGCGCGATGCCGAAATAGACCGCACCCGTGGCGATCGTGGCGACGATCGGCTGCAGGCGGCCGTAGATGACGATGGCGCCGTTGATCGCCCCGCACAGGAACCCGGTGCCGAGCACGGCGATGACGCCGAAAGCGGTCTCGAGGCCGGTGCCGATGACTAGCCAGGAGGCGAGGCAATTGGTCAGCGTGAAGATCATGCCGACGGAGAGGTCGATGCCGGCGGTGATCACGACCAGTGTCTGCGCCATGGCGACGAAGGCGAGCAGCACGCCCTTGTTGGACGCCGTCTGCACGACATTGGCGGTGAAGCCCGCCGGATGGTTCGAGGTGTAGATGACGAACATGACAATGAATATGCCGAGTGCCATCAGTGTTCCGCGCTGCTCGGCCAGCCAGTAGCGCCACTCTTTCACGCGTCCGCTCCCTGTCTTGCGCCGGCATCGTCTCTCGCGCCGTCATCGCCGTGGATGTTGAGCGCGCTTGCAATGAGCGCCCGCTCGGTGATCTCGGCCCCGACCAGCTCGCGCTTGACCGCGCCGTCATAGAGCACCAGCACGCGGTCGCAGCAGCCGATCAGTTCGTCATAGTCGGTCGAATAGAACAGGATCGCTGCCCCCGCATCCGCCAGCTTGCGCATCAGTTGATAGAGTTCCTGCTTGGTGCCGACGTCGATGCCGCGCGTCGGATCGTTGAGCAGGATGATACGCGGCTGGCGCATCAGCCATTTGGCGATGACCACCTTCTGCTGGTTGCCCCCCGACAGCGCACCGACCGGAATGTCGAGGCCGGCCGTCTTGATCGCCAGCAGCCCGACCATGTCGTCGATCAGCCGCTGTTCGGCGGCGCGGTCGATGATGCCGGCCTTGGACAGCCGGTCTAGGGCGGCAAAGGAGAGGTTCTCGCGCACCGTCATCGGCAGCATCAGGCCTTCGGTCTTGCGGTCCTCCGGGATCAGCGCCATGCCGATGCGGTCGTCGCGCGCCGCTTGGGGGCTGGCGATCGAAACAGGCTTGCCGTCGATAAGGATCTGGCCGCCGAGGCCGCGCAGCACACCGAAAAAGGCAAGCAGCAATTCGCGCTGGCCCTGGCCGTCCAGGCCGCCAAGGCCGACGACCTCGCCTGCCCCGACCGTCAGCGAGACATTGTCCAGCCGGTCCGTCCAGGACAGCTTGCGCGCCTCCAGCACAGGAACGGCGGCGGCTGCGGTGCGCGCGGGTTTGGGCGGGAAAATATGGCTGTATTCGCGCCCGATCATCAGTTCGACGACTTCGTTGTCGCTCTTTGTGCCTGCCTTGTAGCTGGCGACATTGCGGCCGTTGCGAAACACCGTGCAGTGGTCGGCAAGCTCGGCGATCTCGTTCATGCGGTGCGAAATGTAAAGCAGCGCCAACCCTTCCGAGCGCAACCGCTTGAGCACGCTGAATATCCTGGCGACGTCCGTCGCGGTCAGCGCCGAGGTCGCCTCGTCGAGGATCAGGATGCGCGGCTTCCTGGCCAATGCCTTGGCAATCTCGACCATCTGTCTTCTTGAAAGCGGAAGATCCTTGACCAGCGCCAATGGATGGATATCGGCCGCACCTGCGCGTGCCAGCGCATCCTCGGCAATGCGGCGCTGCGCCTTGCGGTCGATCATGCCGAAACGCTTCGGCGGATCGGAGATGACGATGTTGTCGGCAACGCTGAGTTCGGGAACCAGCGACAGCTCCTGGAAGATGCAGACGATGCCGGACTTGTTTGCAGCAGCAGGCGAAGCGAACGTCACCTCGCCGCCGTTCAGCATCATGCGGCCTTCGTCGGGCGCGACGACGCCCGCCATGACCTTGATCAGCGTCGATTTGCCGGCGCCGTTTTCGCCGAGAATGGCGTGGATGCTACCGGACGCGACCGAAAGCTCGGCCTTTTCCAGCGCCCGCACACCACCATAGCGCTTGGATATGCCTTCCATCCGGAAGAGCGGAACCGCACCGTCCATCGGCCCTCCCGAGGCAGTTTGACTTCAAGGGATATCGAGTGGCCGGCGCCGCGGAGATCCCGCGGCGCCGGATATGCCGCCTACCGCCTATTGGTCAGCCCTATTGGTCAGCTTTGGTCTGGCCCATGATTTCCTGCGCGGTGAAATTGATGCCGCAGGTCGGGAAGGAATTGCCGACGAAGAAATTGTCGGACTGGTCGGGGAAGAAATCCTGACCGGCCTTGAAGTTCGGATCCTCGACGATCGCCAGCGGCAGTTTCACCGCCTGCGGCACGACGTTGCCTTCGAGCGCGGCAATCGCCGTCTTGATGGCGACCGCGACCTGCGCCGGACCGGTGCCAGCCGATGAGCATTTCAGCCCGTCACCGGCATGTGCCGCGCAGAACTTGCGGAAACCGTTCTCGGTCTCCCCGCCGAACGGCACGAAAGCATGCTTGGCATCGATCATCGCCTGCACGATGCCGGTGTCGCCGCCTTGCCCGGTGATTCCGTCGAACGGACCGTTGGTGGCAATGGCGTCGGCCGTGGCCTTCTGTGCCACGCCGTCGTCCCATTTGCCGACCACCTCGGTGACGTCCCATTTCTTGCCGGAGGCATCGAGCGCTTCATGGATTCCGTTGTGACGGTCGGTGTCGACGGAAGTCCCCGCAACGCCGCGCACTTCGAGCACCTTGCCGCCATTCGGCACATGGCCGACCAGCCATTTGCCCCACAATTCGCCAAGGCCCTTCTGGTCGACATTGACGTTGATGGCGTCCTTGGTATCGAGAATATTGTCGAAGGCGACGAGGATGACGCCAGCTTCCTTGGCGCGCTTGATGACCGGCCCGAAAGCGGTCGGGTTCTGGGCGTTGACGACGATCGCATCATAGCCGGAATCGATGAAGTTGTTGATCGCCGAAATCTGAGCCGGCACGTCCTCGCCGGTCGAGACGACCTTGAATTCCTTCAGTTTCGCGGCGACCTCCGGCTGGGCCGCATAGGCCTTGGCGGTCTGCACCATCTGGATGCGCCAAGTGTTGGCGATATAGCCATTGGCGAGCGCGATGCGGTATGGGCCGTCTTTCTTGGGGAACTTGAAGAACTGCGTATCGGCCGCCCAGGGCGCAAAGCAATCCGGCTCAGCCGACGGTCCCTTGACGACTTCTGGGTCGGCCATGGCCGACGAACTCAGCATGACGAATGCAGTGGCGGCAACGATGCCACCAACAAGTGACTTGATCATCGATATTCCTCCCAGTTGTAGTTTTGTTTGCTGCTGCTTGTTTATTTGATGCAATTTGTCGTGGTGTGGTTTCCACGCCTGCCGAAGGCCCTCCAGCCTGGCCGGCGCCACGTCTCAAGGGCCCGAAGCCGGCCCGATCCCCTCCCCCTCGCCGCTTCACAGGCGAGAAACGAAACTAGCATATTATACATAATAAACAAGCATGAGCTGTTGCTTATGTATAATAAACAGGGCGGCCTTTCATCAAAACGTCTGCCCGACGAAAATGGTAGCGCTACCATCACGTTGTGTAAAGCACCATTTGCTGAGGCCGCCAAAGCCTGTTCAGCGTGCGGTGCTCTCGCGGGGCTTGAGTTCGAAACCGAGATCGACGACCCGCTGCTCAGGCCTTCGTCCTGCGATCGCCGCCAGCGCCATGGCGACAGACCGACGGCCGATTTCATAGCGAGGGGTGCGGATACTGGTGAGCGGCGGGAACGCCGCCTGCATCATTTCGAGGTCGTTGAAGCCGACAATGCCGATTGTTTTCGGCACGTTGAGCGCGGCGCTATGGCATTCGAACAAAACGCCGAGCGCGATGTCGTCATTGTTGCAGAAGACGCCGTCGAGCGCCGGCATCTTGGCCAGCGCATCGCGAAGCAGCTCGCGGCCGAGCGTCACGCTGGACAGTAGCGGCGTGGTGGTGACCAGCCGGGGGTCGAACAGGCCGGCCTTCTCCATTGCCGCGCGGTAGCCGGCAAGCCGCCGCTGCGAGCGCGGGTCCATGCGTGCGCCGATGAAGCCGATCCGCCGGTAGCCGGCCTCGATCAGATGCTCGGTCGCGGTGCGGCCGCCGTCAAAATGCGAGAAGCCGACCAGCATGTCGACCGGATCGGGCCCGGTCTCCATCACCTGCACCACCGGGCAGCCCGCGCTCTCCAGCAGCTTTCGCGAGGTCGGCGTCTGGTCGATGCCGGCCACGATCAGCGCCGCCGGGCGCTGCGGTGCGAACACCTGCAGCAGGCGCTCCTCCTCGAGGCCGGAATAATGGGTGTTGCCGAGCTGGACGCGGAACGGGCCGTCCGACAGGCTGTCATAGATGCCGCGCACCACTTCTGCGAAGACGTTGTTGGTCAGCGACGGCACCAGCACGCCGAACACATCGGCGCGCGCCGAGGCCAGCGCCCGTGCATTGGGATCCGGGACATAACCGAGTTCGTCGACGGCGGCCTGGATCTGGCGCCGCAGATCTTGGCTGACGCGTTCCGGTTCGCGCAGCGCCCGCGACACGGTGATGGCGCCGACGCCGGCCTTGCGCGCCACATCTGATAGGGTCGGGCGGCCGCCCCCACGACGCGAGCGCGGCTTGGTCATGGACATCCTCCACGTGCCGGGCCCCGGCCGCTGCGCCCTTGCGAAACCATGTTCAGCTTTTCCACCGCCACCATGCCAACCGGCTGCTGCCGCACCCACTCGCCTGCTGGCGTCGCGCAGCCAATCGCCCTTGTCAAGCAACAGGGCAATCCTGCCTTCCTAAGCCATCAGGGCAGCACTGCGTTTTGCTTTCCACAGCAGCAGCCCGATGGCCACTATGTTCAGCAAGTTCCACGCGATCCCGTTGAGGAACGCGGCGGCGTAGGAGCCGGTCAGGTCGTAGATCCAGCCCGACATCCAGCCACCGATCGCCATGCCGAAGATGGTCGCCATCATGACGATGCCGATACGCTGGCCGGCCTCCCTGGCGGGCAGGTATTCGCGCACGATGATGGCATAGCAAGGCACGATGCCGCCTTGCGACAGGCCGAACACCAGCGACACGACATAGAGCGAGGCAAGCCCGTCGAACGGGATGTAAAACAAAAGCGACAGGCATTGCAGCACGGAACCGATAAGCAGGGTTTTCACGCCGCCGATGCGGTCGGCGACAAAGCCGGAGGCGAGCCGGCTGACGACGCCCGCCGCCATCATGATCGACAGCATGTCGGCGCCATGCGCAATGCCGTAGCCAAGATCCATGCAATAGGCGACGATGTGCACCTGCGGCATCGACATCGCCACGCAGCAACCGAGACCGGCAACGATCAGCAGCACCTGTAACGCCGCCGGCGACAGCGAAATCGACTGCACTGGCCGGCTTCCGGGTGAACCGGCGGCAGCCGCCGCCGGAGCAGCGCGCCGCAACAACAGCACCAGTGGCACCATGGTGACCAGGCAGAAGACACCGATGCCGGCATAGGTGAAGCGCCAGCCTTCCGCCTTGATCAGTGTCGGCATGATGGTTGGCCAGAGCGCTCCGGCGAGATAGTTGCCAGCCGCCGCCGCCGTGACGGCGACGCCGCGCCGACGGTTGAACCAGTGCGAGATGTCGGCGATCAGCGGCCCGAAGATCACCGATGTGCCGACACCAATCAGCACGCCCTGGGCAAGGGTGAATTGCAGGATAGAGGTCGACAACGCGGCGAGCAGCAGGCCGGCGGCGAGAGCCACCGAGGATAGCAGTGCCGGGATCCAATACCCCATGCGATCGACCGCGCGGCCAACCAGCACATTGCCGGCGGCGAAGCCGATCATGGTTGCGGTGTAGGGCATCGATGCCGCGGCGCGGTCAACGCCGAACTCGGCCTGCACGGCCGGCAGCACGACGACGACGGCCCACATGCCGACCGCACCGATCGTCGCCAGCAGCATGGAGATGGCAAGCCGCATCCAGGCGTAGCTGCTGTCGATGCCGGGGCTATCCGCCTGATTGGCGACGATCGGGGTCAAGGCGTTTCCTGTCTACGGTCCTGGGAAGTCGACCGTTGTGTCGCCACTATCGGCGCATTCACCGCGACGGGCAGCGCCACAGGGCCATGATTCGTGGCTCCAGCGGCCCGGCGACTTTCTCGGGAACCGGCGGCGGCCTGCCCGAGTTTTGCGACAGGAAGGAGTTTGTCATGACCGCGAAAAAGAAATGGTCGGCCGAGGTGACCGAGCATAGCGATGCGATGGACCTTGAGGACCATATCTTCGAAGCCGACGACGCCAGGAAGATCGCGGCCTCGCTCAAGCGCTCGGCCGAGCACAGCGACCGCCGCAAGGCCGAGCCGTTTCAGTCGGCCATGGCGATGCTGAATTTCTACATCAACCGCGCCGGCAAGAACCTGCCGCAGGCGCGCCGGAAAGTGCTCGAGGACGCCAAGGACGAACTGCGCGCGGCCTTCGGACGGCCGCAGCAGGATTAATGCATGTCGCTCAAAAGTGGCGCCGGTTTTGAGACAACGACATGCATAAACCAAGACCTAAGCGCGTCGACTTAGTCCGTTCAAACGGGACGCGCTTTAGCGCTCCCGATTGGCTCTGCCAAATTCACCTCAACTGGACCTAGTGACAGGTCCTCTTTCCCCTCAGTTTGCCGGCCTCGGCTTTGTGTTTCCCCGAGCCCTTTGAAGTAGCGGCATGACGGTCAAGATCGGCATCAATCCCATCACCTGGAGCAATGACGATGTTCCCGCACTCGGCGGCGATACGCCGCTCGCGACATGCCTGTCGGAAACCAGGCAGGCCGGCTATCGCGGCACCGAACTCGGCGGCAAATTCCCCAGGCGAAGCGACGAGCTTGGACCGATCCTGTCTTCTTACGGACTGGAGCTCGTCTCCGGCTGGTATGACGGCCGCATCCTCGACCGCACGGTCGACGAGGAATTCGCCGCCGTCACCTCGCATCTGACCCTGCTGCGCGTCCCCCCGGCCGCCGGCGTGGTCTATGCCGACACCTCGCGCGGCCGTCATGACGGCATTTTCGCACCGATCTCGCAGCGTCCGCGCCTCGCTGACGGCGAATGGACCGCCTATGGCGAGAAGCTGACCGAACTCGCCGACCGCATGGCTGCCTTCGGCGTCGGCATGGCTTTCCATCACCATATGGGCACCATCGTCGAGAGCGATGACGAGGTCGACAGGCTGATGGCCGCAACCGGCAAGAGCGTCGGCCTGCTGTTCGATACCGGCCATTGCCTGTTTTCGGGCGGCGACCCGGCCTCGCTCCTGAACCGGCATCTCGACCGCATCGTGCATTTTCATTGCAAGGACGTCCGCGCGGCCGTGCTGGAGAAGGCACGGCGCGAGGACATGAGCTTCATGGCGGCAGTGATGGAAGGAATCTTCACCGTGCCTGGCGATGGCTCCGTCGATTTCCTGTCGCTGCTGCAGCCTCTGGCCAGCCATGGCTTCGAAGGCTGGATCGTCGTTGAGGCCGAGCAGGATCCGGCCAAGGCACACCCCTTGACCTATGCCACGAAAGGTTACGCTTCGCTTCTCAAAACGGCCTGCGCGGCCGGGTTCGACGTGGCAATACGAGACATGGCCTAACCACCGCCGGGGGGCTGGTGGTTGGGCCGGTTGGGCGCGCGCCTCGGTAGGGGTAGCGACGCGAAAGCGCCCGGCGATCCGCGCCGCCGCCCTCCCTTGGCGGCGCGGATCGCACAGTTCTTGGCATCGAAATTTTTGCCCCCGAGTTGCCGGCCCGGCGTTTCCAGCTTGAGGCTGGGAACGAGGCATGCCTTGATGCAGATGGAGGAGCGACATGGCATTCGAGGCGGCACTCGGCATGGAACGGCTTTGCACCATCCGTGAGATCGCCGAGAAGGCGGAACTCGGCGCGGCAACCGTTCACCGCGCGCTGAAGAACAGCCGCGAGGTTCATCCCGAAACCAGACGGCTGGTGCTGGAGACTGTCTGCCTGCTTAACGAAGAGAAGATCGCCCGCGCCGCCAGGTTGGTCGGAGACTAGCTTGGCCGACCATATGCGCCTTTCCCTCGACATCATGTCGGTCGACCGCGGCTCGGACGAACCGATGCACCGGCAGATCTACGGCGCCCTGCGGCGCTTCATCCTCGACGGCCAGATCCAGCAGAACACGCTGCTTCCTTCGACACGCTCGCTGGCCGAGGATCTCAAGGTCGGCCGCAACACGGTGATCGCCGCCTACGACCAGCTGCTCGCCGAAGGGTTTATAGAGGCGCGCGCCGGGTCCGGCACCTGGGTGGCGCCGATCCAGCAGAAACGCCCGCCGGCCGCGCTGCGCGCCGGCCTCGCCGCCCCGCAAAAACTCTCGCGGCGCGGTCAGACCATCGTCAACGGCCCGCAGCCGCCACGCAATGCCGGCGTCATCAACTTCCATCCGGGCGTGCCGGAATCGGCATCCTTTCCCTTCACCATCTGGTCGAGCCTTCTGGTGCGCAATGCGCGCAGCCGCGATGAGAATTTGCTCGGCTATATCTCCTTTGCCGGCCATCCCGGCCTGCGCCAGGCCATCGCCTCGACCATAAGCCTGTCGCGCGGCATCAATTGCACCGCCGACCAGGTCATCATCGTCACCGGCGCGCAGGCAGCACTCGACCTCGCTTCGCGCGTGCTGATGGACGAAGGCGACCATGTCTGGATGGAGGAGCCCGGCTATCTCGGCGCCAAGAGCGCCTTTCTCGCCAGCGGCGCGCAGCTTGCGCCCTTGAAGGTCGATCGCCTTGGATGGCATCTCGCAGACCCAGAGCTGCCGCCGCCGCGCCTAATCTATGTGACGCCATCCTGTCAGTGGCCGTTCGGCACCATCATGCGCATCGAGGAACGACTGCAGCTGCTTGACATCGCGGAACGCCACGGCGCCTGGATCGTCGAGGACGATTATGACGGCGAATATCGTTATCGCGGCCGGCCGGTGCCGGCGCTGCGCGGCCTCGATCATGCCGACCGCGTCGTCTATATTGGTTCCTTCGGCAAGACGCTGATCCCGGCGCTGCGCATCGGCTATCTCATCGTACCCCGCGAACTGTCCGTGCCCTTCGACCGTGCCGTCTCGATCACCGGCCAGTTCGCGCCGCTGATCCTGCAGGCGACGGTCAACGACTTCATCACGCAAGGCTATTTCGCCACACATCTGAAACGCATGCGCCGCCTTTATGCGCGCCGGCAAGCCAATTTCGTCAAGCTGTGCCAGGAGCATCTGGCCGAATGGCTGACAGTGACCGAGAACGATTCCGGCATGCAACTGCTGGCCAGTTTTGTCCGACCCTACAAGGACAGTGACGTCGTCGCCGCCGCCGTCAAGGAGGGCCTCGACGTGCAGGGCATCTCGATCAACTACCATTCGAGCGAGCCGGAACACGGCCTGCTGCTCGGCTATGCCGCGATGGACGAACGCCAGATCCTGCGCGCGGTGCTGGCGTTGCGCGCTGCCTTCATGCGGCTGGACCGGCAATAGGCCGATCCAGCGCTGAGCGCTTCAGTTCACACTATCGAATTTCTGCAGATCGACGGGCGCTGCCTTGCGCACCTCGACATCGTCCAGCGAGGCATTCTCCAGCGCCACACGGGCCGCCGCATCGATGTTATGGATCATGTCGTCGATGTCGGCGTCGCCATGCGCCGGATTCATCGCGATCATCACCGTGCGGTTGAGGATGTCGAGAGAACCCTTGCCGAGGTCGTCGGCATAGGTCAGCCGCAGGCCCTTGTTTTCCGGCAGCGTGTACGGATTGAGCGCCGGATGATGCGCGCCCTCATGCATCAGCACCTGGTCCCACTGGGTGAAATTGTGGCGGCCGGTCTTGCCGGCAATGACGCTCGGAATGGTCTTCGAAAAAGTCTGCGCCGCCTGTTCGCTGGGCAGCAGATACATTACCTGTGCCGCGCAATCGTCGTCGGGGCTGTTCATCGGCGACGGCGTCAGGCCGAGATTGCCGAGATGGCGCGTGCCGGCCAGCACCTTCTTCTTCTCCGCCCGCATCGCCTCGATGATGCCGTCCAGACGGTCGAGCTGGACATTGAGCATCGCGCCCATCAATTCCGAGGCGCGCGCGCCGATGCCGGCGAACGGCTTGATGCTGTCGCTGCGGCCCTGCCAGTAGAAGTGGCAGGGGTCGATGGCGCAGCGCGCGCGCTCGGCCACTTTCGGATCGCTGGTGGCGATGCCGCCGCCCTCGCCCGACGTGATGTTCTTGAAGTAGTTGAAGGAGTAGGCGCCGGCATGGCCGATGGAGCCGAGCTTCTTGCCCTCATAGCCGCCGCCAATGCCCTGGCAGACATCTTCCAGCACGAGCAGACCGCGTTTTTTAGCGATGTCCATGATGGCGTTCATGTTGCAGGCCGCACCCCACATATGTACCGGGATGACCGCCTTGGTGCGCGGGCCGACGGCGTCGCGCAGAGCGGCCGGGTCGATGGTCAGGCTCTCGTCGATATCGACAATGACCGGAATGGCGCCGACCGACAGCACTGCTGTGGCGGTCGCCATATAGGTGTGCGCCGGCACCAGCACCTCATCGCCCGGGCCGATGCCGAGGCCGATCAGGCCGGCGGCGAGCCCATAGGTGCCGCTGGCGGCCAGCGCAAAATGCTCGACGCCGAGATGCCTGGCATAGCGGGCCTCGAAGCGGTTGCACTCGCTGTTCTCGCCATAGCGAAACAGCGCACCCGAGCGGATCACCCTGGCAATGGCTTCGATCTCTTCTTCGCCGGCAGTGTACATGGCAAGTCTCCACATCGCTGATGGTATGAAAGCAGTACGCCTGCGGCCGCTGTTTGAAAGAACCACTCCGCTGCGATCGGACCAAGCCATCCTGCTCACGTCGGAGCGGCGTTTAGCGCCGACTGTGGGCATAACGAATGAAATCGACATTCCAGAATGCAGGCCCGCGGAAAAATCGTACCCATCCGAATTCGCTGAAGTGGCCCTGTTGGAAAGCCCGCATTGGGCGTTCCATCGCGTCCAGTTGGGCAAACGGTCGGTTCCATGCAGCACGGGACACACTTTGGAAGACCCTCGAAAGGGTGCCGGCAAGATGGTGGCCGGCAAGATGGTGGCCGGCAAAACGGTGGCCGTCCATGACGCGACAGCTCGTCCTGCATGAAGACGATGTAGGCATGTGCCATGGCGCCAACAGCGCCTTCCTCGAACTGACCGCACTGGGCGCCTGCAGCTCCGGCGCCGTGATGGTGCCGTGCCCATGGTTCCCTGAGGTGGCCGAAGCGGCAGCCGCCGATCCCCGGCTCGATCTCGGCGTCCACCTGACGCTGAACAGCGAAAAGCAGCACTACAAATGGCGGCCGCTGACGTCGCCGTCGCGCGCGGCCGGCCTGACGGACGAGTTCGGCTATTTCTGGCCCGATGTCGCGACCACCCGCCGCAAGGCAGCACCGCAAGCGGTGGAAACCGAGCTTCGCGCGCAGATCGACACCGCCTACCGCGCCGGCATCGACGTCACTCATCTTGACGCCCATATGGGGGCAGCGCTGTCGCCCGAGTTTTGCGACGTCTACATCAAGCTCGGCCTGGAATATCGGCTGCCGGTGCTGTTGACCAAAACGCTGTCGGCCTATTCGCCCAACGACAATCTGGTTGGCGTCACCGAAGCGGCCTTCCAGCGCGGCGTCACTGAAGCCCGGGCCAAGGGCTTTGTCATCTTCGACGCTGCCATACAGACGACCTGGGGCCGTCCACGCTCAAAGCCGATAGAGCCAGCCTACAAGGCATTGGTCGAAGGAGTCCGCAAAGGCTTGACCTTCTTTTGCCTGCATTTCAATGCGCCGGGCGAGTTGGAACTCATCGAGCCGCGCTCCGCCTATATCCGCACCGAGGAATATGAACTCTTCCGCGACCAGGCTTTCCGCGACTGGCTCGGCGCGCAGGACATCGACGTCATCGGCATGAAGCCGCTGCGCGAGGAGCTTCGTGCACGGCTCGGGGCATCGACACCGGCAAAGGCCCGCAAAGCGGCCACCCGGGCAGCACCGTAAGCCGATCCGGTCGGCCGAGGCGCAAAGAGGGAATTGGAACTGCAACGACAATGGGAGAATGACATGAAGACTGTTCTGAAACTGGCGCTCGGCGCGCTTGTCTCGATGAGTATGCTGGCGGGCGTCGTGCAAGCGGCCGGCCTGAAGGATCCCAAGGATGTCCGCATCACCTTCGTGGTGCATGGCTCGGCCTCCGATCCCTACTGGTCGGTGGTCAAGCGCGGCGTCGACGATGCGGCGGCGCTCACGGGCGCCAAGGTCGAATATTATGCGCCGCAAGTGTTCGACGTGGTCGAACAGGCCCGCCTGCTCGACGCGGCCATCGCCACCAATCCAGACGGCATCGCCGTCTCCATTGCCGACGCCAATGCGCTTGGTAAATCGGTCAAGGCCGGACTTGCCGCCAACATTCCGATGGTCGTGCTGGATTCCGGCGAGAAGGAAGGCGCCGAACTCGGCACCTCTCTCTATGTCGGCACAGTCTCCGAATATGATTCCGGCAAGAAGGCCGGCGAGCGCCTGGCCAAGGAAGGCACGCTCAAGGTCGTCTGCATCAACCACGAGGTCGGCAATGTCAGCCTCGACCAGCGCTGCCAGGGGTTGAATGACGGGCTGAAGCCGTCAGGCGGCGGCACCGAGGTGCTTACCGTGTCGCCCGATCCGGCCGACATCCAGCGCCGCACCGAGGCCTATCTGTCGGCGCATCTCGACACCCAGGCCGTCTTCGCGCTCGGCGCCACCGCCGCCAATCCGCTGATCCCGTTCTTCCGGCAGAAGGAATTGTTCGGCAAGATCAAGCTCTACACCTTCGACATCAGCCCCGAAGTCCTGGATTCCGTCGTCGCCGGCGAAATGGGCTTCGGCATGGACGCCCAGCAATATCTGATGGGATACCTGCCGGTGATCTATCTGGTCGAGCATGCCACACATGGCTTCTGGCCGCAGAACAACGCCTACACCGGCCCGCTGTTCATCGACTCGCCCGACAAGGCCAAGGCGATCCTGGCGCTCGCCAAGGACGGCATCCGCTAAGGCAAGACCAAAACGGATCGGGGAGCCGCCATGCGCTCCCCGTCTCTGGTCGAGATTGCGAAGTGAGCGATTGGGGAGCCTAATGGCTGTTGTGGAAGACAAGGCGATACCTCCAGAAGCGCCGGCCCCCGGGGTACTGGGCAAGGACCGTTTCGGCATGATGTCGAAACGGCCGGCCCGTGCTGACGAGCGGCTGGCCAGCACCGGCCGGCTGACTCAATGGCTGCGCCGGCCCGAAGCCGGTGCCGCCGGCGGCCTCATCGCCACCATTATCATCTTCGCCCTGCTGCCGGGTGCATCGAACCTCTATTCGCTGCAGGGGTCGATGACCTTCCTGACGCTGGCGGCCGAACTCGGCATCATCGCCACTGCCGCAGCCCTTCTCATCATCGCCGGCGAGTTCGATCTCTCGGTCGGCTCGATGGTCGGCTTCGCCGGCGTCGTCATCGGGCTGACGGTGAAATACTGGGGCCTACCGCTGTGGGGCGGCATCGCCTGCGCCTTCGCTGTCGCCATCCTCACCGGCTACGTCAACGGGCTGATCGTTGTGAAGACCCGCCTGCCCTCCTTCATCGTGACGCTGGCGTCGCTCTACATCCTGCGCGGCCTATCGATCGGCATCACCCGCGCCGTCACCGGCCGCACGCAGATCCCCTACATCCTCGACGGCGCGCCGGACCCGGCAACCGCGGGCCTGTTCAACGGCCATCTCCTGACCGGCTTCTTCCAATGGATGGGCACGCAAGGTTGGATCGCCACCCGCACCGACGGCATTCCCTTCGTCGTCGGCATTCCGATGTCGATCGTCTGGTGGCTCGGACTGACAGCGCTTGCCGGCTATGTCTTGACCCAGACCAAATACGGCAACTGGATCTTCGCCACCGGCGGCGACCTCAATGCCGCCCGCAATGTCGGCGTGCCGGTCGACCGGGTTAAGATCGCGCTGTTCATCTACACCGCCTGTGCCGCGACCTTGCTTGCCACCATCCAGGTGATGGAGGCCGGCTCCGCCGACACCACGCGCGGCCTGCTCAAGGAATTCGAGGCGATCATCGCCGCGGTCATCGGCGGCGTGCTGCTCACCGGCGGCTACGGCACCGTCTATGGCGTGCTGTTCGGCGCGCTGATCTTCGGCCTGGTGCAGATGGGCATCTTCTACACCGGCATCGACACCGACTGGTTCAAGGTCTTCCTCGGCATCGTCATTTTGATGGCCGTGCTGGTCAACAACTACATCCGCCTCAAGGCGCTCGGACGCGGAGGCGGCAAATGACCTACCCAAACCCGTCCCCGGCCATCCAGCCAGCCATGGAATTGCGTGGTGTGTCGGTCAATTTCGGCTCGGTGCGCGCGCTGCAGGATATCGACATCAAGGTCTATCCCGGCGAGGTGCACTGCTTGCTGGGCGACAACGGCGCCGGCAAATCGACGCTGATCAAGGTTCTGTCGGGCGTGCACCGGCCGACCAAGGGCGAGATTTTCGTCGACGGCAAGCCCGTCACGTTCCGCAGCCCGCGCGACGCGCAGGACCTCGGCGTCGCGACGGTCTTCCAGGACCTCGGCATGATCTCGCTGATGTCGATCACGCGCAACTTCTTCCTCGGCCGCGAGCCGACCAGAAGCCGCCTGCCCTTCTCGCGCTTCGACAAGGAGCGCGCCAACACAATTGCCCGCCAGGCGATGGCCGATATCGGCATCGACGTGCGCGACCCGACGCAGGCCGTCGGCACGCTGTCGGGCGGCGAGCGCCAGTCGGTGGCGATCGCACGCGCCGTGCATTTCGGCGCCAAGGTGCTGATTTTGGACGAACCGACCTCGGCGCTCGGCGTGCATCAGGCGGCGATGGTGCTGAAATTCATCATCGAGGCGCGCATGCGCGGCCTGGCCGTGATCTTCATCAGCCACAACATCCACCACGCCTACCCTGTCGGTGACACTTTCACGCTGCTCAACCGCGGCCGCAATCGCGGTACATACGCCAAGTCCGAGATCTCGCGCGACGAGGTGATTTCCATCATGTCGGGCGGCGAGGATTTGAAGGCGGTGGAAGCTGAGATTGCCGGGCTGTTGGCGCAGATCGGCAACCGGCCGGCCGCCGCACCCTGAGCCTGGAACACTTTTGCAGAGAGTATTAACAGCATGAGCAGGATACGCGTCGGCGTCATCGGCGCCGGCATGATTTCGCAGGTCGAGCATATTCCAAACCTGTTGCGGCTCGGCGACCTGTTCGAACTGGTCGGCGTTGCCGACCCGTCAAGGATTTCGCGGGAATATGTCAGCGAAATTCACGGCATCGCCAATTTCGAAACGCCGGAGCAACTGTTCGGCCAGAAGCTCGACGCCGTCGTCATCGGCTCGCCCGACCCGCTGCATCACGAGCAGGTGCTGGCCGCACTCGGGCGCGGCCTGCATGTCTTCAGCGAAAAGCCGCTCTGCTATTCCCCGGCGGAAATCGCCGAGATCGTCGCCGCGCGCGACAAGGCCGGCAAGGTCATGCAGGTCGGCTATATGAAGCGCTTCGATCCGAGCTACCGGCTGGCGCTGGCCTCGCTGCCCGGCACGGCAAAGACGTTGCGGTCCGTCTCGGTCGAGGTCAACGATCCCGATGCCTGGCCGTTCATCGCCCACCAGCGCTACAAGCGCGGCAACGACATTCCCGAGGAGCTGATTGCCGCCGCGCAAAGCAAGCAGAAACAACAGGTCGAGCGCGCCATCGGCCAGCCCATGACCGATCTGGCTTTCTGTGGATTTATCGGCGCTTACAGCTCCGCCTTGATTCACGATGTGAATGCCGTGCACGGACTGCTCGACGCACTCGGCGTGCCGGAGGGCGAGGTTGTCGGCGCGCAGATCTTCGCCAATGGCGATGGCGGCCAGGGCGCGGTAAAACTGCTCGACGGCCAGGCGCTGTGGACGATGACGCATCTCACCGTGCCGAAGCTCGCCGACTACAAGGAACGCATCACGCTCTTCTTCGACGCTGCCAGCCTCGAGCTCGAATTCCCCTCGCCCTGGCTCAACCATCACCCGACCCGGCTGACTGTGAAGACCTCGGACGGCCACACACTGTCGAGGAAGGATCTACGCGCCGGCTACGGCGAAGCCTTCGTCGAGGAACTGCGCGGCTTCTGGGGTGCGATCGTCAATGGCGACGAGGTGGTCAACCGCCCCGAGCACGCCGCGCGCGACCAGGCGCTGCTGATCGCGCTGACCAGGCAGCATTTGGCCACTTCGCAGGCCGGCTGAGCGCTCGCAGGATGTGTTGAGATTCAGGTCAGGCCGCGCCGAAAACATTGGGTTCGAGAACCGGAGCGGAGCGTACTTAAGTACGTGAGCACCGGAAGCGCAGAAAGCCGGCGTTTGCAGGCCCGCCTCACCTGAATTTCAGCACATCCTACCGGGTGTTGATGACGCCGTCTGTATTGGCGAGCAGCTTGCGCACCGCGTTGCGGGCCGCCTCCGGCCGCTGCAGGCGGATGGCCTTCTCGATCGCCTCGTGCAGTTGCTGTGCATGCTGCAGATCGTCGAGTTCGCGCGTCGTATAGGTGAACAGATGATCGAAGGCGGATTCGATCAGCACGCCGAGCGGCACCAGCAGGTCATTGCCGGAGGCACGCAGGATGGCCAGATGGAAACGTGTGTCGGCGCGCGTGCGCTCCTGCAGGCTCGACGCCTCGCCCATCTCGCGGCAGGCCTGGCTGATCTCGGCCATCTGCTCCTCGGTGCGTCGCATGGCTGCGAAGGCAGTCGCTTCCGGCTCGATGATGTGGCGGAATTCCTGCACCGTCTTCAGGAACACCTCACGGTCGGGCGCGGTCGCGTACCAGGCGAGCACATCGCGATCGAGCAGGTTCCAGCGCTCCCTGGGCTCCACCCAACTGCCGATCTTGGGGCGCGATGCCAAAAGGCTTTTGGCCATCAGCATCTTGATCGCTTCGCGCACCGCAGAGCGACTGACGTTGAAGGTTTCGGACCATTTGGCTTCATTGGGCAGGATGGTGCCTGGCGGATAGTCGCCGCGCACGATCCGAAGCCCGATTTCGCTGGCCAGCGAGGCATGCACGCTGGTGCCGGGCATCCGGGTGGCGTCAGCCCGCCGAACGGCAGCCGGGCGCTCGGCTGTCTCAGTCTTGTCAGACTTCTTTCCCTTATTCGGCTTTCCGTCCCTCATGCATCCACAAAGTCCGGATTTCGAAAGCTGTCAAGCAGAGGACCGGGCGCAGGCGGCAAAGCCTGTGGCTGTGCACAGATCAGGTTACAACCTTGCCCCAAAGCCCAATTTGCCAGACCTATTTGACGTATTTGCGCCAGCTGTGCTCGGGACGGAAGCCGAGCATGTCCCTGGCCTTGCGGTTGGAGAGCAGCGTTTCATATTCGCCGAGCTGCGTCTTGACCGGCACGTCGGGATAAAACCGCTTCAACAGTTCCGCTGTCGGCAGGTCGGACGAGGTGTCGTCATTGGCGGCGTTGAACACCTGGAAGCCGAGCCCGTCCGTTTCAACGGCGCGCAGCGCGATCTGGCCGAGATCGCGCGCGTCGACATAGCTCCAAGCGATGCGCTTGCGAAAGCCCGGATCGGCAAACCACTTCGGAAACAGCGAATATTCGTGCGGCTCGATGACGTTGCCGATGCGCAAGGCATAGATATCGGTGCCGTTGCGCTGCGCAAAGGCGCGCGCCGTGTGCTCGTTGACGACCTTGGACAGAGCATAGCTGTCCATCGGATCGACGTCGTATTCTTCATCGAGGGGAAAATATTTGGGGTCGCGCGGTTCGTTGGCGAACACCACGCCGTAGGTGGTCTCGCTGGACGCGATCACCACCTTGGGGATGCCAAGCTTCACCGCCGCCTCGATGACGTTGTAGGTGCCCATCGCATTGATGCGGAACACCTCATTGTCGGTCGTGATCATGATGCGCGGTATGGCGGCGAAATGCACCACGGCATCGACCGGCTGCGGCCGCAGCGACGGGTCGAATTCATGCAGGCCCATATAGCTCGACAGCGCGTTGAACACCTGGCCGCTGTCGGTGATGTCGGTGATCAGCGTGCGCACCTTGGGATTGTCGAGCGGCCTGGTGTCGATGTTGAGCACCTGGCAGCCCTGTTCGACCAGATATTGCACGACATGGCGACCGGCCTTGCCGCTGCCGCCGGTGAACATGATCCGCTTTGTCATTTTCGTCTCCGATGCCTAGGATTTCCGTGTATTGTCAGACAATATGGCATTCCGCAACCACCCTCGCCCGCCAGACGGCGGCGCCCAATATCAATCATCGCAACAGGACTTCAAGACATGACCACGACCGCCGCGAGCGAAAAGATCGGCTTTATCGGCCTTGGCCTGATGGGGCACGGCATTGCCAAGAACATCGTCGACAAGGGCTATGGCCTGACCTTCCTCGGCCGCAAGAACCGCAAGCCGGCGGAGGACCTGATTGGCCGAGGCGCCAAGGAGGCGGCGACTTCGCGCGACGTGGCGGCGGCGTCCGACATCGTCTTCATCTGCGTCACCGGCTCGCGCGAGGTGGAAGCCATCATCCGCGGCCCCGGCGGCCTCAAGGAGGGCTTGAAGAAGGGTTCGGTCGTCGTCGACTGCTCGACCGCCGATCCGGTCTCGACGGTGGCGCTGGCGGCGGAACTGAAGGAGATCGGCGTCGACTTCGTCGATGCACCGCTCAGCCGCACCCCGAAGGAAGCCTGGGAAGGCACGCTCGACGCCATGGTCGGCGCGCCCGACGCGCTGTTTGCCCGTGTGAAGCCGGTCATCGAAACCTGGGCCGGCCGCATCGTCCATATTGGCGATACCGGTGACGGCCACCGCATGAAGCTGCTCAACAACTTCATCTCGCTGGGCTATGCCGCGATCTATTCCGAGGCGCTGGCGCTGGCCGAAAAGGTCGGCATCTCGCCACCGCGTTTCGACAGCGTCATCCGCAACGGCCGCATGGATTGCGGCTTCTACCAGACCTTCATGCGCTGGACGCTGGAGGGCGACCGCGACGCGCATAAATTCACCATCGCCAACGCCTTCAAGGACCTGACCTATCTGGAATCGATGGCGGGTGCGGCCGGCATCGCCAACCCGCTCGGCAACGCCACCAAGAACTCCTTCGCCGGTGCCCATGCCACTGGCCCGGCCGAGCAATTCGTGCCGATGCTGGCGACATATATCGGCAAGGTCAACGGCGTCGACCTGATGCCCAGCAAGGATGGCAAGAAGCAGACGATTTGAGGTGGCGAAAAGCCTGTGTCAGCGCCTCGACCGGCCGATAACATCGTCGGTGTTGGCGAGCAGTTTGTGCACCGCATTGCGCGCGGCCGCAGGGCGCTGCAGGCGGATGTTCTTCTCGATGGCCTCATGCAGCGCCTGCGCCCGCCGCTGATCGCTGGTCTCGCGTGTGACGAAGACAAAGAGATGATCGAGCGCCGACTCGATCAGAACGCCAAGCGGCACCAGCAGATCGTTGCCCGAGGCGCGCAGTATGGCGAGGTGAAAACGCGTATCGGCGCGGATACGCTCCTGCAGGTTCAGAGCCTCGCCCATCTCACGACAGGCCTGGCTGATCTCGTCCATCTGCTCGTCGCTGCGCCGCGTGGCGGCAAAGGCCGACGCTTCCGGCTCGATGATGTGACGGAACTCCTGCACCGTGCGCAGGAAGGCCTCCCGGTCCGGCCCGGTCGCGTACCAGGCCAGCACATCGCGGTCGAGCAGGTTCCAGCGTTCCCTGGGCTCGACCCAGCTGCCGATCTTGGGCCGTGAAGCCAGCAGGCTTTTGGCCATCAGCATCTTGATGGCTTCGCGCACCGCCGAACGACTGACATCGAAGATCTCGGCCCATTTGGCCTCGTTGGGCAGAATGGTGCCGGGCGGATAATCGCCGCGCACGATTCTGAGGCCGATCTCGCCGGCCAGCGAGACATGGACGCTCGCTCCCGGAAAATGCGCGGCACCGGCTCTGCGCATGACAGCCGGACCGCGGCTGGCTTGTGCCTTGGCCCGCTCGGTTCGCTTCTTTGATTTCTCGTCCGGCATTCACGTTCCAATGCGTCGGCCGTCTGCGTCCGGACTGGTCCGAACCTGCACGGCGCGCCGATCTCGTTGCCGAAAATCCAAACTACAGACGCGTCAAAGCCGGAGCCTGCTGCCCCAACCGTTGCGTCCGTCCGGGAAGAGACGGGGCGCCCGTCAAAGGGCGCCCCGAAATCGAGAACCTACTTCTGGATGCAGGTGTCGACCGTGTCCTTGGTGCATTCGTCGAGGCCGGTGAACACCGGATCGGCGACGGCCTTGCCTTCGACCAGATCGATCATCACCGACGGTGCCTTGTAGCCCATTTCGAACGGCCGCTGACCAACCAGAGCAGTTACAAGGCCGTCACGGGCGATCGCCACTTCATCGCCAATCGTATCGGCGGCGCCGATGACGAAGTCGTTGCTGGCGATGCGGTCCTTGAGCGGCCCGAACAGGTCGCGATAGGGCTGCGGTGCGCCAAACAGCGGCCAGCCGCCCATGATGCCGAAGGCGTCGAGCTTGGGATTGGCGGCGAGGATGTCGGTCATCGCCTGCACGCCCTTGGCGCCGTCGTCATTGGTGAACACCGGGCAACCGGCGACTTCGGTCCAGCCGCCTTCGCCGGCAAGTGCCGCCAGGCCTTCCTTGCCCGACAGCGCGTCACGCATGCCCTGCGCGCGGCGCAGGATGTTGTCGGCCGCGGGATTGCCTTCGATGGTACAGATCGTGCCGCCGTTCGGCTTGCCCTTCTTGATGTACTCGCCGATCTTGTGACCCATCAAATAGTTGTCGGTGCCGAGATAGGTCTTGCGCAGCGCGGCATCTTCCTTGCTGAGATCGGCGTCGAGCGTCATGATCGGGATCGTCGGATTGGCGGTCTTGATCGTCTGAGCGATCAGCGGCGCGTTGGATGGCGAAATCGCCATTGCCACCGTGTCGGCCTTGCTCAGCATGTCCTGGACGATCTGCGCTTCGCCGGCCTCGTCGGAGGTCGATGCCGGGCCGGTGTAGAAGCATTCATATTCCGAGCTGGCATTTTCCTTGTTCCATTTCTCGCAGCCCTGGTGGATGGCTTCAAAGAATGGATTGTCGAGACCCTTCACCACGATGACGAGCTGTTTCTTGGCCAAAGCCGGCCCGGCGCCCAGCGCCATGGCGGCGACGGCGGCGAGCAAAAGTGTTTTCCTCATGTCAGTCCTCCCTTGAAACAGACGGACACGGCGTGCCCGCCACACAGATCGACCGGATGCTTGATGACTGAGGTTCGTTTCACGAGCACTCGTGTCGCCAAGACAGATCGATAAGCATTTCCAGATGCGGCATTGGCCCGGCTCAACACAAGGGTGGCGCCGCAACCTCGACCGATAAACCTCCGCCGATTCCGCCCGGCTAACCGCCAGCGGCATCGGCATAATCTCCTCCGACGCTTAGCTAATATCGGCTTGCGGCCAACGTCAATGCTATTTGTCCTACAAAACGGATTTTTGGATAACCAACGCTTCAATTCGTCCGACAATTGATTGACGAGCGCCGGCTTTTGCGTAAAAGAACGCTGACGCTGTTTCCGGGAGGAGATGGGGAGAGCGGGGCCAAAGCAGCGCCGGCATTCACGCCGGGAACAGCAGCGGGTCGCAAAACACGGGGAGGCAAAGACTGGTGGCGGTTCTCGAACTCACCAATATCTCGAGGCATTTCGGCGCCATCCAGGCGGTCAACGACGTATCGCTGTCGATCGAGCCCGGACAGGTGGTCGGCCTGATGGGCGACAACGGCGCCGGCAAGTCGACACTGGTCAAGATGATCGCCGGCAATTTCCGCCCCAGCCATGGCGTCATGCGCATGGACGGCAAGGAGTTGATCCTGCACAAGCCGGCGGAAGCTCGCCAGCACGGCATCGAGATCGTCCACCAGGACCTGGCGCTGTGCAACAATCTGACCGCCGCCGCCAATGTCTATCTCGGCCGTGAATTGCGCCGGGGCCTCGGCCCTTTACGCATCCTCGACTATGCCGCCATGTACAAGCGCGCCGGCCAGCTCTTCGCCGAGTTGAAGTCCGAGACCCGTCCGCGCGACCTCGTCAAGCAGATGTCGGGCGGCCAGCGCCAGGCAGTAGCGATTGCCCGCACCATGCTGTCGCAGGCCAAGATCGTGTTGATGGACGAACCGACGGCCGCGATCTCGGTGCGCCAGGTCGCCGAAGTGCTGAACCTGATCCGCCATTTGCGCGACCAAGGCATCGCAGTGGTGCTGATCAGCCACCGCATGCCTGACGTGTTCACCGTCGCCGACCGCGTCATCGTCATGCGGCGCGGCCGCAAGGTCGCCGACAAGACGATTGCGTCAAGTTCGCCCGAGGAAGTCACCGGGCTGATCACCGGCGCCATCGAACAGGTTTGATCTCAGCGAATTTCACCACGCACAGCACATGAAGGTCGACGATGGCACTGACAATTGACCAGCCGATCGAACAAAAGCAGCAATCCTTGCCGGCAAGACTGTTTGCCAGCCAGACCTTCTGGGTGGTGATCGCGGTCATCCTGGCCTGCCTGTTCCTGTCTTTTGCCACCGACGCCTTCGCCACGTCGAAGAACCTGTACAACATCACCCGCAACATCACCTTCGTCGCCATCATCGCGCTCGGCATGACCTTCGTCATCATCACCGGCGGCATCGACCTGTCGGTCGGTTCGGTGCTCTGCCTGTCGTCGATGGTGCTGGCCGTCACCATGCATGCCGGCTACTCCATAGAAGTCGGCATCCTCGCCTCGATCGCCACTGCGCTCGCCATAGGCGCCTTCAACGGCATCATGATCGCCTATCTCGGCTTTCCACCCTTCGTGGTGACGCTCGGCATGCTGTCGATTGCCCGCAGCCTCGCCATGGTCGCCTCCAACAACACTGTCGTCTTCCAGTTCGGCCCGGATCACGACAAGCTTCTGGCGCTGGGCGGCGGCGCCTGGGTGTTCGGCATCGCCAATCCGGTCCTCTACATGATCCTTCTGGCGCTGATCACCGGATTCACGCTGCGCTGGACCAAGTTTGGCCGCCACATCTTCGCCATTGGCGGCAATGAGCACGCGGCGACGCTGACCGGCGTTCCCGTCAAGCAGATCAAGGTCGCCGTCTATATGATCTCGGCGCTGGCGGCGGGCATTGCCGGCATCATCCAGACCGGATGGCTGGGCGCCGTCACCACCAATCTCGGAACCGGCATGGAACTGCAGGTCATCGCCGCCACGGTCATTGGCGGCGCCAATCTCGCCGGCGGCGTCGGCACCGCCTTCGGCGCCATTGTCGGTGCCGCGCTCATCGAAGTGATCCGCAACAGCCTTGGTCTGCTCGGCATCAATGCTTTCTGGCAAGGCGTGTTCATCGGCGGCGCCATCCTGCTCGCGGTGCTGTTCGACCGGATCCGCAACTTCAGGCGCAATGACTGAATGTTTTTGGACTGAACCTTTCGGCTGGAAACCGTTGCCTTGACATCGAAATCCCTGTTCGAGCTCAACGGCCGGCTGGCGCTGATCACCGGCTCCGGCCAGGGCATCGGCCTGGCGCTGGCGCGCGGCCTTGCCGAGCATGGCGCAAGTGTCGTGCTCAACGGCCGCGATGCCGGCAAGGTTGCCGGTGCTGTCGCCGGCTTGCGCGACGCCGGCTTCAAAGCGCACCCCTCGACCTTCGACGTGACGGATTTTCGCGCGGTCGATGCCGATGTCGCCCGCATCGAGGCCGAGATCGGCGCCATCGACATCCTGATCAACAATGCCGGCGTGCAGTTCCGCGCTCCGCTCGAGGACTTTCCCGAGGAGCAGTGGGAGCGGCTGTTCAAGACCAATGTCTCCGGCGCCTTCCATGCCGGCAAGGCGGTCGCCCGCAATATGATCGCGCGCGGCAAGGGCAAGATCATCAACATCGGCTCGGTGCAGAGCGAACTCGCCCGGCCCAACATCGCGCCCTATACGGCCACCAAGGGCGCAATCCGCAATTTGACACGTGGCATGTGCACCGACTGGGCGAAATACGGCTTGCAGATCAATGCCATCGCCCCCGGCTATTTCCGCACCGAGATGAACCAGGCGCTGGTCGACAACCAGGAATTCTCCGCCTGGCTGGAAAAGCGCACGCCGGCCGGCCGCTGGGGGTATGTCGACGAACTGATCGGCGCCGCCGTGTTCCTCGCCTCCGACGCCTCGTCCTTCGTCAACGGCCATACGCTTTATGTCGACGGCGGCATGACGGCTTCGGTTTGACGGGAAACCCTATCGCTCAGTCTGAAAATCCGTCGGCATAAGCGGCCCCCCAAGCTCACCACACCTCCCAGCCTTGACGCGACCCCGAACTCAGCCGCACAATCCCGTTGCAGGCGAAGGGAGGCCAGTCGTCTGCGGGAGGTATACCCATGACGGACGCGATCAGGCTCTATTGGGGCCGGTTCGGACATGTTTCTGTCCTGAATGTCGCCAGCGACTTCGTCACCCATGCGCATGTCGAGGCCCACATCATCATCTGGCTGGAGGGCACGGCCGGCGAGATGACCGTCGGCCGCGAGACGGTGCCGCTGGGTCCCGGCACCGCCGCCGGCATCAATTCCTACCAGCCGCACAGCCACATTCTGTCGCAGAACGGCAGGCCCGGCCTGTTCCTCGCCTTCTACATCGATCCGGATTGGGCGCGCCGGCGCCGCGACCTGCCTTCGTCGGCGCCGTTGTTTGCACAGGCCGCAATCACGCTCGAACCATGGCTGCACCAGGCCGCCGCCAATCTGCTCGACCATTTGAGCGAAAATGAAAGCATCGACGACGTCGCCAATTACGAGATCGAGCGCTTCATCGATAGCGTGCTCGACGCCGCCGACGCCTCGGCGCCGCCGGAGGTACGCATCCGCATCAACACCATGCAGGACTTTCGCGTCCGCAAGGCAATCCAGCTGATGAAGGCCAATGTCTGCGAACGCATCTCGTTCGACGACGTCGCCCGCAGCGTTGGCTTGTCGCGGCCGCATTTCTTCGCTTTGTTCAAGGAACAGACCAATTTGACGCCCAATGTCTACTGGAACACGCTGCGCATGGAGGAAGCCGTGCGGCAGCTGCAGTGGTCGCAGGAGCCGCTGATCTCGGTCGCCTGCAATCTCGGCTTCACCACCCAGGGCAATTTCTCGCGCTTCTTCCGCGACCATGTCGGCGTGCCGCCGACGCTTTACCGCGAAGCGGCGCGTGCCATGGCCTGAACGGGCCGTTCTTTTTCAGACTCCTTGATAGGGCCGCAAGACCCATTGATAAGCGCAGCGCCGGCCGCCGCCCTACCCTGCAGCGTATCGAATTCGTAGGGGAATGATCATATGGCTGAAGTCACCGTCTCCAGCGTCATCGACGCGCCGGTCGAAAAGGTCTGGGCGCGCATACGCGACTTCAACGGCCTGCCGGGCTGGCATCCGCGCATGGTCAAGAGCCATATCGAAGACGGCAAGAGCGCCGAAACCATCGGCTGCGTGCGTAATTTCGAGCTCGCCAGCGGCGCGCGTATCCGCGAGAAACTGCTCGACTTCTCCGATTCGAATTTCCGCGTCAGCTACTCCATCCTGGAGACGCCGCAGCCGCTGACCAATCACAAGGCAACGCTGCAATTGCGCCGCGTGACCGACGGCGACCGCACCTATGCTGAATGGACCGCGAGCTTCGACGCGGCGCCCGAAGAGGCCGACAAGATCGCCGCCGGCATGGCCGCCAATGTCTTCCAGGGTGGCTTCAATGCATTGAAGAGCCATTTTTCTGGCCAGAGCTGAGTCAGGGGAGACTGCCATGGCGCTTGCCCTCCAGACCTTTTCGGCCGTCAGGGATGCCAACGCGGCGCTGAAGGCGCCCGGCACCCGCTATCTCGGCGGCGGCACGTTGGTCGTGCGCGCCGCCAATGAAGGCGATGTCTCCGTCACCGGCCTCGTCCGCTCGACTGATCCGGCCCTCTCCGGGATCACCGTTGCCGGCGGCAAGGTCCGCATCGGAGCTTCGGTGACAATGGCGGCCATCGCCCGCCATCCCGAGCTTGCGGCGCTGTCCAGGGCTGCGCGCGCCGTCGGCGGCCCGGCGATCCGCAATATGGCGACTGTCGGCGGCAATCTGTTCGCACCGGCGCCCTACGGTGATTTCGCTGTCGCCCTGCTGGCGTTGGATGCGACGGTCGGCACCGATGATGGGGAATTGCCTATCGAGGATTTTCTGGCCAGGCGGGACGACAGCCGCGCCATCGTCACATCAGTCGCCTTCGCGTTGCCGAAGGCCGAGAATTTCCGCTTCCTGAAAGTGTCGCGGGTCAAGCCGAAGGGCGTCTCCGTGCTCAGCATCGCCGCCGTTCTCGAACAGGCCGGCGACGGCACTGTCTCCTCGGCGCGGATCGCGCTCGGCTGCATGGCAGACCGGCCGATGCGCGCCCGTGCTGCGGAAAAGGCACTGATCGGCAGCAGGCTCGAGCAGGACGGCGTCGCAGCGGCGCTGGCTGCAGCCGGTGAAGGCACCTCGCCAATCACCGACCCGATCGCCAGCGCCTGGTATCGCGCCGAGGTTCTGCCGGTCCATCTCGGCCGGCTGCTGCTTACTTAACCACCGCTTGGGGGGCGCGCGTCTGTCCGATCAACCGGGCAGGCGCGCTGGGAGGAAAACATGGCAAAGGTTCCGGTTCAGTTCACGCTCAACGGCTCGGAGAAGGCCGAATTTGTCGACAGCGGCACGACGCTGCTGCACGCGCTGCGCGACAAGATCGGCGACACCTCGCCCAAGGGCGGCTGCCACCAGGGCACCTGCGGCGCCTGTTCGGTCATCATCGACGGCGAACTCCGGCTCTCTTGCCTGACGCTGGCCGAGACCTGCGGCGGCGCCGACATTCGCACCACATCGGGCCTCGCTGAGGCCGGCGTCCTGCATCCGCTGCAGCGTGCCTTCCTCGACGCCTTCGCCACGCAATGCGGCTTCTGCACGCCGGGCATGATCATGGCCGCCAAGGTGCTGCTTGACCACACGCCCAATCCGAGCCGCGAGGATGTGGTCGAGGCGCTGTCCGGCAACATCTGCCGCTGCACCGGCTACGAGCCGATCATCCAGGCGGTGCTGACCGCGGCCCGAGCCAATTCGCAGAACGCGGCCTAAGGACCAAAAGAATGGAACTGCGCAAAAACTATTTCGCCGATCAGCGCAAGGACGGCCTGCACGAGATCGGCCATGGGCGGCCTCGGCTGGATTCGCCGGGACATGTGACGGGCAAGACCGCCTATTTCGCCGACCGCAACTTCCCGAATATGCTTCACCTGAAAATGGTGCGCAGTCCGCACCACCATGCCCGCATCCGTTCGATCGACACTTCCGAAGCGGAGAAGCATCCCGGCGTGGTGAAAATCCTCACCGCCAAGGATGTGCCGCACAATGTCTACACCATCCTGATCCTGATCCAGGTCGGACCGGAAGACGAAACGGTGCTGGCCGACGGCAAGGTGCGCTGGAAGGGCGAGGCCGTGGTGGCGGTGCTGGCCGAGACCGAGCGCGCGGCTCAGGAAGCGGCAGCCAAGGTCAAGGTCGATTATGAGGTGCTGCCGGCCGTCTTCGACATGGAAGAAGCGCTGAAGCCCGGCGCGCCTTTGGTCAACGAATATCACGGCCAGAATTATTACCTCTATGACAGCGGCGAATGCCGCAAGGTGCGCTTCGGCGATGTCGAGGCGGGCTTCGCTGGCGCCGACCACATCCTGGAACAGAGCTACCAGTCCTCGCCGATCGAGCATGCGCCGACCGAGACCACGGGCTGCGTCGTGGTGCCCGAAGGCAATGACCGCTTCACCTGCTACACCAACACCCAGGCGATGTTCTTCACCCTCGACAACGCGTCGATCATCCTGCAGATGCCCGGCTCCAAACTGCATTTCGTCGGCGGCACTGTCGGCGGCGGCTTTGGCGGCAAGGTCGACGTCATCGTCGAGCCGATCGCCATTCTTGGCGCCAAGCTGACAGGACGTCCCGTCTCCTTCATCTACAGCCGCGAAGAGGAGATGCAGATCTCCTCACCCCGCGCCGCCGAAAAGATAATCATCAAGGACGGCGTGATGAACGATGGCCGCATCGTTGCGCGCAAGGTGACCGGCTATACCGATGCCGGCGCCTATTCGCGCCACTCGCCTTATGGGGCGCAGAAGGGTGCCGCGCACTATCCCGGGCCCTACACCATTCCCAATGTCTGGATCGACACTTATTGCGTCTATACCAACCGCACCCCCTCCTCCGCCATGCGCGGCTTCGGCGTCACCATCGGCGACTTCGCGCTTGAGGTGCAGATGGACAAGCTGGCGCGGCTGATCGGCATGGACCCGCTCGAATTCCGCTTCATCAACGCCTATCGCGATGGCGACATGAAGGCGCATCGCCAGCCGACCGAAGGAGCGGCGCTGATCGAGTGCATGCAGGAGGCGTCGCGCGCCGCCAACTGGCCGGTGGCGGAGAAGTATATGGCGATGTCCTCCTACACGAAGGGAGCTTGAGATGGCGATAAGGCGCGGACGCGGCGTCGCCGCGATCAACTACCCGACGGGCATGAACCTTGGCGGCGACCCGACGCAGGCGCTGGTGCATTCGACGCCGACCGGCAATTTTATGGTCACACTTTCGTCGGTCGATCTCGGCCAGGGCCTGAAGCAGATCATGGCGCAGATCTGCGCCGAGACCATCGGCGTGCCGACCGACCGGGTCACCATCGACACCGCCGACACCGACACCGGCCCGCACTGCATGGGTACCTTCGCCTCGCGCGGCACCCACCGCGCCGGCAACGCCGTCATCCAGGCGGCCAAGGAAGCGCGCCAGGTGATGTTGGAAGTGGCGGCGGAAGAGCTGGAGGTCAACGCTTCCGACCTTGAGACTGACGGCCAGGGCAATATTCTGGTCAAGGGCGCGCCGCAAAAGTCGATCTCGATCTTCGATGTCGCCTTGTCGGCGCATTTCAAGCGTGGGCGCTCGATATCCGGGCGCGGCATGTTCCTGATCCCGCGCTCCTATCCGGAGAAAGAGACCGGCGCGATGAAGCCGTCGACCTGCTACGCCCATGCCTGCACGGTGGCCGAAGTCGAGGTCGATGACGAGACGGGCGAGGTTACGGTGCTGACCGTGAAGAACGTCTTTGAGATCGGCCGCGCGCTGAACCCGAAAATGGTCGAGCAGCAACTGGTCGGCGGTTCCTGGATGGGCATCAGCCACGCGCTCTACGAAACGACCGAGCCCTATTATCCCAACCGCGACCATGGCGGCACCGACTTCAACCAGTATCTGATGCCGGGACCGGGCGATCTCGCCCAAACCGAGATCATCGTGCTGGAGCGGCCGTCGGCGGATGGTCCTTACGGTGCCAAAGGACCAGGCGAAATGTGCGCGAACCCGCAGATCCCCGCGGTTGCCAATGCCGTCTTCGACGCCGTCGGCGTGCGCATCGACACGCTGCCGATCACACCGGAGCGCATATTGCGCGCGCTGAAGGCGCAAGCGGCGAACTGAGGACGACATGCAGGAGCCGAATGCCGAGACTGTCGCGACCTCGCCGGAGGCGGTGGCACGCCACCTCGCTGGATCGCGCTACCTCGCCGACGACAGCCTGGCCACCGCCATCTTCCTGGCCATACGGCTCGGCAAGCCGCTGCTGCTGGAAGGCGCGCCCGGCGTTGGCAAGACCGAAGCTGCGAAGGCGATCGCGCAACTGCTTGGCCGCGATCTGGTGCGGCTGCAATGCTATGAAGGCATCGACGCAGCACACGCGCTCTACGAATGGAACTACCAGCGCCAGCTGCTCGCCATCCGCCATGCCGGCGAGCATGAGATCGACATCTATGACGACCGCTTTCTGATCGCGCGGCCATTGCTGCAGGTGCTGCGGGCGCCGGAGCAGCGCGTGCTGCTGGTCGACGAGATCGACCGCTCCGACCACGAATTCGAAGCGCTGCTTCTCGAATTCCTTTCCGATTTCCAAATCAGCATCCCTGAGCGTGGCACGGTCCGCGCCGAGGCGCAGCCGATCGTCATCCTGACCTCGAACCGAACCCGCGAACTGGCGGAGGCGCTGCGTCGGCGTTGCGTCTATCACTGGATCGGCTATCCCGACGCCGAGCGCGAAGCCGCCATCATCATGCTGCGCGCCGGCAATGTCGCCGAGACCACCGCGCGCGCCGTGGCGAATGCCGTGCAGTCGATCCGCGCGCGGCCACTGGCCAAGCCGCCCGGCATCTCCGAGGCCGTCGAATGGGCCAACGCCGCCACCATACTGGAGAAAGGCGGCAGCCCATGGCCGCAAGCCTTCCGCCGAGCCATCGGTGTGCTTATCAAGGACGAGGAGGATTTGTCCGCAATCGCGCCGGAGCTTGGCCAGATTGTCGAGGAGGCGCTGGGGTGACGTGTGAGGTCAACAGCTCGTTCATAGCGAGGTGGCCTCACCTGGGCACTGTGCAACGCTGGCAGGACAGAGGGGGGCGCGAAGGAATGATGCGTCAGGGAACCCTTCCTCTCGCCTCCGCGCCCTTCCTCGACTTCGCCCGGCTGCTGCGCCGCCACGCCTTTGCCGTCGCCCCCGAGCAGGTCTGCAGCTTCATGCAGGCGGTCACCCTGCTCGGCCCCCGCTCGATGGCCGACATCCGCGAGGCGGCGCTCGCAACGCTTGCCCCCCCGCCCGATCGCCGCGGCGAATTCGAGGCGCATTTTCGCGATCACTTCCATGGCGATGGCCAACCTTCCGTCGAAGGCGAGGAAGACGAGGAGACCCGCATCAAGGACGACGGCGGCACGCGCGAGAAGGAGAGCGAGACCATGCGCCAGGAGAAAGGCGGCGAGCTGTCGTCGGCAATCGAACAGCTCAGCAGCCGCGACTTCCTCCGCGACGACGATGGCCTTGGGCCCTTCCGCCGCAAGCTCGCTTCAGCCCTCCCCGCGCGCCGCTCATTCCGCACCGTGCGCACCCATTCGCGCGGCAAGCTCGATCTGCGCCGCTCGCTCAGGGAAATCGTCAGCGCCGATGGCGATATCCCCTCGCCGCAGCTGCGCCGCCGCCAGACGGTGGCGCGCAAACTGCTGATCCTGATCGACGTCTCCGGCTCGATGAAGCTGCACACGGCGGACTACCTCAAACTGGCGCACGCCGCCGTACAAGGTGCTGACCGTGCCGAAATCTTCACCTTTGGCACGCGGCTCACCCGCATCACGTCCGCACTGCGTATCCGCGATCGCGACCAGGCTCTCGCCCGCGCGGCGGCACTCGTCGACGACTGGGACGGCGGCACGCGCATGGGACCGACCTTGCTCGCCTTCCTCTCGGTGCCGCGTTTCTCAGCTTTCGCCCGCGGTGCCGCTGTGATCATCCTGTCGGACGCGCTGGAGCGCGGCGACCATGCCGATCTCGAGACCGCAATGCGCCGGCTGAGCGCCCGCGCCTTTCGCCTGTCGCTGGCCACACCGCTGGCCGGTGACCCGCGTTTCCTTCCCGCCACGGCAGCACTCCGCGCCATCCTGCCTGATCTCGACGATCTCATCGACGGCTCGTCGCTCGGGAGCCTCACCGATTTCGTCCTGTCGCTCGCCCGCCCCGCCCCGGCGGCGTCGGCAATCTGGAAAAGGGTATCGTGATGCAGAAAGCCATCGACGCGCATTTCCACATCTGGCGCCAGCAGGACCAGCCATGGCTGGTCGGGCCGATGGTGCCGCGCATTTTCGGCCCCTACGAACCGATCCGCCGCGACTATCCGATCGAGGAATTTCTCGCCGATCAGCAAGGCGCAGGTGTCGAGAAGGCCGTCTATGTCCAGACCAACTGGGCCAAGGAGGATTTCGAAAAAGAAGTCGCCTTCCTGCAGAAGACTGCCGACCAGACCGGCTGGCCGCACGCTATCGTCGGCTATACCGATATGACTGTCGACGATGTCCGGCCCCAGATCGATCGATTGAAAAAGTACCCGCTGCTGCGCGGCGTGCGCATGCAGCTGCATTGGCACGAGACGCCGGCCTTCCGCTTCGCTGCCTCGGCCGATCAGGTCATCGACCCCAGGGTGCGGGCCAATGTCGCGCGGCTTAAAGACTATGGCCTGTCCTTCGACCTGCAGCTTTTCCCCGCCCAGATGAAGAACGGGCTGACGCTCGTCGGCGAGAACCCCGACACCAATTTCATCCTCACCCATGCCGGCATGCTGACCGGCATGGAGCCGGAAACCACCGAGGCCTGGAAAGCCGGCCTGAGTACTCTATCAACAGCGCCGAACTTCTACGCCAAGCTGTCGGGCCTCGGCACCTTCGCCCACCGCAACGATCCGGCGTTGATTGCCTACATCGTCGACAATGCCATCGACATTCTGGGCGCTGACCACCTGATGTTCGGCTCCAACTTCCCGATAGAGAAGCTCTGGACCAGCCACGCCGAACTGATCAAGGCGCATCGTGCAGCCGTGGCGAAGCACGGTCCGGTGGCGGAAGCGGATATCTTTTGGAATACAGCAGAGAAGGTTTACAGACCGGCATAGCGCACGCTTTCCCTTCTCCCACAGGGGAGAAGGGAAAGCCGCCCCTCACTTCACTTCGAACTCAGGATCGACCGGAATCTGCATCGCAGTCACCAGATGGTTGGTCTGCCCGGCCAGCCCGATGATCGACACCAGATCGCCATGCTGCGCATCGGTCAAGCCTTTGGCCCGCGCCGCAGCCGTGTGCGAATGGACGCAATAGGAGCAGCCATTGGCGGTCGACACAGCGATGTAGATCATCTCCTTGGTCAGCGGATCGATGGCGCTTTCCGTAGCCATCACCACTTTCACCTGGTCCCATGTCCGTTTCAGCAAGGCCGGATCGTTGGCCAGCCCGCGCCAGAAATTGTTGACGAAGTCCGACTTGCGCGTCGCGCGGATGTCGTCGAACACAGCCTTCGCAACCGGGATTTTTTCGACCTCGGCATCGCTGAGGAGTTTTGTGGCGGCCATGGCGTTTCCTTTCGTTGAATCGGTGGATCAGGTGGTTGAATCAGGTCTCGAGCAAGGGCGGCTAACCGGCTATTCCGATTCAGTTTTTGATGCTGACAGAACCATGGCGATTGGCCGAAGCATCTCAGCTTCGTCATTCAGGGGCGAAGCAGGCGCGAAGCGCCGTCGCGGAGACCCGAGCATGACGAAGGCGCTGAGGCCTTGGCCAATTGGTGACGTATGCGCACCGTCAAACACCGACCGGCAACCTAGTGCACTGCCGCATACATGATCTTCTCCTCCGTCGCCTCCGCCGGCGAGAACTCCTCCACGATGCGCCCCTGTCGGCACACCAGAATCCGATCCGACAGGTTCATGATTTCCGGCAGGTAGGACGAGATCACCACCACGGCCAACCCCTCGTCGGCCAGCCGGTTGATGATCTGGTGGATCTCGGCGATGGCGCCGACATCGACGCCGCGCGTCGGCTCGTCGAAGATCACGATACGCGGCTGCTGCACCAGCCCCTTGCCGATCACCACCTTCTGCTGGTTGCCGCCGGAAAGCTCGACCACGCGGGCATTGTCGTTGATCGCCTTGATGTTCAGCGTCTTCGTCCATTCAGCGGAAAGCGTGCGCATCTCCTGCTGGTTGATCACCCAGGCCTTTTCGCGGCCCGCCGCCAGGAGCCCGCCGAACAGGTTCTCGGCAACGCCCATCGTCTCGAAAATGCCCTCGCTCTTGCGGTCCTCGGTAACATAGACGATGCCGTCGGCGACCGCTTCGCTCGGCACGATATAGCGCACCGGCCGGTCGTCCAGCTCGATGGCGCCGCCGCGCAGGAAATCGCGCTTGTAGATGCCGGAGACGATCTTGAAGGTCTCGGTGCGGCCGGAGCCGATCAGCCCGAACACACCGGTGATCTGTGCCTGAAAGATCGAGAAGGAGGTGTTGCGCACGACATTGCTCATCGAAATGTCCTGCACCGACAGCACCTTCTTGCCGGCCTTGCGCAGCCTGGCCTCGTCGCGCTGGCGGTAGATCTGTCCCGACAGCGTACGCCCGACCATGGCGGCGACGATCTTGTCGCGGTCGAAGGCCGATGTGTCGTCGGTGATCACCAGTTCGCCATCGCGCAGGATTGTGATGCGGTCGGCGATCATCAGCGCCTCTTCCAATGCATGGCTGATGAAGACGATCGAGACGCCGTTCGCCTTCAGCCGCCGGATCAGTGCGAAAAAGTGCCGCTTCTCCTCCGGCGTCAGCGTCGCCGTCGGCTCGTCGAAGATGATGATCTCGGCATTGTGGTGAACGGCGCGCGCGATCTCGACCATCTGACGCTTGGCCGCGCCCAGCGTCGCCACCATGGCGTTCGGGTCGACCGGGAAGTTCAGCGATTGCAAAAACTGTTGCGCCGAAATGTAGGTGCCGCGCAGCCGGTTGAGAAACTTTTCGGTGCCGAGATAGAGGTTTTGCGCCACTGTCATCGACGGCACCAGGCTGGTCTCCTGGAACACCATGGCGATGCCGGCCTCGAGCGCCGCATGCGGCGAGGCGTAGGCGATCTCGCGGCCTTTGTGGAACATCTTGCCGGAAGTGGCGTCGACGACGCCGGCAATGATCTTGGTCAGTGTCGATTTTCCGGCGCCATTCTCGCCGAGCAGCGCGTGGATTTCGCCCTTGCGCAGTTCGAAGCTGACTTGTCTGACCGCGGGCACGCCGCGATAGTTTTTGGTGACGTTTTCCAGGCGCACGATCGGTTCCATCAGAGACCTCCTGCGTCGATGGCCAGCACGCAATCGCCGCCCCTGGAGGCGATGAACAGGCGGCCGTCCGTTTCCGCCACGCTGCAGATGCCATGGCGCCTGCCGTCGGCGCGGCTGTGCAGGCTGAATTGCGGCTGCATGTTCTGATCGAGCCTGACCACCAGCCCATAGGAGCGGCTCGGCGACCAGGGCTTGTGGATGCCCATGGTGCGGATGCCGCCGCATTGCAGCGGTTCGAGGAAGCTGCGATTGGAGGCCAAAGCCGGCGCGATCCAGTAGGCCGGCGCCACCTGGTTTAGCATGTCGCGCCGATAGTGGGTTTCCTGGAGAACGAATTCGATCAGCCGTTTGCGTGGCGCGAACAGAGCCAGCCACGCGCCGCCATCGCCGGCCGGCGCGAGGCGCGCGGGATAGCCGGGCAGATGCGTCAGCACGGTCGAGCGGCTACCGGTCGCACCATCGAAGCGAACGAGCTGGTGACGCCAGCTTTCGCTGACCAGCACATCCCGCCCAATGGGATGCAGCCCATAGGGAAAGGCGATCTCGCCGGCCACTTTGCGGAACCCGCCGCCGGCTGCGTCCCGCCTCCAAAGCGATCCGGACGCGCCCTTCTTCATCAGGTCGGCGGCCCATAGCGACGGCGCATGCTCAGCCGAGCCATTGGCCAGCCACAACGTGTCGTCCTCGGCATAGGCAAGCGCGGTGATGCAGCTGACGCCGGCCGGCAGCGAAACCTCCTTGCCGGCAACCAGCAGCTTGCCGCTTTCCAACCCCACCGTCAGTTCGCCCGACAGTGATAGAGCCAGCGCCGTGATGGGGGAAAGAAAGGTCCCGACAACCTTCGGCTCCACCCCTGCGGCAAGCGAATATACCGCATTGCCGCTGGAAACGAGCAGCCGGCCATCGGCAACCAGAAGATTGTCGGGCTCCGTCAAATCGGCGAACACTGGCGCCTCGTCCAGCCGCGTGTTGGGACGGAAGGCACCGTCGAGCGGTGGGATGGTCACCGCCTTGCCACGAAACAGGTCGAGCACAGGATCGAGGATCATGGCTTCGCTCCCCAATAAGAAGCGGAACTGGTCCAGTTCGGGTCGGCGCCCGCAATCTTGTAGCGGCCGATGCGGTTGTTAAGGATGCCGCCGACGAACAGGAAACCCTTGTGCTCGCGCATCGAGGTGACCATCGGATGCGCGCCGCCGGTGAGGTCGCCCATCGCCTCTACAATGCCGGCCTTGTCGTTGAATTTCACCACGCCGCCGGTGTTGATGTTGGGGAACAGCCACTCGTCCTGCGGCAGCCGGCGCGTCATGCGCTTGCGCATATCGGGATGGCGCAGCGACAGGTCGAAGCTCGGCGTGCGCATGCCGAGCCATGCCATCCAGTAATTGCCGTCCGACGCCCGGTTGATGTTGTCGGGATAGCCCGGCATGTCGCGGATGACGCATTCGGCGGTGCCTGCTTTCGGCCCTTCCAGCCAGTATCGATGCACACGGCAGGCCCAGCTCTCAGCGAAGAACAGCGACTTCCCGTCATGCGCCATGCACACGCCATTGGTGTAGCGGTAGCCGTCGAGCAGTGTCTTCGTCGAACCGTCCTTCGGGTCATAGACCAGCAGCCGGCCGGTGGCGCGGTTCTCGATCGAGTCCAGCGCCCAATCGTGGGCGTCATAGCGCTTGGTGGAGTCAGTGAAATAGATCCGCCCGTCCGGCGCGATGTCGCAATCGTTGGGGTCGCGCAGCCGCGCATCGTCGACGATCGAGGTCCAGGAACGCGACGTCTCCGCCGACAGGCGTTTCACATCCCGATCCGGCGAGACGGAATAGAGCCCCATGGCGCCGACGCAGCTGATCAGATTGCCCGATTTGTCGAAGGCCAGGCCCAGCGGAAAGCCGCCGATGTGGGCAAACACCTCCGACTTAACGTAATCCGGCGCGAAGAAGCGGACGATCTCGCCATGGCGCGTGCCGCAATAGAGGTGATCGTCGCGGTCGAGGATGACGTCTTCCGGCCCTTCCAACTCGCCGAGCCCGATATGGTCGGCCGCCGACAGCCGGTTGTCGAGCGCGTAGGGCGTGCCTGAGCCCGGCACCGCAGACTGTGTCTCGCCCATCTTGAGATAGACCGGCGCGACATAGACTTCGTTGAGCACCTTATGGCGGTTCTTCAGCCAGCGAATGTCGATCGTCACCGCCACCGCCAGCATGATGCCCAGCACCATCTGGTTGGTGCCGGTGCCATAGCCCAGCCGGATCAGCCCGTTGGTCATGGTCAGCACGATGATGGCGCCCATCAGCCCCTTGATGACCGAGCCGCGGCCACCACCCAGGCTGACGCCGCCGACCACCGCCGCCGTCAGCGCCATGATCTCAAGGTTGAGGCCGGTGCCCGGCCCTGCCCCACTCAGGCGGCAAGCGATCAGGAAGCCGCCGATCGAGGCGCAGAAGCCGGAAAAGACATAGGTCATGAACACGGTGCGGCGCACGCGAATGCCGGCATTGTGCGCCGAGCGCCTGGATCCGCCGACCGCCAGCACATGCCAGCCCGGCCGTGAGCGCGTCAGCGCGATATGGGTGACGATGGCAAGAATGATCGCCAGCCACACCGAGACCGAAAGCCCCCAGAAGGTGCTGTCGCCGATGAAGTCGAGCACATCGGATGTCGCCTGGGAAAGCTGCACGTCTGCGGCATAGGTGGTGACGAGAATATCGAACAGCGCCCGGCCAAAAATGAAGGTGACCAGCGTAGTCAGAAAGGCGCGCAGCCTGAGATAGCCGACGAGGTAGCCGTTGACGGCGCCGAAGATGAGCCCGGTGGCAAGCGATGCCGCCAGCGCCAGCCAGATAGACTGTTCGAGGATGAAGAAGACATAGACGGCGGAGAAGCAGGACAGCGCGAAGATCGAACCGACGGACAGATCGATGCCGCCGCCCAGCATCACCACCGTCATGCCGGTGACCACCATCGAGAACTCGCCGAGCTGGCGGGTCGATTCCTGCAGCGAGGTCAGCTTGAAGAAGCCGGGAATGATCGAGCCGAACACGCTGAGCGTCGCCACCAGCGCCAGGAACGGAATGGCGTTGTCGGTCCAGCGTTTTGTCAGGATTTCGCCGACCAGATGGTCGGGCACGAGATTGTAGCGCCATGACTGGAGGCGTTCGCGAAAGGACATCGGCGGCTGCTATTCCATGAGGGAACGAGGTGACCGGATTGTCCAGCCACCTCGTTTATTTCAGTCGAAAAAGCGCGGCTTACTTCGCCGCCGCTTCGGCCTGCAGCGCCTTCAGGTCCCAGCAGCTGTCGGGCTTGAGGTCGGCCTTGGTCGTAGCCTTCTCCAGTGTGTAGATGTAGGTGTGCGACGTGCCGGCCGGCTGGCCGCTCTGCAGCAGGAACTTGATGATAGCGTTCATGTCGCCGGACTGGCGGGCAAGGTCTGTCATGACAACGGCGCCGTAAGTTCCGTCCTGCAATTTGTCGCAATCGGCCGCCTTCTCGCCGCCGCCGGTGGTGACCAAAAAGACCTTGCCGTCGAGCTTGGCGTCGCGGATGGCGGCGGATGCGCCGGTGGCGTCGCCATCCCAGAAGTCGATGATCGAGCAGATGTCGGGGTTCTGCTGCAGCATTGTCGTCGTCACGTTGCGCGACGTCGTCGGATCCCAGTTGGAGTCGGGCTTGGCCACGACTTTGAAGTCGGGGTGCTTCTCCAGCACCTTCATGATGCCGGCATACTGGTAGAGACTGGACGAGTTGGCCTGATCACCCTGCACAAGGCCGATCTTCTTCGACGAATTCTCGCCGCAGCCCTTGATCGCCGCTTCGGCCTCGAGTTGGCCGAGCCGGTCCCAGTCACTGCCGACAAAGGCGTCGGCCGGGAAGTTGGCGGGATTGTCGACCAGTATGACGTAGGTGCCGGCGGCCTGCGCCTTCTTCATCAGCTTGGAATAGGAGTTGAGATCCGGCGCATGGATGATCAGCACGTCCGGCCTTGTGTCGGACGAGATCGCGTCGGTGATCGCCTGTGCACCGGCATCGACGACCCAGTTCGGATCGCGTGTTTCGAAGGTGCCGCCCCAGGCCTCGACTTCCGTCTTCAGATAGTGCGACCAGCCCTGCGCAAGGTCGAAGCCCATCGCCAGCGGCACCAGCATGACGCGCTTGCCCTTGAGCGCCTGCGCGTATGCGGCCGGGCCCGGATCGTCGGCGGCGAAGGTCGGCGCGACGAAGGCGGTAGCGGCAAGCGCCGTGGCGGCCGCCATCAGTGTTCTGATCAGTTTCATGTCACATCCTCTGTTTTTCACTTATTGCCGGCCGGTCGGCATGACCCGGTCGGGTACCCCTTAGATGTCGCCCTGCTGCGCGGTCTGTTCGTCACGCGGATTGATGATGCCGTCGACGATGATGGCTCCGAGCAGGATCGCCGCCTTGATCAGGTTTTGATAGAGCAGCGGAATGTCGATGATGGTCATCGCGTTCGACAGGATGCCGATCAGTGCAGCGCCCACCAGCACATTGCGCACCCCGCCCCGCCCGCCGGAAAGGCCGATGCCGCCGATCACCGCCACCAGCACGATGTCATAGAGCAGCGTCGAGTTGACGACGCGGGTGTTGATCGAATGCAGGCTTGCCGCCGTGAGCAGGCCGGCGATCAGCGCGACAAAGGCCGAAACCACATAACGCAGCACCAGCATTGGCCGCACCGGAATGCCGATGTTGCGCGCGGCGACCGGATTGTCGCCGGCGAAATAGATGTAGCGGCCCCATTTGGTGTAGCGCAGGAACAGGAAGAACAGGAAGGCGAGCCCGGCGAAGACGAACACTTCGATCGGAATGTCGAGGAAACGCAGGCCGCCGAGCAGCTCCACCCAATGGCCCTGAGGCACCGGCACCGCATCCTGCGTGATCAGTTGCGAGCGGACATAGCCGAAGACGAAGGAGCCGGTCGCCAGCGTCACGAAGATCGCCGGCACGTCGGCATAAGCGACGAGAAAACCGTTGAGCAGGCCGATGGCGAGCACGCCTGCCAGCACATAGGCGAAGGCGAGACCATCAGGCGTTCCGGCGTTGAGCAGTTGCAAATACCAGGCGACCGACATCGCCATGATCGCCACCGCCGACAGGTCGATGCCCCTGCCGATTATGACGACCGCCATGCCGAGCGCCAAAATACCCAGCACCGACACCGAGCGGACGATGGCAACGAGATTGTTGGCAGCGATGAAACCAGGCAGCCCAATGGCAGCGGCGACGAACAGCACCACGGCGATGGCAAAGACAATGCCTTCCTGGTTCAGGCTCCTGAAATGTGGCCAGCCAATCGTGTTCATGTCTGCATTCGCCCCGATGGCAACTCTGCCACCCCTTCCGAAGAAAGCTAATCGGCTCGGCGCCGCTTCGTCAAATGAATCCGCGCTCGGAACGCCCGTTGGCAGTGATAATCTTCCAGTGGACGCACCGATTGCTAGAACTGGCGCAATCCTAGGAAAAGGCTGCGCTTTTGGCATTCCGTTGCGCCATTGCGCGTATGCGCAAAGGTGCCGTTCTGAGGCGAAAGCACAAGGCGGAATTAATTGCCGCCTGAGCGGCGAAAATCGCGAATTCAGGTCCTGGTCAGGTGGCCTGAAACTTCGGCGCCTGCGCCGGGCGGCAGCACGAGGAACCGCAACGCCGCCACCAGCCCGATGGCGCCGATGACCAGGAAGGCGATGCGAAAATCGACGAGGTCGAGCGCCGGCCGGCCCCTGACGATCTGCGACAGGTTGAGGATGGCAGCCGCCACCGCTACGCCGAACAGCATCGATATCTGCTGCAGCATGGAGGACAAAGTCGCCGCCGAGTTGCGCTGCGCGGCATCGATGTCGGCGAAGGCCAGAGTATTCAGCGCCGTGAACTGCATCGAGCGCGTCAGGCCGGCGATCAGCATCAGCGCTACCACCAGCGCCTGCGGCGTCTCCGGCGAGATCGCCGCGCACGCCATGATCGAGGCCGAGGCGATCAGGCCGTTGACGACCATGACCGTGCGAAAACCAAAGCGTCGCAGCATCGGCGTCGTCACCGTCTTCATGCCGAGATTGCCGAGGAAGTAGGCCACGATCATCAAGCCGGCATCGACCGGCGAAAGGCCAAAGCCGACCTGAAACAGCAGCGGCAAAAGGAACGGCGTGGCGTTGATCGCCACGCGAAAAATGGTGCCGGCGGCAAGCGTCGAGATGGCGAAGGTCTGCACCCTGAACGCGCTGAGATCGAGCAGCGGATGCGGCGCGCGCCGGAGATGCCGCACCGCCAGCCAGCCGATGACGATGCCGGCGGCAACCAGCAGCACGGCGGGCAAGGCGCCGTCTTCCGGATGTGCGATGCGCTCAAGGCCGTAGAGCAGCAGCGCGAGCCCCAGCGACGTGAGGAAAAACCCCGGCCAATCCAGCGGCTTGGGATCGGCCGCGCGGTCGCCCGGAATGAAGCGCGCGACCAGCGCCAGCCCGACGAGCCCAAGCGGGATGTTGATGAAGAAATTCCAGTGCCAGGAGAGATAGGTTGTGATGAAGCCGCCAAGCACCGGCCCGACCACGGGCGCAAACAACGCCGGCCAGGTGATCAGCGCCGTGGCGTTGAGCAGCTCCGACTTCGACGCATTGCGCAGCACAAGGATGCGGCCGACCGGCGTCATCAGCGCGCTGCCCAGGCCTTGCACGACGCGAGCGGCAACGAACTGAGGCAGACTTTGCGAGAAGCCGCAGGCCAGCGAGGCCAGCGTGAACAGTACGATCGCCAGCAGGAAGATGTTGCGCGCGCCGAAGCGGTCGGCAAGCCAGCCCGACAGCGGCACGAACACTGCCATGGTCAGCATATAGGCGGTGATGCCGATGCTCATCGCCACCGCCGGCACGCCGAAGGATTGTCCCATCTGCGGCAGCGAGGTCGAGATGATCGTCGAATCCAGCAGCTGCATGAAAAACGCGATGGCGACGATCAGCGCCACGCGCCGCGCATTGCTGGCGGTTACGGCGGAAGCCTCGGTGTCGGGAACGGCAGTCATGGCGAACCGCGTTGAACAGCATATGGCTGGCCCCGTCCAGAGCTTATCCAACAAACTTCCGTGTCGGCTCGCAGCCTGTTATGGATGGGCGGGCGGCCAAGGACATTGCATGAAGCCTATCTATATCGACTACCTCAATGGCCTCGATATCGAAGCCCTGGAGATGACCGACGGCGAAATCATTGCCGCTGTCGAAGCCGGGCTTATCGCGCAAGGCAATGGCCAGACGGTGATCGAGCCGCGCGTCCATCTTGAACCCGCCCCTTCCTTCCATGGCCATTTCAACGTTCTGCGCGGCTACGTTGCGCCGCTCGATACGGCGGGCGTGAAAATCGTCGGCGACTATGTCGACAATTATCTGCACGGGCTCCCTTCAGAATTTGGCATTCTAAACCTGTTCGATCCGCGCACCGGCACGCCGCGCGCCATTCTCGACGCCACCGTCATCACCGACATGCGCACCGGCGCCGTCACCGCTATCGGCGCCAAACATCTGGCGCGCAAGAACTCCAAGGTGCTGGCCCATATCGGCGCGCGCGGCACCGCCTACTGGAATGTGCGCCTGCTCGACCATCTCTTCGACTTCGACGAGATCCGCGTCCATTCGCGCCGCCCGGAAAGCCGCGACGGCTTCGCTGCCAAACTCTCGGCCGGTCTCGGCAAGAAAGTTACCGCGGTTGCCGACTGGGAAAGCTGCATCAAGGGCGCCGACATCGTCGTCGAAGCCTCACGGCTGCCGGAGCCGCAGCCGCTGCTCAAGACCGAATGGATCAAGCCCGGTGCGCTGGTCGTGCCCTATGGTACGATGAGCGCGGTGGAGCTGTCATTGACCGACATCATGCAGAAAATGGTCGTCGACGACTGGGGCCAGTGCAAAGGCGGCAAGTTCGGCTCGCTGCGCGCCCATGTCGAGACCGGGCGGCTGAGCGAAGCGACGCTGCACGCCGAGCTCGGCCAGATCGCTGCCGGTCTCAAGCCGGGACGCCAGAGCGACGACGAGACGATCCTGTTCTGGCATCGCGGCCTGTCGCTGTCCGACATTGCGCTGGGCAAGGCGATGCTGGCCAAGGCTGCTGATAAAGGCATCGGCCAGAGGCTGCGCTTCGCATGAGCGCGCTCGTCCTCACCGGCGCCGGCGTCAGCGTCGAGGATGTCGCGGCGGTCGCCCGCGCCGGCCGCAAGGTGGAGGTTGAGCCTGCTGTCATCGAGAGGCTCGACAAAGCGCGAAAAGTGCTCGATCAGGTCGCCGCGTCCGGTCAGCAAATCTATGGGCTCAACACCGGGCTCGGCGCCAATCTCGGCACATCGGTCGAGGGCGATGCCAGCGCCTTCCAGCGCCAGTTGCTGGAAGGGCGAAGCGGCGCTGTCGGCGAACCGTTGCCCCAAGAGGCGGTGCGGGCGACCATGCTTGCGCGCGCAGCGATGCTGGCAGTCGGCGGCTCCGGCATTTCGCCGGCGGCTTTCACCGCCCTTGTCGATGCGCTCAATGCAGGCGTGCATCCGGTAATGCCGCAGTTGGGCTCGATCGGCGCCGGCGATCTCGTGCTGATGGCGGCGCTCGCCCGTCTGCTGACCGGCGACGGCGAAGCTGACTATCAGGGTCGGCGCATGCCGGCGGCCAAGGCGTTGATGATGGCGCGGTTGGCTCCGATCAGCCTGGCGCCGAAAGACGGCCTGTCGCTGATCAACGCCTCGGCGGTATCAGCCGGCACTGGCGCGTTGGTACTGGCCGACGCGCTGTCGGCCTTTGCGCAACAGCAGCAGGCCGGCGCGCTGACCATGGAAGGGTTTGGCGCCAACCGCACCATCCTCGATCCGCGCCTGCATCTGGCGCGGCCGGCAGCCTGCCAGCAACTCGCGGCCAAGGGCTTGCGCTACCTGCTTGCCCGCGACGAAGAGCCGGCGCCGACCACCCTGCAGGACCCGCTGTCGATCCGCTGCATGCCGTCGATCCATGGTGCATTGATCCAGGCGATCGACCAGGCGCGGCTGGCGCTGGAGATCGAACTCAATGCCGCCGCCGACAATCCACTGGTGCTGGGCGATGACGGGCTGGTTCTGTCGACCGGCAATTTCCACACCGCATCGCTGGCGCTGGCCTTCGAGACGCTCGGCCTGGCGATCGCACAATGCGCCGCGGCAAGCGTTGCCCGCTTCATCCAGCTCGCCGGCTCCGGTCGCAACGGTCTGCCCAGATATCTGTCGCCGGTTGGCGGCGCCTCGGCCGGTTTCGTGCCGCTGCAAAAGACGGCAACGGCAATCCTGGCCGGCATCCGCCACAAGGCCAATCCGGTGATGCTGGATTTCCTGGCCGTGTCCGAAGGCGTAGAGGACCACGCCACGCAGACGCCGCTTGCCGTGTCGAAATGCGCCGGGATGATCGCGCTGTGGCGACGGCTGATCGCCTTCGAACTGATGGCCGCCGCGCAAGCCGTGGACCTGCGCGACGGTCTCAAGCTGGCGCCCGGCACAGCAGCGGTCCATACCGCGGTGCGCGCGCATGTAGCGATGCTGAGGGAAGACCGGCCGCTGGGAACAGACGCCGAGGTGCTCCACGCAATGCTCGCCGACGGAACATGGCAAGGCGCTGCGACGACCGGCAAAGAGGCCGAGTAGTCAGCCCTTTGCGTCCACCCGTTTCATGAACAGGCTGAGCTCGGCCGGATCCATGCGCACGACATGCCTGTCTTCCGGATAGGCGCCGCTATCGACGTCGGCAACGTACTCGGAAAACGCCGCGACGCGTTCGGCCTGCAGGCGATCGTACTCGGCGGCGAAGTTGCGGTAGACCTTGGAATGGCGCGGCATGTGGCCCCGGTTCTGGCCAAGAATATCGTCGGCGAACAGATACTGCGCGTCGCAGCCGGTGCCGGCACCCATCGACAGCATGATCAGCGAGGTCCGTTCTGAGATCGCCTTCGCCACCTCGACCGGCACCACTTCGATCTCGGCGCCAAGCGCTCCAACGGCCTCATACTGCTTGACCGCCTCAAAAATCTGCATGGCGGTGTCGGCGGTCTTGCCGACGGCCTTGAAGCCGCCGGTCCAGGTGGCGCGGGACGGAATGAGGCCGACATGGCCGATCACGGGGATCGCGTCGTCGGCGAGCCGCTTCACGGTGGCGAAACCGGCGCTGCAATAAACGGCGTCGGCTCCGGCCTTGTAGAGCCGGAACGCCCAGCGCAGGAAATCGTCCGCCGTGCCTATTTCATAGAAGTTCTCGCCCGGCATGGTGAACAGGCTAGGCGCCGCATCGCGATACTCAGGGTTGAGCACCAGCTCGGGCGGCACCGAGACGATATCGACCCCTGCCCGCTCGGCAGCCTCGGCCTCGTCCATGGTCAGAACGCGCAGCATGGTCAGCTGGCGCTTGCCCTTCATGGCGCGCAGATCGGCGACGGTCGGTCTCTTTCGGCTCATCGGGATGTCCCTGTTGGCTGGTTGCTTTTCCCGGTCACCTTACCGGCCCCGTAACAGGCCGGATAGAAGGCGGGTGGTTTATTCGCTACTCGGCCGCCGCCGACATATCGAGCTCGTGAAATTCACCGCGATAGGGCCGCGCCGTCGGCGGCAATTCGCGCTTGAGGAAATAATCCTCGTACCGCAGCTGCTTCAGCAGCACCGGCCAGACCTCGCGATAGGCATGCCATATGGACGGGTTCGCCGCCGGCAGGTCGTGCTTGATCAGCTCGTGCAGCCTCGGCAGCGCATGGTAGGGCACCATCGGAAACATGTGATGCTCGACGTGGTAATTCATGTTCCAGTAGATGAAGCGGCTGACCGGGTTCATGTAGACGGTGCGCGTGTTCAGCCGGTGGTCGACGACATTGTCAGCCAACCCGATATGCTGGAGCAGGCCGGTCAGAACCATGTGCCAGCTGCCATAAAGACGCGGCAGGCCGATCAGCACCAGCGGCAGCCATGAACCCAGCGCGATCGCGAGGGCGATCGTCGCAACGTACACGGCGGCATGCCAGCGCGCCGCCGTGATGGCCTTGCCCTGTTCGGTCTCAGGAATGTAGCTCTTTTCGTCGTCCGACAGCTTGCCCAACGCCTGGCGCGCCAGGATCGGCAGCGAATAACGGAAATCGAGAATGCCGGTGAAGGCAAGCGCCGCCTTGACCAGATTTGGCGGCCGCATTACCGCGATCTCGGCGTCACGGCCGACGATGATCGTGTCGGTGTGATGCCGCGCATGACTCCAGCGCCATTGCACCGGATTGCGCACCACCATGAAGCTGGCGATTTCGTAGATCGCATCGTTCATCCAGCGTGTGCGGAAGGCGGTGCCATGGCCGCATTCATGCCAGCGCGAGTCGCTCGACGATCCATACAGCACGCCATAGACGAGCAGGAACGGCACCACCCACCACGTGCCCCAGAACCAGACGATGCCGGCGGCCGAGCCCAGGATCGCAGCGATCCAGATGATGGTATCGCGGATCGCCGGCCCATCGGAGCGCTGCATCAGTTCCTTCATTGCCTTGCGCGGCACGTCGGTGTGATACCACTCGGCCGAGGCCAGCCCGGTCTCGATCGCCCGGCGGGTGCTTTCGCCGACCAGGCTGTAATCGCGCTTTGTCTTGGCCGCCGTCGCCATCACCGTCTCGCCTACCTCAAAGCCCGTTGGCGCGGAACTTCCCGTCGAGAAATGTTTTCGCCCGCGGCACGTCGTCCTCGGTCAGATGCTCGATGATGACGGGGATGTTCGGGTGCTTCTCACTGAGCCGCTGCAGATAGAGATCGTAATTCAGCGATCCCAGCCCGGGCGCCGGCAACTCGATCTCGCCGACGCCGCGGAAGGTCAGCCCCTCATGCGCATCCGCATCGCCGATATCGGCATGCTTTTCCGTCTTGTCGCTGCCGGAGCGTTTCACATCTTTGGCATGGGCGATCCGGATCTTGTCGGCAAGCGTGTCGAACACCTGGTTCAGCACCTGGTCCATGCGGTCGATATTGTGCGCCTCGAAATAATTGGTCGGATCCATCAGCAGGCCGAGGCCGGGATGGTCGACCTGCGCGAACATTTTGACCGTCTCCTCGACCGAGCCGACAACATTGTTGACATAGGTTTCGAGCAGGAACACCGCTCCATGGTCATAGGCTGTCTGGGCAAGGTCCGAGATCACCTTGCGGCATTCCTCGAACCCTTCCTCGGTCTTGTTCCTGGGATGATGCACCCAGTCGGATTCGGTGTTGTAGGTGCCGGTCTCCGAGATCACGTAGGGCGAGCCGAAGTCGCGCGCATTGCGGATGATCTCCTTGAGATAGCCGACACGCTTGTTGCGCTCGGACTTGTCGGGATGGATGATGTTGGTGTAGCCCGAGATGCAGCAGACCGGCAGATTGTGGTCGCGGAACGTGTCGCGCACTTTCCTGGCCTTGTCCCCGGTGATCTGCCCGGCCGAGAGATCGACATCCTTGAAATGCATGTCGAGCTGCACCGTGTTGAAACCGAGCCCGCGAATGCGGCGGGCGGCCTCGGCGAGCTCATAGGGGAAATAGCCGGTGAAGATACCTGCCTGCATCATGATGTGAACTCCTCCCGGTAAGCGATTCAGCCGCCACACTATTCGGCGGGCATGTTCAGTCGATCGATATCTCGGACAGTTTGACGGTGCGGCCTTGCGCCATCGAGCGATAGCCGGCCTCGACCAGTGCCATTGTCTTGACGTTGTCGGCCACCGACAATGCCGACGGCGCACCGGTCTTCACCGCGTGCTGCAATTGCTCCATGACGCCGATGAAGGCGTGCGGGAACCACATCGTGTCCCAGCTCGGGCTCACCCATTTGCCGCCGGTCGTCTCGGTCGACGCATAGGTCAGCGTCGAGGCAGCGCCTTTCGGCCAGCCGATGGTGCCCTTCGCGACACCCTTGGTGCCGTCGACGCGCCAGTTGATGTGCTGGTCGTCCTCATAGCCTTCCTGGCGCGGTCCGGACCAGACATCCTCCAGCGACACGGCGAGCACGCCGGAGGGAAAGCGCAGCGTCGAGACGGTGATGCCGTCTGAATGGTCGAATGTCGTGCGCGGATCCTTGCGCGTCAGCGTGGTGATTTCCGAGGGATCGCCGAACAGGAAGCGCAGCACGTCCAGATGATGCACGCTCATATTGGCGAGCGTCAGCCGGTCGTAGTCCTGAAGGAAAGTCTGCCAGTGCGGGATCGCATGCATGTCGATCTGCGCAAAGACGATGTCGCCCAGCGCGCCGCTGTCGATGATCTGCTTCAAGACGCGAATCGACTGGTCGTAGCGCATGTTCTGGTTGACCGAGAGGATCTTGCCTGACTTGGCTGCCTCGTCGCGCAGCTTCACGGCTTCATCGACCGACAGCGCCAGTGGCTTCTGCGCCAGGATCGCCTTGATGTGAGGCTGCTTCAGCGCATGGCGGATCAGCGCCGGCTGCTGGTCGGGCGGAAAGGCAAGGTCGACGATCTCGACCTCAGAATCCTCGATCAGCTGTTCCGGTGTGTCGTGGACGGTCGCAATGCTCCAGCGCTTCGCCACCTTCTCGGCGCTGGCCTTGGTGCGCGAGGCGATGGCGACGACTGGGAAACCGGCCTGCGCATAGGCGGCAAGATGGCATTCGGCCATGATCATGCCGGCGCCGATGCAACCGATCCGGTATTCGCTGGTGCGAACCCTCACATCCGGCTCGAAACCATGGCCTGCCATCCATTCCTCCCTTGGACGACAGGATATAACGCCATGGCCGGCCCATCAGCCAAGGTCCGCTCCATCAATTCCCATCAGAACCATGCCGGGGTGACGGTGCGAACTAGTTTGCGGCAATCAGCACAGTGCTTTCCGGCGACCAGCTGAGCATTACATCCTGGCCCTCGGCCAGCCGGTCATTGCCGGTATTCTGGACGATGACCTTCAGCGTCTGGCCGGCGCGCTCGACGAAATAGGTGCTGTTGTTGCCGGCGAAGATGCGCTTGGAGATCTGGCCCTTCAGAGCGTTGGCATTGGCCGCATCCGCAACCCCGGCATCGGTCGCGATGCGAATGCGTTCGGGACGCACGGCGCAGCTGGCCTTCGTACCGGCGGCAAGCCGATCACCCACCCCGGCGGCGATCGCCATGCCGTCAGGCAGGCGGATGCCGTCGCCGGTCGCATCGCCACGAAAAATGTTTGCGTCGCCAAGGAAGGTGGCGGCGAACTCGCTCTTCGGTCGGTCATAGATCTCCTCCGGCGGCCCCTCCTGCACGAGCCTGCCATCGCGCAGGATGCCGATGCGGTCGCTCATCGTCAGCGCCTCTTCCTGGTCGTGGGTGACGAAGATGGCGGTGATGCCGATCTCGCGCTGGATGCGCTTCAGCTCGATCTGCATGTCGACGCGCAGCGCCTTGTCGAGCGCGCCGAGCGGCTCGTCGAGCAACAGCACGCGCGGCTTGGTGACGATGGCGCGCGCCAGCGCCACACGCTGGCGTTGGCCGCCGGAGAGCTGGTGCGGCCGGCGCTCGCCGAGCTTGCCGAGCTGAACCAGATCGAGCGCGCGCTGCACTTCGGTGGCGATCGTCGCTTTCGTTTCGCCGCGCACCGACAGGCCGAAGGCGACATTATCGGCGACGCTCATATTGGGAAACAGCGCATAGTTCTGGAACACCATGCCGATGCGTCGCTTTTCGACCGGCACGCGTTCCACACTCTCACCGCCAATGGTGATGCGGCCAGTATCGGGAAAGTCGAAGCCGGCGATCTGGCGCAGCAGCGTGGTCTTGCCGCTGCCCGAGGGGCCAAGCAGCCCATAGAAACCGCCATCGGCGAAATCGATGGAGACGTCGTCCAGCGCCTTGTGCGCGCCAAAACTGCGGGAGACGTTCGATACCTGCACGCCGGCCATTATTTCTCTCCGCCGAATTTGAAGAAGCGCGCCGTGATCAGCATCAGCGCCATCGACACGACGATGATGATGGTCGAGACCGCGTTGATCTCGGGCGTGAACCCCTTGCGGATCGCGGCGTAGATTTCGACCGGCAGCGTCGTCTGGCCCGGCGTCGCCAGGAAGTAGGAGACGACGAACTGGTCGAACGACACGGCAAATGCGAACAAGCCGCCGGCAATGACGCCGGGCATGATCCACGGCAGCGTCACACGCCTCGTCACTTGCCACTGGTTGGCGCCGAGCGAGCGCGCCGCCTCTTCCAGCTCCGGTGCAAAAGTCTGCAGCCGGGCCGAGACGACGACGATGACATAGGGCAGCGCCAGCGCCACATGGCCGAGCAGGATGGCGAACAGGCCGCGGCCAATGCCGACGCCGAAGAAGAAGATCAGCATCGCCGTGCCGGTGATCAGCCACGGAATGGCGATTGGCGGAAACAGCAGCGCCTGCAGCACTTTCTTGCCGCGGAAATCATAGCGGAACAGCGCTAGCGAAGCGGCCGAGCCAAGCACCACTGAGATGAGCGTGGTAATGACCGCGATCTCGAGGCTGTTCCAGGTGGCCGCGATCAGCTGGTCGTTCTGCCAGAGCGAGGCATACCATTCCGTCGTCCATTCGAACGGCAATTGGTAGAAGGGCGAGACGTTGAACGACATCAGCGCCATGATGATGATCGGCAGATAGAGGAAGGCGAGCAGCAGGAAGATGTAAAACCGGCCCAGCCCTTGGAGGATGCGGGTGGTCTTCATCACGCGGCCCTCTTCAGCACCGGCGAGGCAACTGCGAGGATGACCAGCACGACGGCGAGCAGGATGAACGACAATGCCGCACCAAGCGGCCAGTTGAACACGGCGACGAACTGGTCTTCGATCACCGTGCCGTAGAAGGTGCCGGTGCGACCGCCGAGAATGCGCGGCTCCATGAACGAGCCGACGACCGGCACGAAGATCAGTGCCGCACCTGCCACCAGGCCGGGCATAGACAGCGGGATGATCACCCGCTTCAGCACCTGCAGCCGCGAGGCGCCGAGCGAGCGCCCGGCCTCGATCAGCGAGTCGTCGATTGCCTGCAGCGTGAGATAGCAGGTCAGCACCATATAGGGCACGTAGGAGTGCACCAGGCCGATGATGATTGCGGGATAGGAATACATCAGGTCGATGTTGATCTTGAACGGCAGCACGGCGTTGAGCGCCGTGTCGAGGATGCCGCCCTCGCGCAGCACCATCGCCCAGGAGAAGATGCGCACCAGCCCGTTCGACCAGAACGGCAGGATGACCAGCAGGAAGATCGCCTCGCGGCTGCGCCCCTTCAGCACCTTGGCCAGCACATAGGCGGCGGGGTAGCCGATGACGACGCACCACAAAGTCACTTCGAGGCCGAGCCGCAGCGAAGCGAGCAGCAGCGTCAGGTACAGGCTCTGCGAGAAGAAGGCGGCGTAATTGCCAAGGGTGACCGCCCACGGCTTTCCCGACAGCGGCAGGTCGGTCATGAAGGAGAAGAATACCATGGCCGAGAGCGGCAGGAAGATCGCCACCGTCAGCCAGAGATAGGCCGGCGCCAGCAGCGGCAGGGCCGATCTCAGCCCGCTGCGCGACGCGACCGCACCCTGTACTGCCATGATACCCTCCTCCCCAGGATTGAAGGGCCAGCCGGCGCCAACCGCCGGCTGGTCCGGACGTGAGCGTTACTTCACGTCGACTTTGAGCTGCTGCCACAGCGCCAGATAGGCCTCGCGCTGCGCGTCGGTGATCGGCGCCTGGAACTGGATGCGCTTGGCCACCTCGGGATCGCCCATCACCTTGCGGTTGAAGGAGTCTTCAGGCAGCGCCTCCACCGCCTTGGTGTTGGCCGACACCGGAGCGCCGACCTTGGTGACCCATTCGACATAGAATTTCGGATCGATCATCCAGTTGATGAAGGCCTGCGCACCTTCGACATTCTTCGAGCCCACCGGGATCGAGAACGCGTCGAGCCAGGCGACGGCGCCTTCCTGCGGAACGACCAGCGAGACCGGCAGCTTGAAGTGGGTCTTGGCGCGATCGGCCGAGCCGCTCCAATAGGTGCCGATGTCGATCTGGTTGGAGGCGACCATCTGGTTCCAGTCGTTCTCCGAGCTCCAGAAGGTCTTGATCTGCGGCATCAGCGAGGTCAGCTTGGTCTTGACCGCGTCCATATCCTTGATGTCGTTGATGTTCTGGCCGGTGGCGATGGCGCCGAACTGCACCGCTTCGACAGCGTCGTCGCGAATGACGACCCGGCCCTTATGCGCTGGGTCCCACATTTCGGCGATCGAGGTCGGTGGCTTGTCGAAGGCCTTTTCGTTGATAGCCAGCGCCGTCAGGCCCCACACCCACGGCACGCCATAGACCTTGCCGTCATGGTCGAGCATCGGCGATTGCGCCTTGTCCTTGCTGATGTCGGCATAATTCGGCAGCTTGGAGGTATCGATCGGCTGGATCAGCTTTTCCGCCATCGCCTGATCGTTGAAGGCGGCGTTGATCATGACCACGTCATAGAGGCCCGGATTGGTGCGGATCTTGGTCAGCATTTCCTGTTCGGAATTGAAGAAGTCGTTCACGACCTTGTTGCCGGTCGCCTTTTCGAAGGCTTCGATCGCCCACGGCTCGTCGGCGCCGTAGCCCTTCCAATTGAGCACATGCACTTCGGCGGCACTGGCGGCCAGCACAGAGGCAATGACGGAGGTTGCAGTCAGGAAAGCAGTCAGTCTGGTCATACGCATGTTCGTTCCTCTCATTGTTTGCCCGCTTGGCGGGGCATGTTTAGGCCTGTTGCTTCCGGCCATGCTCGTGATCATCGGCATGGCTCAGGAATATCTGAATCTCCGTGTCCGTTGGCGCCGATGAACCGCCATGGCGGGTGACGGAAAGTGCTGCCGCCGCATTGGCATAGCGCGCCGCCTCGAAGGGGTGCACGCCGCGCGAGAGTGCACTGACGAAACCGCCGATATGGGTGTCGCCGGCGCCATTGGTGTTGATGGCATCGACCTTGAAGCCGGCAATGGTCTGCGTCTCGCCATTGACCAACCTCACGAAACAGCCCTTGGCGCCGGCGCGGATAACGACGCCTTCGGCCTTTGGGCAGTGGTCGGCGAGCAGCAGGGCGGCGAGTGCCTCGACATCGCCTTGCCCAGCGATCTCGACCGCTTCCGTCATGTTGCAGCTCAGCCATGTCGTACGGGCAAGCACCCGCGACAGGATGGGACGTGGGATATCCGCGATGACCGGCGTTGGATCGAAAACGAAGGGAATGTTTTCTGGCAGCGCCTCGATCCAGTCGGTCAGCGCGTCGCGGCTGCCGGGATAGCTCAGCGTATACCCTGACGTGAATACCCAATCATCAGGCGCGACCACCACGGGCCTCATCATCTCGAGGCTGAGAATGCTCTCCGCACCGGGCCACGACACGAAGGTGCGCTCGGCATCCCCGGAGATCATGGCGACGCAATTGCCGCTGTCCATGACCGGCGATGGCGACGTCAGCGTTGTGATGCCTTCGGCCGCAAATGCGGCGCGCAAAAAATCGCCATTCGGTCCGCTGCCGAGCTGGCCGCCGAACACCACCGTCATGCCGGTGCGGCTGGCCGCCACCATCATGTTGAAGCCGCCGCCGGCGACCTGCGCAAAGCTCGACGCGGTCTTCTCGCAGCCCGGGGCCGGCAAGGCGTCGATGCGGTAGACATAGTCGACGACGGCGCTGCCGATATGGACCAGACGCCCACTCATGCCGCGGCATCCTTGCTGGCCTTTGCCGTGCGCGCCGCGAGGAGGTCTTCGGCAAGCGAGCGCACCTCCGCCATATCTATGCCGACGAGCCTGGCGATGTGTTGTTGCGGCAGTTGCGAAAAGCCGACGCAGGCGCCGGCCATGCTTGAGGCAATCGCGCCGATCGTGTCGGTGTCGCCGCCGAGATTGGCGCTGATGATTGCCGCTTGCCAGGGATCGCCCTGCGCGACTTCAAGCACGGCGAAAGCTGCCGGCACGGACTCCTGGCTGGCCACACCGGTGCCGACGAGATCGGTGATGAGCCCGATCGCATCCCGCGTGGTCTTGCCGCGCACGAGCTCCTGCGCCCAGGCGATACGCGCGGCGATATCGCCACCAGTCACCCAATGTCCGAGCCTGGCGCCTCGCCGCGCGGCTGCTACCGCGCTGTCGGAAGCGGCACGCCAGTCGCCGCCGGCGACGCCACGGCTGACGGCGGCGGCGACGGCGGCAGCCGTGGCAATGGCGATCGAGGTGTTGTGCGTCGCGCGGCAGGTCTCCGCCACCTTGGCGATAAAAGCGTCGAGCGGTTCCAGCGGCATCATGATGCCGACCGGCGCGATGCGCATGGCCGCGCCATTGGTGTCGCCCCGGCTTCCCGCCTCTTCCGCCGGCACGCCGTCATTGATGGCGTCGATGGCGCGCTTGGTCGATGGTCCCAGCAGGTCATAGCTGCCGCGCGCCTTGACCTCGCGCTCCCAATCGAGCAGTGCGTTCACCCAGCGCGCATGATCGAAGCGGTCGCCGGACTCGACGAGAATGCGACCAAGCAGCAGCGTCTGTTCGGTATCGTCGGTGATGGTGCCGGCAACGAGCCCCTTCGACACCGGATGATCGGCAAACGGCGCCACGAAATCCTCGACATGGCCGTATAGCTCGGCGATCCGCGCCGGCGACAGAAGCTGCGTCGGCATGCCCAGCGCATCACCGAGCGCCCCACCGACAAGCGCGCCCATGGCGCGATCGAGCGTGTCGTTGGTTCTGTCCGGCATCGCTCAAAACCTCATATGCAGCGCGAAATGCGCCGGGTTGAGCAGGCTGGTTACATATTCGATCGGCCGGTCGTCAGCCGCACGCGTCAGCCGGCGTCCGCGCAGGAACGGCGTGCCTTGCGGGCAGCCGAGAATGGCGGCGTCTTCGGGGTTGAGCATCTCGATGCCCACCCATTCCTCGCCATGGTCTGGGATGAGGCCGGCGGCGCGCAGCGTCTGGTGCAGCGAGCCTTCGCGCAGGCCACGCAGCGGCACGTCCTCCAGTTCGGGCGACAGCGGCAGGCGGCTGCGTTCGATGGAGATCGCATGGCCGTCGCTGGCATTGGTGCGCACCCGGTCGACGGCGATGAAGAACGGGCTTTCGATGCCAAGCAGCGCGGCAAGATCGGCATCCTCGATCACTTCAAGCCGCAGCGTCCGGGTCTCGGCATTGGCGCCGGCATTGGCAAGCGCCCGCGACCAGCCAATGCTGTCATCGACCGGCTTGCCGTCGAAAGTGACGAAGGAGCCGATACCGACCTTGGTGGTGATCAGCCCACGGCTGGACAGCTCCTCGAGGCCCTTGCGGACCGTGTTGCGGCTGACGGAAAAGCGCTGGACGAGTTCGTTCTCGCTTTGCAGGCGGTCGCCGAAGCCAAGCACGCCGGAGCGGATCTCATGTTCGAGAACGGTGGCGATCTGCTCGGGCTTGCCCGTGCCGGGAGAAAGTTGAACCGCGCGCCGCTTCATATGGGTACCTGTTCAGTAAACCTGTATAGTCCTGTTCGATATTGGAGTTGAAGGGCGACGTCAACGATATATTTGGATTCACGCATATGCGTTGTGCTCAGGTGCCCCGGGCATCGTTTGTTCGCATGGCGACGCTAACCGCGCAGGGCGTCCCGTCTCCGAGACAGAGCGGGGGCAGCGCTTCCCTCAGGCGATTAGCCTTGCGCTCACACGAAGAAAAATTCCTCAATCCGTTGCTTGGCCGTTCGCAGCGCTGGCAGGATATCCCGCTCCATCGCCTCGACGGAGAACCGCGCCGACTGCGTCGAGACGTTGATCGCCGCCACGGTCTTGCCGGCGCGGTCATAGATCGGCACCGCTATCGAGCGCAGGCCAAGTTCCAGCTCTTCATCGACGACGGCAAAGCCATCCGCCCTCGCCGCGTCGATGGCCTTGGCCAGCGCGGCGCGGCTGGTGATCGTCTTCGGCGTGCGCCGTTCGATCCTCGCCTCTGCAAGCAAGGCCCTCAGCTCATCCGCGCCCAGCCCCGCAAGCAGGACGCGCCCCATCGAGGTGCAATGCGCCGGCAGCCTGGTGCCGACATCGAGCGAAACGCTGAGGATGCGGCGGCCAGGAATGCGCGCGACATAGACGACTTCCTCGCCCGACAGCACCGCCGCGTTACAGGCCTCGTCGAATTGGCCCGCGACGTCGCGCATGATGGATGCCGCGAATGTCCACAGCGAGGCGCCGCCGAGCCAAGAGCGCACGATGGTGAGCAGGCGCGGCGACAGCGAAAACTGCCGGCCGGATTGCGTGGCATAGCCGGTCGCGGTTAGCGTCAGCAGGAAGCGACGCGCGCCGGCGCGGGTCAGCCCCGCCTCCTCCGCCATTTCGGTCAGCGTCATCCCGGCCGGATGCCGGGCCAGTATCTCCATGACTGCGAGGCCGCGCTCCAGCGAGCCGACATGGTCGCGCGTCGTTGCCTCGTCCTCCATGCGGCCTCCGCAAGACAATGCGCCGCCTTGACTCGTCTCGGCGGCGCGATGTAAAAATATCTCATACAAAACAAATGTTCGCAATACGAACTTTTTGAACTTCGGAGTTCTTGGCGATGGTCAAATTCCTGCCCCTCAAACAGGCCGTGGCGGAGAACCTGCACGATGGCGACACGGTCGCCTTCGAAGGCTTCACGCATCTGATCCCGACGGCGGCGGCGCATGAGGCCATCCGCCAGGGCTTTCGCGACCTGACGCTCATCCGCATGACCCCCGACCTGGTCTACGACCAGATGATCGGCATGGGCATGGCCAAGAAGATCATCTTCTCCTATGTCGGCAATCCCGGCGTCGGCCTGCTGCGCCGCGCCCGCGACGCCATCGAGAACGGCTTCCCCCGGTCGATCGAGATCGAGGAGCACAGCCATGCCGGCATGGCCAACGCCTACGAGGCGGGAGCTGCCGGCCTGCCTTGCGCAGTGTTCCGCGGCTATCGCGGCGCCGGGCTGGCGGCAGTCAATCCCAACATCCGCTCGGTCACCTGCCCGTTCACCGGCGAGGTGCTTGCCGCCGTTCCTTCCATCCGCCCGGACGTGACCTTCATCCACGCTCAGAAGGCCGACAAAAAAGGCAATGTTCTGGTCGAAGGCATTATCGGCATCCAGAAGGAAGCGGTGCTCGCGGCCAAGCGCGCCGTGGTGACGGTAGAGGAAGTCGTCGACAATTTCGACGACCTGCATCCCAACCTCACCGTGCTGCCGCGCTGGACCATCGCTGCGATCTCGGTGGTATCAGGCGGTTCGCATCCCTCCTACGCGCACGGCTACTATGCCAGGGACAACGCCGCCTATCTCGAATGGGACGACATCGCCGCCGACCGTGAAAAATTCCAGACCTGGATGCAGGCCAATGTCCTCGATCGCACGGCGGACGATTTCGCCGGCCGCGTAAAGCATCTGAGGAGCGCGGGATGAGCGGCTTTACTCCCAATGAGATGATGACGATTGCCGCCAGCCGAGCCCTGAAAAACGACGATGTCTGCTTCGTCGGCATTGGCGCGCCGTCAGCCGCCTGCAACGTCGCGCGACTGACGCATGCGCCCGACATCACGCTGATCTATGAAAGCGGCACCATCGGCACCGCGCCCGATGTTTTGCCGCTGTCGATCGGTGACGGCGAACTTTGCGACACCGCCGTCACGACCGTCTCGGTGCCGGAGATGTTTCGTTACTGGCTGCAGGGCGGCCGCATTTCGATCGGTTTCCTCGGTGCCGCCCAGCTCGACAAGTTCGGCAACATCAACACCACCATCATCGGCGACTATGCGCATCCCAAGACCCGCCTGCCCGGCGGCGGCGGCGCGCCGGAGATCGCCACCTCGTCGAAGGAGATCTACATCACCATGGCGCAGTCCAAGCGCGGCATGGTCGAGAAGATCGACTTCTTCACCTCCTTCGGCCATGGCGATGGCGGCGACCATCGCCAGCGCCTCGGCATCGAGACATCAGGGCCGACGCTGCTGATCACCGACCTTGCCATCTGGAAGCCAGATCCGGTGAGCAAGGAATTCACCGTGGTGTCGTTGCATCCCGGCGCAACGCGGCAGCAGGTGCAGGACAGCTGTGGCTGGATCGTAAAGTTCGCCGAGGCGCTTGACGAAACGCCGGCGCCGACGGAACTCGAGCTGACGACATTGCGCGACCTGCAGGCCCACACCAAGGCGGCGCATGAGGGAAGCGGTAAAGAAAAGGCCGCATGACATGACCGAGGCATTCATCTGCGATTACATCCGCACCCCGATCGGCCGATTCGGCGGCTCGCTGTCGTCGGTGCGGGCCGACGATCTTGGCGCCATCCCGCTGAAGGCGCTGGTCGAGCGCAATGCCGGCATCGACTGGCAGGCTGTCGACGACGTCGTCTATGGCTGCGCCAATCAGGCCGGCGAGGACAACCGCAATGTAGCCCGTATGTCGCTGCTCCTGGCCGGACTGCCGAAGGAAATTTCAGGCTCGACCGTCAATCGCCTCTGCGGTTCCGGCATGGATGCGCTCACCATTGCCGCCCGCGCCATCAAGGCGGGCGAAGCCGAGTTGATGATCGCCGGCGGCGTCGAATCGATGAGCCGCGCCCCCTTCGTCATGCCCAAGGCCGAGACAGCCTTTTCGCGCCACGCCGAGATCCACGACACCACCATCGGCTGGCGTTTCATCAACCCGCTGATGAAGAAACAGTATGGCGTCGATTCCATGCCGGAGACCGGCGAGAACGTCGCCGAGGATTTTTCAGTGTCGCGCGCCGACCAGGACGCCTTTGCCGTGCGCAGCCAGGACAAGGCCGTCGCGGCACAGGCCAATGGCCGGCTGGCGAAGGAGATTACCCCGGTGACGATCCCACAGAAAAAGGGCGATGCGATTATCGTATCGAAGGATGAGCATCCCCGCGCCGGCACCACGGTCGAGTCGCTAGCCAAATTGCCGACGCCGTTCCGCCAGGGCGGCACCGTCACCGCCGGCAACGCGTCCGGCGTCAATGACGGCGCGGCAGCGCTGATCATCGCCTCCGAAGCGGCTGTGAAAAAATACGGCCTGACGCCGATCGCCCGCGTCCTCGGCGGCGCTGCTGCCGGCGTGGCGCCACGCATCATGGGCATCGGCCCTGCCCCGGCGACACAAAAGCTCTGCGCCCGCCTCGGCCTGACACCGCAGCAATTCGATGTCATCGAGCTCAACGAAGCTTTCGCCTCCCAAGGCATCGCCGTGCTCCGCCAACTCGGCATCTCCGAGGACGCGGAGCACGTTAATCCGAATGGGGGCGCCATCGCGCTTGGTCATCCCTTGGGCATGTCGGGCGCGCGTATCACTGGCACCGCGGCACTGGAACTGCGCGAGCGCGGCGCCCGCTATGCGCTCGCCACCATGTGCATCGGCGTCGGCCAGGGCATCGCAGTGGCGCTCGAACGGGTTTGAGATCGCACTGCCCTTAATAGGGCAAACCGACATAGTTCTCCGCCAGCGCGGTCGACGCCGCCTGCGAATGCACGAGATAGTCGAGCTCGGCTTCCTGGATGCGCTGGCCGAACTCGCCCGTATCGGGAAAGCGGTGCAGCATCGTCGTCATCCACCAGGAGAAGCGCACCGCCTTCCACACCCGAGCCAGCGCTTTGGCTGAATAGGCGTCGAGCCCGGCCGGCGACTTGTCCAGATAGAATTCGCGAAGCCCGGCAAAGAGATAGCGCACGTCGCTGGCGGCGAGGTTGAGCCCCTTGGCGCCCGTCGGCGGCACGATATGGGCGGCGTCGCCGACCAGGAACAGCCGGCCGAAGCGCATCGGTTCGGCGACGAAGGAGCGCAGCGGCGCGATCGATTTTTCGAAGGACGGGCCGGTAACGACGGCGGCTGCGGTCTGTTCCGGCAGGCGACTGCGCAACTCGTCCCAGAAGCGACCGTCGCTCCAGGCGTCGACCTGTTCGTCAGCCGCGACCTGCACATAGTAGCGGCTGCGATGCGTCGAACGCATCGAGCACAGCGCAAAGCCCCGCTCATGGTTGGCGTAGACCAGATCGTGATCGGCCGGCGGCACTTCGGCCAGCACGCCGAGCCAGCCGAAGGGATAGGTCCGCTCGAAGGTTTTCAGCGCCTGCCCAGGCGCCGATTTGCGGCTGACGCCGTGATAGCCATCGCAGCCGGCGATGAAGTCGCAGTCGATGCGATGGCCGACGCCGTCCTTCCCGTAGGTGACGTAAGGCGCTTCGCCATCGAAACCATGCAGCGCGACGTTGGCCGCCTCATAGACGGTGGTCAGCCCGGCCGCCTCGCGCTTGTCCATCAGATCGTGCGTCACTTCGGTCTGACCATAGACGGTGACATGCTTGCCGCCGGTCAGTGCCGTGAGGTCGAGCCGGTGCAGGCCGCCGCCGAACGCAAGCGAGATGCCGGCATGCAGCAGGCCCTCGGCATGCAGCCTTACAGCTGCGCCCGCCTCTTCGAGCAACTCGACGGTGCCTTGTTCGAGCACCCCTGCCCGCACCCGGCCAAGCACATGCTCCCGGCTCGAACGTTCGAGGATCACCGTCTCGACGCCAATGGTGCCGAGAAGCTGGCCAAGCAGCAGCCCGGACGGTCCGGAGCCGACAATGACAATCCGGGTGCGCATCAGTGTCCCAGGCTTTCGATCTGTCCGGCGAGTTCGGCGGCGAGCCGTAGCGCAGCCGCGGTCGCAACCGCCATCTGCGGCAAGAGCAGCCATTCCAGCGTCCAGGCAGCACCGGAGCGCTCCTGCTCATGCACCAGCGCCTGATGCATGCCGGAAAGCTGGGTGGCGTTGAAGCGCGCCAGCGTCACCAGCACTTCCGCCTTCACCGGGTTCTGCTTGTGCGGCATGGCCGACGAGCCGCCGCCGCCGGACAGCTTGATGTCGGTTCTATCTTGAGCCATCAGCGCAATGTCCTGGCCGAACTTGCCGAGGCTGCCGGTGATGAGCGATAGCAGCCCGGCGAATTCGGCCAGCGCATCCCGCTGGCTGTGCCATTGCGGCGCGTCGCCAAGGCCGAGCTTTGCGGCAAGGGCCGCGCGCACGGCAGGTCCTTTGTCGCCCAGCTTCTCCAGCGTGCCGGCGGCGCCGCCAAACTGCACCACGAGCAGACGCTTGGATTGCTCCGACAGTCTCTGCTGATGCCGTTGCAGCGGCGTGCGCCACACCGCCACGCGGTCCGACGCCTGAATTGGGATCGCCGGCTGCATGCGCGTCATCGCTGTCAATGCACGGCTGCCAAAACGTTCTTCCAGCCCCACCAGCCGCAGAATGTTTTCAGTCAGCAGCAGGTCGACATGTTCAATGAGCCGGCGCAGCCGAAGCACCAGGCCAGTGTCGATGACGTCCTGGCTGGTTGCGCCGAAATGCACGCCGGCGTCGTGCGGCGCCCCGACCGCTGCCTTCAACTGGCGCACCAGTTCGGGCACGATCACGCCATCCTTCGCCACACCGGCCCGCAGCCGCGCGGTGTCCGGCTTGTATGACAACAGGACAGGTATAATCGCCGCGGCGGCATCCGTGCCGATAATCCCGCTTTCGGCTTCCGCTTGCGCCAGCGCGCGCTCGAAATCGAGCATGGCGGCGATTTCCCCATCCACCGAAAAATGCCGAGCCGCCTCCTCGTCGCCGAGCAGGCCGGAAAGCAGCGGATGGTCGAAGGGCGATACGGTCATGTCATTGGTCTCCTAGCTGTCGAAGAAGACCGTTTCCTTCTCCCCTTGGAGATGGACGTCGAAAATATAGTTGTCGCCTTGCCGCTCGGCGATCAGCGTCGGCACTCGCACCTTGTGCTCGATGCGGGCCAGGATCGGATCCTCGGCATTGGCCTTGGCCTCGTCTGAGAAATAGAGCCGCGTGTGGAGGCCGATATTGATGCCGCGCGCGACGATCCACAAGCTGATATGCGGCGCCATCAGCCGCCCGTCGCCATACGGCACGCGTCCCGGCTTGATCGTCTGAAAACTGCACAGGCCGGTTTCCATGTCGGTCGGCTGACGGCCCCAGCCCTGAAAATCCGGATCGGCATCGCCGCGCAATTCGGCCGGCGAATTGTAGAAGCCATTGGCATCCGCTTGCCAGATTTCGATCAAGGCATCCCTGAGCGGCGTGCCGGTGCCGTCGAGCACGCGAATGCGCAAACCGATGCGGTCGCCCTTGGCGTTGTCGTTGAGCATCGTGGCGCCCAAGTCTGTCGGGTAGACGCCGCCGATACCACCGAAATTCGGCGTCAGCCCGATATGCACGTAAGGCCCGGCGGTCTGCGACGGGCTCTCCTTCAGCCGGGTCAGCGCCTGCGCCATCAATTTCCCTCCGGCCGGTTTTCGAACAGCGAGGCGCGACGTCCGCGCAACACGATGTCGAACTTGTAGGCGCGCGCATCGAACGGGATCGTCGCCTGCATGTCGAGCGCGGCGACCAGCGTTTCGATCGCCGCCCTGTCGCGGATACCGCGCACGATCGGGCACCGCCAGATCAGCGGGTCGCCCTCGAAATACATCTGCGTGATCAGCCGCTGTGCGAAGCCGTGGCCGAACACCGAGAAATGGATGTGCGACGGCCGCCAGTCATTGGGCCCGTTCTGCCAGGGATAGGGACCTGGCTTCACCGTGCGAAAGGCATAGCCGCCGTCGGCATCGGTGATGGTGCGGCCGCAGCCGCCGAAATTCGGATCGAGCGGCGCGAGATAGCCGTCCTTCTTGTGGCGGTAGCGGCCGCCTGAATTGGCCTGCCAGAATTCGAGCAGCGCGCCGGAGACGCCCTGGCCGCGCTCGTCGAGCACGCGGCCATAGACGATGATACGCTCGCCGATTGCGCTCTCGCCGGGCTTGGCGAAGTTGTGGATCAGGTCATTGTCGAGTTCGCCGAGCATGGCGTGGCCGAACACCGGACCGGTGATTTCCGACGCCGTGTTGTCGAAGGCCAGCAGCGCCTTTTGCGGCGAGCGCAGCACCGACGTCTTGTAGTCGGGCGTCAGCGCCGGCGGATGCCAGCCGCGGTCGCGCTGGAAGAAGGCTCCGCTCTCGGGCCTGCGGTTCGAGCCGGCATCAGCTGGCATGGCCAGCCCTGCTTCCGTCCATTTCCGAAAACACCTCCTTGGCGATCCTGAAGGCGCGGTTGGCGGCCGGCACGCCGGCATAGATCGCGACATGCAGGAACGCTTCGCAGATATCGTCGCGCGACGCACCGGTGTTGGCGGTGGCGCGCACATGCATGGCGACCTCTTCATCATGGCCAAGGGCGGCCAGCAGTGCCAGCGTCACGATCGAGCGTTCGCGCCTGCTGAAGCCCGGACGCGCCCACACAGTGCCCCAGGCTGCCTCGGTGATCAGCTCCTGGAACGGCCGGTCGAAATCGGTGACGGCATCCTCGCTGCGATCAACATGCGGGTCGCCGAGCACCGAGCGCCTGACGGTCAGCCCGGTCTGATATCTGGTTTCGTTTTTGGGCAGTTCATCCATGGGTCTGCTTTCTCAGGGGAAGCGCCGCGACGAAATCGCGGATCAGGGTGGTCAGCGCCTTGGGCTGTTCGACGCAAGGGATGTGCGCGGCGTCACGAATGATTTCGAAATGTGCGCCTGGGATCAGATCGGCCAGCCAGCGGACGAGATCCGGCGGCGTCGAGCCGTCCTGGTCGCCAACGACGCAAAGCGTGGGTACCGCGATCCCCTGCGCGGCCTCGGTGAAATCGGCATCGCGCACCGCGGCGCAGGTGCCGACATAGCCGGCGACGGCTTGCCGGGTCATCATGTTCCAGTAGCCGTCGAGCTCGGCGACACGGTCCGCGTGGAAGGCAGGCGTAAACCACATTTTGAGCACGGCATCGGCGATGGCCTGGATACCTTTGCTTTCGACCGTTTCGATGCGGGTGTTCCAGCTGTCGGCCGTGCCGATCTTGTGGGCGGTGTCGCACAGGATGAGGCCGTCGACGATTTCGGGGCGCCGGGCATAAAACCCTTGCGCAATCAGGCCGCCCACCGACAGGCCGCACAGCACCGCATTGTTCAGTTCGAAATGATCGATCAGGCCCGACAGATCATCGACATGCTCGTCGATCGAGCTGACGCCACCAATGTCGGACAGGCCATGGCCGCGCTTGTCGTAGACCAACACAGGCATTTCGCCACCCAGTTCGGACAACACCTCGTCCCAGACGCGGAAGTCGGTGCCCAGCGAATTGATGAACACGATCGGCCGCGCATTTCCCTTCGCCTTGATATGGCGATGGTGCAGCGTGATGCCGCCAATGTTGACGAATGGCACGATTTCGATCCTCCGTGTTCACATTGCACAAGGCATTTGGTTTGGTAAAATGATATTTTACGCCGTTTCATTAACTGCTAGGTTATGAGAACATGTCCGAAAGCCGCATAAGGTTCCGTCACCTGCAGGCATTCCTTGAGGTAGCGCGGCAAGGCAGCGTGGCGAGGGCGGCCGACTTTCTCCATGTCAGCCCACCGGCCGTGACCAAGACGTTGCGCGAATTGGAGGAGGCGCTTGGCATCGCTGTCGTCGAACGCGACGGCCGCGGCATCAGGGTGACACGGCTTGGCGAAATCTTTCTCGGCCATGCCGGCACGGCGATCACGGCACTGAAGCGCGGCGTCGATTCCGTCCGCCAGGACGGCGCCATCAACCGGCATCCGATCCGCATCGGCGCGCTCCCGACAGTGTCGGCCAAGGTGATGCCACGCGCCATAAGCCTGTTCCTGAGTGAAAATACCGGTGCTGCGATCAAGATCGTCACCGGCGAGAACGCGGTCCTGCTGGAACAGTTGCGCGTCGGTGCGCTCGATCTCGTCGTCGGCCGGCTTGCGGCGCCGGAAAACATGACCGGCTTCTTCTTCGAGCATCTCTATTCCGAACCGGTGCTGTTCGTGGTGAGGGCCGGCCATCCGCTGCTGCAGCCGGGCCAGGACATCTTCGCCCGGCTCGATGAATTCCCGGTGCTGATGCCGACGCGGGAGTCGGTCATCCGCCCCTTCGTCGACCGCCTGTTCATCACCAACGGCATGACGGCGCCTGCGACCGAGATCGAGACCGTCTCGGATTCCTTCGGCCGTGCCTTCCTGCGCCAAAGCAATGCGGTCTGGATCATATCGACAGGCGTCGTCGCCAACGAACTCTCCAGCGGCGCCTTCGTCGCCTTGCCCGTCAACACCGAGGAAACCAAAGGGCCGGTCGGCCTGACGATGCGGACCGACACTGCGCCTTCGCCGGCCTTCACCATCCTGCTGCAGACCATTCGCGAGGCGGCCAGCCAGAACGCCTGAGCACCTTTCGCCAATCTGGCGCAGAGCGGGCCTTCAGCCGTATTTCCATAACCTGTTGGTTAACGAAACACCGCAAAATATCATTTTACCAAACCAAACACCTAGGGCACTGTGACGATGGGAGGATCGAAATCGTGCCGTTATCGGCATTGGCGGCGTTCCGCTGCCGCCTCAAGGCCTGCCGGGGCGATCTCCGATCTTAAGAACGGGCGGCATCGATTTTGAGCAGGCCGGCGGTGACCTCCAGGTGCCGTCAGGAAAGGGAGGAATACCAGCATGACCTCAAGCAAATCCGGCGTCTCGCGGCGCCAGTTCATCGCCACATCGCTCGCCGGCGGCGCGGCACTTGCGCTCAGCCGCGGCCAGGCCTTCGCGCAGGCCGCCGACACGCTGAAGGTCGGCTTTGTCAGCCCGCGCACCGGGCCGCTCGCCGGCTTCGGCCAGACCGACGGCTATGTGCTCGACCTCGCCCGCAAGGCGCTCGCCAACGGCCTAGACATCGGCGGCAAGAAATACAGTGTCGAGATCATCGACCAGGACACGCAATCCGACCCGTCCCGCGCCGGCCAGCTCGCCAAGGACCTCATCAACAACCAGGCCGTCGACCTGATGCTTGCGGTGTCGACGCCGGAGGTGATCAACCCGGTCGCCGACGCCTGCGAAGCCGCCGGCGTGCCTTGCCTCTCCACCGTCATGCCGTGGGAGGCCTGGTATTTCGGCCGCGGCGCCAAGCCCGGCGAACCCTCGCCGTTCAAATGGACCTATCATTTCGGCTTCGGCGTCGACGAGTTCTTCCGGACCTACATCTCGCAATGGAACCTGATCGAGACCAACAAGAAGGTCGGCGTCATGTATCCCAACGACGCCGACGGCAATGCCATCCGCACCCATCTGGCGCCGTTGCTGGCAAAGCAGGGTTTCACCATCGTCGATCCCGGCGCCTACGAGACCGGCACCACCGACTATTCCTCGCAGATCGCGCTGTTCAAGCAGGAAGGCGTCGAGATCTTCAACTCCTTCCCGATCCCGCCGGACTTCGCCGCCTTCTGGCGTCAGGCTGCACAGCAAGGCCTGATCAAGCAGATCAAGATCTGCCAGGTCGCCAAGACCGGATTGTTCCCGTCCGACATCGAGGCGCTGGGCGATCTCGGCAACAAGATTTCGAGCGCCGCTTACTGGCACAAGGCCTTTCCCTACAAGTCGCCGCTGACCGGCGTTTCGGGAATCGAACTGGCCGACGGTTATGAGGCCGCCAGCGGCAAGCAGTGGACGCAGCAGCTCGGCGCCTCGATGTCGCTGCTCGACGCCGGCTTCGAGGCGCTGAAGGCAAGCACCGACGCCAAGGACAAGGCGGCCGTCGCCAAGGCGCTGAGCACGCTCAACACCGAGACCATGATCGGCAAGGTCGACTTCACCAGCGGCCCGGTCGCCAATGTCTCTCCCGGCCCGATCATCGGCACCCAATGGGTGGCGGCCAAGGAAGGCGGCAAATTCCCGCTCGACTACGTCGTGACCGAGAACGCCACCGACCCGAAGGTTCCGGTCGAGGCCAAGCTCCAGCCGTATAACGGCTGACGGTCGGCTACGGGGATCGCATCGTGAACGGTTCAGCAAACGCCGCGATCCTCCGCGCTGCCGGCATCCAGAAACGCTTCGGCGCGCTGGTGGTGCTCGACGATGTCGACTTCGCCATGAATGCCGATGAGGCCGTCGGCATCGTCGGCCCGAACGGCGCCGGCAAGACGACGCTGCTCAGCATCTTATCAGGCGCCTTCCCGCCGAGCGCCGGCACGGTCGCCTTCAAGGGTGGCGATGTGACCGCGATGCCGGCTACAGCGCGCTGTCGTCTCGGCCTGGTGCGCACGCACCAGGTGCCCAAGCCGTTCAGCGGCATGACCACCTTCGAGAACGTTTTTGTTGCCGCGTCGCATGGCGCCGGTCTCGCCCGCGACGAGGCCTATGAAGAGGCGCTGGAGTCGCTGAAACTGTGCGGCATGATGGGCGTGGCCAACCGGCGCGCCGAAACGCTCGGCCTGCTCGACCGCAAGCGGCTGGAACTTGCCCGCGCGCTCGCGGCAAGGCCTACGCTGCTTCTGCTCGACGAGATCGGCGGCGGACTGACCGATGGCGAGGCGAGCGAACTTGTCGATACCATCAAGGAATTGCGCCGCCGCAAGATCGGCATCGTCTGGATCGAGCACATCGTCCACATCCTGCTGCAGGTGGCAGAGCGGCTGATCTGTATGGACGCCGGCAAGATCATCGCCGATGGCGAGCCGCAAGCGGTGATGGCCGACCCGGAAGTCGTGCGCGCCTATCTCGGCGGAGGCCCGAAATGAGCCTGCTCGCAATCGAGAATCTGGTCGTCCGCCATGGCCTGTTGCAGGCGGTGCGCGGTGTGAGCTTTACGATCGAGCGCGGCGAAACGCTGGCGCTGGTCGGCGCCAACGGCGCCGGCAAGACGACGCTGCTGCGGGCGATCGCCGGCGCGCACCAGCCGACGGCCGGCCGCGTGCTGCTGAATGGCGCCGATATCACCGGCGTTCCCTCGCACAAGCGCGTCGGCATGGGCGTCGCGCTGGTGCCGGAAGGTCGAAAACTGTTCGTGCAGATGACGGTCGAGGAGAACCTCCTGCTTGGCAGAACCGCCGGCCGTCCCGGCGACTGGAGCGTGGAACGAGTGCTCGACACGTTCCCCAATCTGAAGCCGCGCCGCCACGCCAAGACCGGGCATCTCTCCGGTGGCGAGCAGCAGGCCACCGCCATCGGCCGCGCGTTGATGAGCAATCCGGAGCTGCTGCTGCTCGACGAGGTCTCGCTCGGCCTGTCGCCGCTGGTGGTCGATCGCGTATACGCTTCGCTGCAAGGGCTGATCAGCTCCGGCACGACGATCATCCTGGTCGAACAGGACCTCAATCGCGCGCTCTCGGTCTCGGACAAGGTCATCTGCATGCTCGAAGGACGCGTCGCGCTGGAAGGCCCGAGCAAGGGCATGTCCCGCGATGAAGTGACGAAAGCCTATTTCGGCCTGCACAGAAAAAGCGCCGGGAGTGTGCCGGCATGAGCAACCAGATCGTCCAGGGCATCCTGCTCGGCGGCTACTACGCGCTGATCGCCTGCGGCCTCTCCTTCATGTTTTCGGTGATGCGCATCATCAACCTCGCGCATGGCAGCCTGGCCGTGTTTTCCGCCTACGCGCTGTGGTGGCTCGCCTCGCAATTCCATATCTCGCCCTTCGTCGGCCTGCTCATCGTGCTGCCGCTGATGGCGGCCATCGGCTGGGCGCTGCAACGCTTCCTGCTCGAGCGCAGCGCCCGTGGAGGCGCGCTGCTGCCGATCCTGACCACGTTCGGCCTCGCCATCGTCATCGACAATGCGCTGTTCGAGCAGTTCGGCGCCGACACACGTTCGCTGGCGCCCTATATCGGCAGCCTCTCCTACGATTCCTGGGAATGGCCGGGCAGCATCTATGTCGGCAAGCTTGCCGTGATCATGTTCGCCGCCGCCGTCATATTGCTTGGCGGACTGCAGCTGTTCCTTACCAACACCAGGCTTGGCCGCTCGATCCGCGCCACGTCGGAAGATCCCGACACGGCCGGTCTCGTCGGCGTCGATGCGCGCCGCGCCAACGCCCTCGCCGCCGCCATCGCCATGGTCACGGTCGGTCTTGCCGGCGCCTTCCTCGCCATGCGCGCCACCTTCGATCCCTATACCGGCGCACCTCAATTGCTGTTCGCTTTCGAGGCGGCGGTGATCGGCGGCGCCGGTTCGCTATGGGGCACGCTGGTCGGCGGCATCGTTCTGGCGCTCGCCCAGACGCTCGGCGCGCAGATCCATCCGCAAGGTTTTCTGATCGGCGGCCATGTCGCCTTCCTGATCGTGCTGTTCATCCGGCTCTCCACCTCCGGCCTTGGCCTGCGCGGCCTGCTGCGCCTGCCCGCGAGGAAAGCATCATGAGCGCGGTTTTAAACGACCCCGTCATCGAGCGCGGCACCTCCGCCTCGCGCATCTCGGCGATTGCGGTCGTCGTCATCATCGCGCTGCTTGGCATCGCGCCGCACTTCCTGTCGGCCGGCGCCGTCGACCGCCTGACCGCCTTGTTCATCTATGTGATCCTGGCAGCGATGTGGAACGCGCTGGCCGGCTTCGGCGGGCTGGTTTCGGTTGGACAGCAAGTGTTCTTCGGCCTCGGCGCCTATTTCGCCATCCGTCTGGCCGATGCCGGCCTCAACCCGTTCGCCTCGCTGTTCGTTTCGGCGATCATCGTCGGCGCGATCTCCTGGCCAATGTCGCTGTTCATGCTGAAGCTTAAGAACGGCGAGTTCGCCATCGGCATGTGGGTGATCGCGGCGCTCACCCATCTGCTGGTCAATCTCGACCGGCTGGTGCAAGGCGAGACCGGGACGTCGCTGATCTCGCTCAACATCTATGACGCCGGTTCCAGGCGGGCGACGATCTACTGGCTGGCGTTGGCCGCGATGACGGCGCTCCTTGCCATCCTGTTTAGCCTGCTGCGTGGCAGCACGGGTGCGGCCATCCGCGCCATCAGGGACAATGAGGAGGCCGCGGCATCGGTCGGCGTGCGCGTCACCGGAACCAAGCGGCTGCTCTTCGTGCTCGCCGCCTTCGGCATCGGCATGGCCGGCGCGCTGTGGTTGGCCACGTCGATCACCTTCCAGCCGAAAACCTACTTCAACGTCCAGTGGACCGCCTACATGATCTTCATGGTGCTGGTCGGCGGCATCGGCACCTTCGAGGGCGCCATTCTGGGTGCGCTGCTGTTCTTCCTCATCGAGACCTGGTTCGGCGGCGCCGGCGTCTGGTATCTGATCGGCCTCGGCGCCACGGCGGTGCTGTTCTCGCTCTTCCTGCCGCGCGGCCTGTGGGGAACGCTGGAGGAGCGCTTCGGCCTGCGCCTGCTGCCGGTCGGCTATCGCGTCAGGCTCCCGCCAAACGCCGCAGATGGCGACGCGGCGCCCTCGCCGCAACAGGCCGCAACGCATCCAGAAAAGGCGTGACCATGCTGTTCGGCAAGACCATCCTCATCACCGGTGTCGCCTCTGGTATCGGCGCTCGCACGGCCGAACTTGCCGGCCAACTGGGCGCTGACGTGATCGGCGTCGACGTGCGTGAACCGGCAGCATCGGCCGGCAGTTTCGTCAAGGCTGACATCTCATCCAAGGCCGGCGTCGACGATCTCCTCGGGCGCCTGCCGCAGCGCATCGATGCGCTCTGCAATGTCGCCGGCCTCCCCGGCAACACCGGTGCGGTGTCGACACTGGCGGTCAACTTCTACGGCCTGCGCGCGCTCTCGGAAGGCCTCGCACCAAGACTTCGTGAAGGCGGCGCCGTGGTCAACGTCGCCTCGATCGCCGGCTATGGCTGGCGCGCCAATCTCAACCGCGCGGCATCGATGGTCGGCATCGAAGGCTTTCCCGATGTGGCGAAGATGATCGCCGACCATCAGGTGAAGAACGAGGAAGGCTATCCCGTTTCCAAGGAGCTGCTGCTGTTGTGGACGCAGCGCGCCGCACATCAGGATCTGTTCAGGAGCCGCGGCATCCGCGTCAATGCAGTGAGCCCCGGCCCGGTCGAGACGCCGATCCTCAAACAGTTCCGCAATGTGCTGGGTGACGCCCGCGTGGACAGCGACATCGCCAGGGTCGGGCGCGCCGGAACCTCGGGCGACATCGCGCCTGTCGTGCTGTTCCTGTGCTCGGACGGCGCACGCTGGGTCAACGGCGCCAATGTGCCTGTTGACGGTGGGCTTGAAGCATCGATCAATGCCGAGGTGCTCGGCTTCTAGACCATGATCCCGAAAAGTGGGAGCCGGTGTTCGGATCAGATCGTGGTCGATAATTGATAGAAAAGACGCTCCACGGCGAGCGAGGGAGAGAACAATGGACATCGGACTTCTGATCGACGGCGACAAAAGGGATGCCTCCGGCTCAGCCTCTTACGAGCGCATGGACCCGTTCACCGGCAAGCTGGCGACCCGCGCTGCCGCAGCCAGCATCGCCGACGCCAATGCCGCGGTCGAAGCCGCTGCTGCCGCTTTCAAGACGTGGTCGAAGACCGGTCCGGGCGAGCGCCGCGCTTTGCTGTCCAAGGCGGCCGATGTCATGGACTCCAAGGTCGGCGAATTCACCAAGTTGATGATGGAAGAAACCGGCGCGACCGGCCCCTGGGCTGGCTTCAACGTCATGCTCGCCGCCAAAATGCTGCGCGAGGCAGCCGCCATGACGACGCAGATTTCGGGCGAGGTCATTCCCTCCGACAAGCCCGGCACGCTGGCCATGGCGATCCGCCAGCCGGCCGGCGTCTGCCTCGGCATCGCGCCGTGGAATGCACCGGTCATCCTCGGAACCCGTGCCATCGCCATGCCGATCGCCTGCGGCAACACGGTTGTGCTGAAAGCTTCGGAAATGTGCCCAGGCACGCACCGGCTGATCGGCCAGGTGCTGGTCGAGGCCGGCCTGCCCAAGGGCGTCATCAATGTCGTCACCAATGACCCCAAGGACGCAGCGGCAATCGTCGAAACACTGGTCGCGCACCCAGCAGTCAGACGCGTCAACTTCACCGGCTCGACGAAGGTCGGCAGGATCATTGCCGAACTCGCCGGCCGTCACTTGAAGCCAGCGCTGCTCGAACTTGGCGGCAAGGCGCCGCTGGTCGTGCTGGACGATGCCGACATCGACGCCGCGGTCAATGCGGCGACCTTCGGCGCCTACATGCATCAGGGCCAGATCTGCATGTCGACCGAGCGTCTGGTCGTTGATGAAAAGGTCGCCGACGAATTCGTCGCCAAGCTCGCCGTCCGCGCGGCGCAGCTGCCGGCCGGCGACCCGCGCGGCCATGTCGTGCTCGGTTCGCTGATCAGCAGCCAGGCCGCCGACAAGATGGAAGAACTGGTTGCCGACGCCGTCGCCAAGGGCGCCAGGCTTGTGGCCGGCGGCAAGCGCACCGGAACCGTGGTCGAGGCGACATTGCTCGACCACGTGACGCCGGCGATGCGCGTCTATTCGGAAGAATCCTTCGGCCCGGTCAAGCCCGTGATCCGCGTTGAGGGCGAGGACGAAGCGGTACGTGTCGCCAACGACACCGAATACGGCCTGTCCTCAGCCGTGTTCAGCCGCGACATCCGCCGTGCCATGACGGTCGCCGCGCGCATCGAAGCCGGTATCTGCCACATCAACGGCCCGACCGTCGGCGACGAGGCACAAATGCCGTTCGGCGGCGTCAAGGGTTCAGGCTACGGCCGCTTCGGCGGCAAGGCCTCGATTGCCGAGTTCACCGACCTGCGCTGGCTGACCATCGAGGATCCGGGGCAGCACTATCCGTTTTGACTGCACCTTCTCTCACAGGGGAGAAGGAAAGGAGCCCTCAGGGCCGTTGCCTGGCGAGCCAACGGATTCCCGCATCAAAACCCGGCAAGGCTCGAGCCACGCGATCGGCGGCCCCTCCCGGAGTTGTAAATCGTTTAATCGTGGGTATTTTACCCCTCAAGCACATGCCGCCGGACGGCGGCAAGCGGTTTTGGGGACTACCGCAAGTGCAAAGCAAAATACGCGATACGGATCGCGCCGGGGAGGAGTCGTTATGCCAAACAAGGCCCTGCCGCTGGTCATCAGCGCGCCGGAACCACGCACGCTCGACCTGATCTTCACCTCACCGCAGCTGGCGCGCCTCAAGGCGCATTACCGCGTCGTCGAGACGACGGCCGAGGGCGTGGCGAACTTGCCCGCCGACGTGCTTGCCGAAGCCCGCTATATTATCGGCCAGCCGCCGATCTCGCCCGAGACCTTGGACCGGATGCAGGCGCTGCGTTGCGTCTTCAATGTCGAGACCAACCTCATCAACAACATGCCCTATGAGACGCTGTTTGCGCGCGGCATCCATGTCGTCACCACCGGCCTCGTCTTCGCCGAGCCGGTGGCCGAGCTTGGCCTCGCCATGGCGCTCAACCTTGCCCGAAATATTGTCGATGCCGACCTCGCTTTCCGCAAAGGCGAGGAGCTGTGGGGCGGCGATGGCAATTTGACGGCGCGGCTTCTGTCCGGCGCCGATGTCGGCATCATCGGCTTCGGCGATCTCGGCCGTGCGCTGAACCGGCTGCTGTCGGGCTTTCGTACCCGCACCAAGGTCTTCGATCCCTGGCTGCCGCCATCGATCCTGATCGACAATGGCGTCGAACCGGCCTCGCTCGACGAGGTGCTGTCGACCAGTGACTTCGTCTTCGTCGTCGCTTCGGTGACCTCGGAGAACCAGGGTTTTCTCGGCACCGATGCCTTTGCCAGCATGCGCAAGGGCGCCGCCTTCATCCTGCTCAGCCGCGCCGGCGTCGTCGATTTTCCGGCCTTGATGGCGGCGGTGAAGAGTGGTCACATCCTTGCCGCCAGCGATGTCTTCCCCGAAGAGCCGCTGGCGGCGGACCATCCGGTCCGTGCGATCCCCGGCTTCCTGCGCTCCGCCCATCGCGCCGGCGCGCTCGACATCGCCTTCAAGCGCATGGGCGACATGGTTCTGGAAGACATGGACCTGATCGACCGCGGCCTGCCGCCGCTGCGCTCCAAGCGCGCCGAGCGCGAGACCGTGTCAAGGATGCGTTCGAAGCCGGCGGACAGGAACTAGTTATCGCGATAAATCCGTCTGAAATGGATTTCGGAGTTAGCCAAGCCGCGTTGTCATCGTCGCTCAGGATGACCGCAAGCGCGGGAACCTTTGCACGGCGATACCCCGCCAGGCCTGGCCGGCGGGGTATTGATTTGCGGATCACGTAAAAATCTGCGTGCTATCCGGCCGCGACGCCGGCAGCTGAGCGATTGGCCAGCACCAGCCCGACCTCGCCGACGACCTGCTCGACGCGCTTCAGGATGGGTTCTGCCCGCAGCACGCCATCGGAAAAATCCTTGTCCGTGGCATAGACCCCTGTCGGCAGCGTCAGCGCCTCGAAGAAGCCGAACAGCGGCCGCAACTGGTGCTCGACGATCAACGCGTGGCGATCGTTACCGCCGGTGGCAAGCAGCACCACCGGCTTACCGCGCAAGGAAGCGGGATCGAACAGATCGAAGAAGTGCTTGAACAGGCCGGTGTAGCTGCCCTTGTAGGTCGGCGACCCCACCACCAGCACATCGGCATTGACGACGCTGTCGAAGATTGCCCGCGCCTGACCGTCGAGATCGCGCGCCCATTTGGCAGCGCCAAGTGAGGGGCCGAGGTCTTCGATGTCGTAGGTACTCGCCGACAATCCATGCTGGCGCGCAATGTCCCTGACGACCTGGTCGACGAAGCCGCGCGTCTTGGACGGCCGGGTGAAATTGCCGGAAAACCCGACGACGGTTGGATTGGGCATGTTTCTCTCACCTCTCGCGGACCTGCTTGATGCCGCATATTTACAGGCTTGCGCCTGCCGCAAGAAGCAAATGACTGACCTTGCAGCACCATAGTGAGGAATTTTTTTCCGTTTGCCCGCTCGTCTCAGGCCGCGAGAAGCCGGCCATAGGATTCCAGGTAGAAGCCGGGCGACCTTGCGCAGGTCCGCACCGCCTCCCTGGCGGCAACCGTTTCCTGCCACCGCAGCAGGCGCTCGCATTCGGTCGGCATGGCAAAGCCCAGATATTTCTCAAGCACGCACAGCTGTTCGAACCAGGGATAGAAGGCGACGTCGGCGGCGCTGAATTCCGAGCCCAGCAAAAACCGTTCGTCCGCCCCTCGCCTCGCAAAGGCATGCTGTTCCACAAAGCGCAGGGCGTCGCCAAGCTGGGCCTTGATCCGCTCATGAACCATAGCGTCGGAACTGTGCATCATGGTTGCCGTCCTGGCGTAAAGCTGCGTGTCGGCGAAGCTGATCCAGATGCGCGCCTCAGCGCGGGCATGAGCATCCCTGGGGAAAATCGGCCGTTCGGGGAATGCATCATCGAGATATTCGCAGATGATCGCCGACTCCCTGACATATTGCCCCTGATGGCGCAGCAGCGGCACCTTTCCCGTCGGCGTGAGTTTCAGGAACCACGCCGGCTTGTTGCGCAGATCGATTTCGATTTCCGTCGCCTGCAGGCCTTTCTCGGCAAGGGCGAGCCTGACACGGTGCGCATAGGGACAAAGCTGCGCGACAAAAAGCTCGATTGGCGGCATGAATAACTCCTGAGTTTCGTTATCGCCGGCAAGCGGCCTGTCGGGCATAGCTAGGTCCAGTAAGGCCGGCGCGCTATTCGACAGCGTCTGGATTGATTTATCGATCGTCTGTTTCTGGAGCGAAGCGTGGATCTCCTGGCTACCCTCATGCGCGAATTGCACTTCGCAGCCGCCGGGTACCGGCGCCTCGAACTGGCCGCGCCCTGGGCGATCTCGTTCAGCCAGGCTGGACTTCGCGGCATTCACGTCGTCATCAAGGGGCGATGCGAGGCGGTGTTCGGTGAGGAAGATGTCGAGCCTCTCGATGCCGGCGACCTGATCATTGCACCGCGCGCCGATCCGCATGTGCTGCGGTCGCCCGGCGCGCTCAAAAGCGCGAACGTCCCCGCCGCCGAACTGGCGACCCAAACCGCAGCCGGGCGTATTCGCAGCGGCGGCGAAGGCGAAAAGACCGTCATCCTGTGCGGCGCCTTCGCCTTTCGCGACGCCGACCATCCGGCACTTGCCGGCCTGCCGCGCATCGTTCACATCCGGGGATCGAATGGCCGTCTGCCCAAATGGCTGCGTGGCTATGTCGAGGCCTTGCTGGTGGAAGCGACCGACGAAGGTCCCGGCAGCGACGTAGTAATGGCTCGCCTGTCTGGGGCCATCGTCACGCGCGCCTTGCGCTCCGGTCTGGAAAGCATGGACAATCCAGGTTGGCTGAGGGGATTGCAGGACCCCGCGATCGCCAGAGCGCTCGCGACCCTGCATGAAGCCTATGGCCACGACTGGACGATCGAGACCCTGGCACGCGCGGTCGGGCTCTCCAGGGCAACCTTTGCCGCCCGCTTTCGCGATCTCGTCGGCGAAGCGCCCATGGCCTATCTCTTCGGCTGCCGCATGCGGCAGGCCAGCCGGCTGCTGCACGAGGGCAAGAGCCTGGGCCAAGTCGCCGAGGCGGTCGGCTACAGCTCGGAAGCCGCCTTCTCCACCGCCTTCAGGCGCCACGCCGGCGTCTCGCCCGGCCAATTCAGGAAACGGAAGGATCTGTAAGGCAGAGCGATATTGGCGGCGGCCGCGCCTCGCGGTAGGACTTTGCCAGCACTATGTCTGATCATATCCCGACGCGGTTCGCCGCCGCTTTGCCCAGGAGATGCTTCGTGCCCAAAGGTTCTGACCTGCTTGTTGCCGCCCTCGAGAATGAGGGCGTCGATCGCATCTTCGGCATTCCCGGCGAAGAAAACCTGGACGTCGTCGAATCCATCCGCAAATCCTCGATCCAGCTCATCCTCACCCGTCATGAGCAGGCGGCGGCGTTCATGGCCGCCACCCATGGCAGGCTCACCGGCAAGCCAGGTGTGTGCATCACCACGCTGGGACCCGGCGCCCTGAACCTGACGACGGGTGCCGCCTATGCGCTGCTCGGCGCCATGCCGATGATCATGATCACCGGGCAGAAGGGCATCCGCTCGTCGCGCCAGGCCCGCTTCCAGATCGTCGACATCGTCGCCGCGATGAAGCCGTTGACCAAGCTGTCACGTCAGATCATCTCGGCGAAGACCATTCCCGCCGTGGTGCGCGAAGCGTTTCGGATTGCCGAGGAGGAGCGTCCGGGGCCGGTGCATCTGGAACTGCCCGAAGACATCGCGGCCGAGGAGTGCGACGATGTCGCGCTGATCCCGCCGCATCCGGTCGAGCTTCCGCTGGCCAGCCCGCTGGCGCTCGACCGTGCCGCTGAGATGATCATCAAGGCGCAGCGGCCGCTGGCGATGCTGGGCGCCGCCGCGTCGCGGCCGCGCTCGACCTCCGACCTCGCCCAGTTCGTCATCAGAACCGGCATTCCCTATTTCACCACCCAGATGGGCAAGGGCACGGTGCCCGGCGGCACCGAACTCTACATGGGCACAGCGGCGCTGTCGGAGCGCGACTATGTGCATGAGGCGATAGAACAGGCCGACCTCATCATCACCATCGGCCACGACACGATCGAGAAGCCGCCCTTCATTATGGGCGACAAGGGACCGAAGGTGATCCATGTCGGTTACCAGCCAGCCAATGTCGAGCAGGTCTATTTCCCGCAGACCGAAGTGATCGGTGACATCGGCGCTTCGCTCAGGCTGCTTGCCGACCGGATCGAGGGCAAGATCCCCAACGCGCAAGCGTTGCTGCCATTGCGCGAAGGCATTTTGACCCGCATTGCCGCCCGCGCCACCGAAGACCGTTTCACGCCGCAGCGTCTGGTTCATGACGTGCGCGCGGTGATGCCGGCCGATGGCATCCTGGCGCTCGACAACGGCATGTACAAGATCTGGTTCGCGCGCAATTACCGCACGCGCGTCGCCAACACTTTGCTGCTCGACAACGCCCTGGCCACGATGGGCGCCGGCCTGCCCTCGGCGATGACGGCCGCGATGCTCTATCCCGCACGCCGCGTCATGGCGATCTGCGGCGATGGCGGCTTCATGATGAACAGCCAGGAACTGGAAACCGCCGTCAGGCTGAAGCTCAACCTCGTCGTGCTGATCATCGAGGACAATGCTTTCGGCATGATCCGCTGGAAGCAGGCGGTCGACCGGTTCCCCGATTTCGGCATGACCTTCGGCAATCCCGATTTCGTCAGATATGCCGAGGCCTATGGCGCCAAGGGAACCAGGGTCGGCGCCGTCTCAGAAATACAATCGACGCTTGAACAGGCTTTTGCCGGCGGTGGCGTCCATCTCGTCGTCGTTCCGATCGACTATTCGGAGAACGAGCGCGTGCTGGTCGAGGAACTGCGCCACCGGTTGCCGGCGCCACCGGAGGCCTGACGGTGGAGTAGATACCGCCGCAGCAGCGCTCAGGCGGCCCGGACCTTGGCGCTCCCACGCGCCCAGGTCGGCAGCCAGTCGCCATGTGTCGCCAGCAACTCATCGACCAGCGCCCAGATCTGGTCGAGATCGAGTTCGGCCGCCGTATGCGGGTCCATCATCGCCGCGTGGTAGATGTGCTCGCGGTTTTCGGTCATCAACGCCTGCACCGTCAGTTCCTGCACATTGATGTTGGTGCGTATCAACGCGGTGAGTTGCGGCGGCAGCTCGCCAATATAGGTCGGCTGGATGCCGGAGGCGTCCACCAGACACGGCACCTCGGCGGCGCAATTGTCCGGCAGCGAGGTGATGCAGCCATTGTTGCGGACATTGCCGTAGATCACCGAAGGCTCCCCGGTCCACACCGAGTTCATGATCGAGGACGCGTATTCCTTCGATTGCTCGACTTCGATGCGGTCGGCCGAGCGATAGGCCTCGGCCTGGCCCTTCCAGCGCTCGATCTGTTCGATGCAGCGCTTGGGATATTCGTCGAGCGGAATGCCGAACTTGTCGATCAGGTCGGGGCGGCCTTCCTTGATGAAATAGGGCGTGTATTCGGCGAAATGCTCGGAGCTTTCGGTGACGAAATAGCCGAGCCGCGTGAGCATCTCGTAGCGCACCTTGTTGGGGCACCGCGGGTTCCAGCCCGGCTTCGGTGCCCTGCCCTCGCGATAGGCGCGGACGAGGTCCGGATAGAGGTTGCGGTAAGAGCCATCCGGCTGCCGGTGCTCGAACTTCAGGTAGAAGGCCATGTGGTTGATGCCGGCCGAGCGGTAGCGTATCTCGTCGTAGGGAATGTCGAGATCGTGCGCCAGTTCCATCGCTGTGCCTTGCACCGAATGGCAGAGGCCGACCTGTTTGATGTCAGGAAATTTCTCTGAAATCGCCCAGGTGTTGATCGCCATCGGGTTGACGTATTGCAGCATGATCGCGTCGGGGCAGACGGCCAGCATGTCCTCGCAGATCTTCCACAGATGCGGCACGGTCCGGAGGCCGCGCATGATGCCGCCGACGCCGAGCGTGTCGGCAATGGTCTGGCGCAGGCCGTATTTCTTCGGCACCTCGAAATCGGTGACGGTGCAGGGCTCAAAGCCGCCGATCTGGAAGGCGACGACGACGAAGTCGGCGCCGGCGAGCGCCCTGCGCTGGTCGGAATAGGTCTCGGCCTTCGCCTTCACGCCCAGCGTTGCGATCAGCTTGTTGACGACGATGGCGCTCTCTTCCAGCCGCTGCGGATTGATGTCCATCAGCGCGATCGTCGCGCCTGACAGCGATGGGCGCTGCAGCACGTCGCCGACAATGTTCTTCATGAACACGGTCGAACCCGCGCCAATGAAGGTGATCCTGGGATGTCTTGCCACTATTAAACCTCCGGCACTTTGCTACGCCACGTCGAAGGCGGCCCTGACGAGCCGTTCGGTGTAGGCGGTCTTGGGATGGGTGAGGACCTCGTCGACAGTCCCCTGTTCGACGATCTTGCCGTTCTGCATGACGATGACACGGTGGCAGAGCGCGCGCACGACCTTGAGGTCGTGCGAAATGAAGAGATAGCTAAGGCCGCGTTCGTCCTGCAGCTTGCGCAACAGGTCGATGATCTGCGCCTGCACCGAAAGGTCGAGCGCCGATGTCGGTTCGTCGAGCAGGATGAATTCGGGCTCCAGCGCGATGGCTCGGGCAATGGCGATGCGCTGCCGCTGGCCGCCGGAAAATTCGTGCGGGAACCGCGACAGGATATCGCCGGGCATGCCGGCGCTGACCAGGGCGTCGCGAACCCGATCGATCCGCTCGCGCCGTGTCGCGCCGATCCTGTTGACGACCAGCCCTTCCTCGATGATCTGGCCGATCGTCATACGCGGGTTGAGCGACGAGAACGGATCCTGAAAAACGACCTGCATGCGCGAGCGCAGCGGCCGCATCTCGGCGCGCGACAGGCCGTGGATCGGCTGGCCGTCGAAGCTGACCTCGCCGCGCTTGGCCTCGGTGAGTCTGAGCAAGGCGAGACCGAAGGTGGTCTTGCCGGAGCCGGATTCGCCGACCAGCCCCAGTGTCTCGTGGCGGCAAAGCTTCAGGCCGAGATCGTCGACGGCGACCAGCTCGCGCCAGTCCGGCTTCAGGAAGCTGCCATGGCGCAGCATGAAGCAGACGCGCATATTGCGGGCCTCGAGGATGGTGCCGCTGTTTTCCGGCAGCGGCTGCGGCTTGCCGTGCGGCTCTGAAGCGAGCAGCCGCTTGGTATAGGCATGCTGCGGGTCGGCGAACAGCCGCTCGGTAACGTTGTGCTCGCACATCTCGCCATGCTGCATGACATAGACATAGTCCGAGAATTTCCGCACCACGGTGAGGTCGTGGGTGATCAGGATGACCGCCATCCTGAGTTCTTTTTGCAGATTGCGGATCAAATTGAGGATCTGTGCTTGCACCGTGACGTCGAGCGCTGTCGTTGGCTCGTCGGCGATCAGCACATCGGGGTCGTTGGCGAGCGCCATGGCGATCATCACGCGCTGGCGCTGCCCGCCCGACATCTGGTGCGGATACTGTTTGATGCGCGCTTCCGGCTCGGGGATCTGGACATGCCGCAAAAGCTCGAGCGCCCGCGCCCAGGCTTGCTTGCGGCTGACCTTTCGATGCACTCTGATCGCCTCGACGATCTGACTGCCGACCGTATAGATCGGGTTGAGCGAGCTCATCGGCTCCTGGAAGATCATCGAGATGCGATTGCCGCGCAACTTGCGCCGGGCGCTCTCGGGGAATTTCAGTATGTCCTGCCCGCAATAGTGGATGGTGGATTTCGGCGACACGGTGGCCCGCTTTGACAAGAGCCCCATGACAGCGCGCGCCGTCACCGACTTGCCGGAACCGGACTCGCCGACGATGGCGATCGTCTCCCCGCGATAGAGCTGGAACGAGACATCCTTCACCGCGTCGACGACGCCGTGCTCGACCTTGAAGGCGACCTCGATGTTGCGGGCATCGATGATGGGTTGGTCGTGGCGGCCGGCATGGTCGAACCGGACGGCTGGTGCGAAGGTGGCTGCGAGCGCTACAGTCATCCCGGCCACCTCAATAGGGATCGACGGCATCGCGCAGGCCGTCGCCCAGCGCGTTGAAGGCAAAGACGGTGATCAGCACGAAGCCGACCGGCGACAGGATCCACGGATAGGTGCCGATGACCGAATAGGTAGCCGTGTCCTGCAGCATCAGCCCCCACGAGATCAGCGGCGGCTTCACCGCGAAGCCGAGGAAGCCGAGAAAGGCTTCGAGCAGTACCACCGTCGGGATGGCGATCGTCACGGCGACGATGACGTGGCTCATCACATTGGGGAAAATGTGTTGCATGATGATGCGCATGTCGGTGGCGCCGACCGCCATGGCGGCGCGCACATAGTCGATCCGCGCCAGCGCCAGCGTCTTGCCGCGCACCTCGCGCGACATCTGCGCCCAGCCCAGCGCCGACATGACGATGATGACAAAGGCGAGGAAGACGTTGGTCGGCGCGGTCACCGGGATCAGCGTCGTCAGCGCAAGATAAAGCGGCAATTGCGGGAAAGCGAGCACCAACTCGACAAAGCGCTGCATCCAGACGTCGAAGCGGCCGCCGAAATAGCCCGAGACCATGCCGACCGTGGTGCCGATGACGGTGATGATGAACACCACCGTCAGCGCGATCATCAGCGAGACGCGCGAGCCCTGGATGGCGCGCGACAACACATCGCGGCCGAATTTGTCGGTGCCGAGAAAATGCACCGGCTGGCCGTCGGCCGAAGCGAAGAAATGCCGGTTGGCGGGGATCAGGCCAAGCAGCCGGTAGTCGGCGCCCTTGACGAAGAAGCCGAGCAGGCGCGGATGCTCGTAATCCGGCCCGACGACCGGCTGGAAGGTGACCGGGTCGAGGTCTGCAGAATCCGCCAGCGCATAGACCCGCGGCTGGAGCACGAAATTCCCGTCTCTGTCGTGAAAACTCATCACTTGCGGCGGGGCGAAAGCGACATCGGTCGCCTTGGGGTCCATCGGCGCGAAGAAATCGGCAAACAGCGCCATCAGCACCAGAAGCACGACCAGGATCAGCCCGGCCATGCCGGTCCAGGAGCGCCTCAGCCGGCGCCAGACCAGCGCCATATAGCTCTCATTGCCGCGTGGGGTCGCAATCGCGGTTGCTTCAGCCGGGGGCGGCGGCGGGGATGGGTCACGCGCCAGCATCTAGCTCTCCCTGAACTGGCGTACGCGCGGATCGAGCAGCGCGAGCAGCATGTCGGCGATGATGTTGCCGACGATCAGCGTTGCCGACAGCACCATCATGAAGGTCGCCGTGACATAAACGTCGCCGACCGCCATCGAGCCGACGATGGCGGGCCCGACCGTGGGCAGCGCAAAGATGATGCCCGTCTCGATCTCGCCGGTCAGCATGTAGGGCAGCACCACGCCCTGATACATGATGAGCGGGTGCAGTGCGTTGGGCACGGCATGGCGCATGACGACGGCGCTGCCGGTCAGGCCCTTGGCCTTGGCCGTCTCGACATATTGCGCGTTCAGCGTATCGAGCAGATTGCCGCGCATGACGCGCATATTGTAGGCGAGCCCGCCGAAGGTGGCGATCGCCACCACCGGCCAGACATGCTTGACGAGATCGGCGAATTTCGCCCACGACCACGGCGCGCCGCCATATTGCGGCGAGAAGAAGCTGCCGATCTCCGACACGTTGAACTGGAAGACCAGGAGATAGACGATGATCAGCGCCATCAGGAAGCGCGGCACGGTCATGCCGAGGAAGGAGATGGCCGACAGCGCCGAGTCGATCCATGTGTATTGCCTGGTCGCCGCCCAGATGCCGAAGGTGATGCCGAGCACCGACGCCAGCAGATGGCAGACCAGTGCCAGCAGCAGCGTGCGCGGCAGCCGCTCGCCGACCACGGCGGCGACCGGCTTGTTGTAATAGAGGCTGTAGCCGAAATCGCCGCGGGTGATGATGCCGGCGACCCAGTTCAGGTACTGGACGGGCAGCGGTTTATCGAGGCCGTGCTCGACCCTATAGGCCTGCGCCTGCGCGTCGGCTTCGGCAAAAGACGCCCCGCCCTGGTTGATAAGCTGCGAGCGGATATAGTCGGCATAGTCGCCCGGCGGCGCCTGGATGATGGCAAAGGTGACCAGGCTCAGGATGACCATGACCGGGACCGCCGATGCTATGCGCATGGCCAGGAATCGCAGCATCGGACCGTTTCTCCTCCTTTGATCTAATCTGTTGCCGCTGACCTTACTCCGTCCCGGCCGCGCGCGCCGCGCGGCCGGGCGTCAGCCAGGGGAGGAAACTCAGTTCGTCGGACCCTTGTCGCCGGGCTTGCCGGGAAGCTGGTCGGGAAAGAGTTCGTATTTTTGCTGCTTGTCGGCGGCGACGAAGACGCGTTCGCGCACGATCGAATCCTCGGCCCAGTTGAACATGAAGATCGGCGTTCCCTGCGGGATGTTGGAGAAGCGCTTGTTGATGATCAGGGCGCCGGGATATTCGGTCAGTCCGATATTGTAGACATGCTCCGTCGAGATCTTCTGGAACGTCTTCATCAGGCTGGCGCGCTCGTCATTGTCTGACGAGGAGACGAACTTGTTGACGATGTCGACAAGCTCCTTTTCGAACGGCATCAGGTCGACCACGCCGCTTTCGGGCGCGCGGTGATCCCAGCTGGTCTTGGGTCCGACGGGCGCGAGTTGCACGGTATTCTGCACGACGGAAGTCAGCTCCTGCTCGTTGCGCCTGATCAGCCAGTCGAAGCGGCCGGAATATTGCGAGGCATCACGCTGGGTGCCGTTGAGGCCGTTGAGCACGACCCTGATGCCAAGCTTTTCCATCTGGCCGACGACGCCTTCGGCGAGGCTCTTGTCAGTGCCGTAGTCATTGTTGACCAGCATCACGATCTCGACATTCTTGCCGCCGGCGGTCCCGGCCGGGAAGTTCACGAAGCCGTCGCCATCCGTATCCTTGAGACCAGCCTTGGCCAGTTCCGCCTTGGCGCCCTCGATGTCGAAGGGATAGTAGACGGTCGAGTTGCGGTCATAGAAGCTGGTGCCCGAGGAAAAGCCACCGGGGTAGATGGCGGTGAACGGCCCCTTGACCAGCGAGTCGCCGAGCGCCTTGCGGTCGAGCGCCATGGTGATGCCCTTGCGGAAGTCCTCATTGCGATTGAGCTCGCGGATCGCCTGGCCGCGTTCGTCGGGATTGCCCCAGCCATTGGCGGAAAAGTTCATGCGCAGATTGTAGCCGATCAGGCGCGGGCCAAAGGCGAGCCGGGCCGGCGCGTCCTTGTCCGCCGCTCGCTTCAGCGAAGCGACGAAATTCTCCGGCTGCTCGAGGTTGGAGAAGTCGGCGGCCCCTGCCACCGCCTGCACGTCGCGGTCGGCCCAGGTCGACAGCTTGTAGTGCAGTTCGTTGAGATAGGGCAGCTGGTTGCCCTTCTCGTCGACCTTCCAGTAGTAGGGATTGCGGCGCAAGACGATGATGTCGTCAGGCCTATACTCCACCGGCACCCAGGCGCCCATCACCGGAATGTTCATATATTCCGGCGGGAACGCGTTCTTGAACTGCTCGTAGGTATTCTTCGAGTACTTCGGATGCTGCGGCTTGAGGATATGCGCTGGGCCGGGGCAGAAGGTGCCATAGGCCATGGCGTAGAGATACTGTTTGGGGAAAGCGTCCTTGAAGGTCCACTCGACGGTGTAATCGTCGACCTTCTTCAGCGTCGTGCCGACACCGAAGGTTTCCGCTGTGGCGCCGTTCAACGGCGAGACATTGGGGTCGACGACCTCATCGTCCCAGTAGAACATGACATCGTCGGCATTGAAGGCAACGCCGTCAGACCATTTGGCGCCTTCGACCAGGTGCATGGTCAGCGTGTGGCCATCCTTCGACCAGTCCCAGCTCCTGGCGAGGTTGGGCAGCGGCTCGGTGTCCTTGGCCTCGACCTGGAACAAAGGCGCGGTGCGCGTCAGGCATTCCGAAAGGCCGATGTCGATGCCGCCCCATCCTTGGGTCTGGCCGGCGCCATAATTCCAGCCTTCCGGCCGGCCGCCAATGACGTGGCGCATGGTGTCGCCATAAACGCCGATGCCGTCCGGCATGTTGCCGGTCTTGAACACCAGCGGCTCCTTCGGCAGGCGATCCTTGACCGGCGGCAGCTTGCCAGTCTTGACGTATTTCTCGGTGACCCACTCGGGCTCGTGATATTCGGGCAGCGCCTTGAACTCCAGGATGGAATCGCGGGCGACGTATTTGATCTTGCCCTCGGCGGGAAACGCCCCCCGCGCCCGCGGCGTGGTCGGCTCGGCCGCGTATGCACGGCCCAGCCCCGCATCCGCGACGCTCAGCGCCCGCCCCGCGAGCATGCCAATTACACGCA
>NZ_JAMYMJ010000016.1:0-102542 GCF_040318435.1 Mesorhizobium sp. M1143 | reverse complement strand
GAGCGCCCCCCCCCCGCGGGCGCCGCCCGACCCGGGCTCGGGGCCCCCCTGGCTGGCGACCGCCCCGCGGCCCTGCACCCCCCGCACCCCCCGGCGCCCGGCGGCCCGCGCCGGGCGCTCTAACCCGTCGAGCATCACTTCGTCGTCAGATGCCGCCGCCGCTGTCATATTGGTCTTCGGCAATGTCGCGCTCATTCAGCCAGTGTTCCAGAGCCTCTACCATCTCCTCGGCCGTCTTGCCGAGTGTCTTGAGATGGATTTCGGGATTTTCGGGAGCTTCATACGGGGAATCGACGCCGGTGAAGTTCTTGATCTCGCCATTCAGCGCCCGTGCGTAAAGGCCTTTCGGGTCGCGTCGGGCGCATTCCTCGAACGGCGTATCGACGAACACTTCGACGAACTCGCCGTCGGCCATCAACTCCCTGGCCATGCGCCGCTCGGCGCTGAAGGGCGAAATGAAGGAGACGATGACGATCAGCCCGGCATCGGCCATCAGCTTTGCCACTTCGGCGACACGGCGGATGTTTTCGACCCGATCGGCGTCGGTGAAGCCGAGATCGCGGTTGAGGCCGTGGCGGACATTGTCGCCGTCGAGAATGTAGGTGTGACGCCCCGAAGCGAACAGCTTCTTCTCAAGCAGATTGGCGATGGTCGACTTGCCCGAGCCGGAAAGACCGGTGAACCAGAATACGGCGGGGCGCTGGCTCTTGAGGTCGGAGCGGCCGCGCTTGCCGACATCGAGCGACTGCCAATGGATGTTTTCGGCGCGGCGCAAGGAATGCAGGATCATGCCGGCGCCGACCGTGGCATTGGTGATGCGGTCGATCAGGATGAGGGCGCCAGTATCGCGGTTGTCGGCGAAGGTGTCGAAGGCGATCGGCGCCCGGGTCGAGATATTGCAGATGCCGACTTCGTTCATCTCGAGCGACTTCGCCGCCTCGCGAGCGAAGTCGTTGACGTTGACGCGGTATTTCAGGTCGGTGACGGTGGCGCTGGTCTGGTCGGTCTCGGTGCGCAGTATATAGGAGCGTCCCGGCAGCAGCGCTGCCTCGTCGAACCAGACGATGTTGGCGGCGAACTGGTCGGCGACCTGCGGCCGTGCCGCCGGCGACACCAGCATGTTGCCTCTGGAGACCTCGACCTCGTCATCGAGCACAAGGGTGATGGCCTGGCCGGCCACCGCCTGGGCAAGATCGCCGCCTTGCGCGACGATGCGCTTGACCCGCGAGGCCTTGCCGGATTTGGCGACCACCACCTCGTCGCCCTGCGCGACGGAGCCGGACGCGATGGTGCCGGCAAAGCCGCGGAAGTCGAGATTGGGCCGGTTGACATACTGCACCGGAAACCGGAACGGCAGTTCGACCGCGGCCTCGTCGACCGATACGGTTTCGAGATGCTCGATCAGCGACGGGCCGGAATACCACGCCGTCTTGCCGGAGCGGCTGGTGACATTGTCGCCATAGCGGGCCGACATCGGGATCGGCACGATCGTCTGGAAGCCGAGCTCGTGCGAGAAATGCCGGTAATCCTCGACGATACGGTCGAACACCGCCTGGTCGAAATCGACGAGGTCGATCTTGTTGACGGCAAGCACGATATGGCGGATGCCGAGCAGCGAAGCGATGATCGAGTGGCGCCGGGTCTGGCGCAGCACACCCTGGCGCGCATCGATCAGCACGATGGCGAGATCGGCAGTCGATGCGCCGGTCGCCATGTTGCGGGTGTACTGTTCATGGCCGGGGGTGTCGGCGACGATGAACTTGCGCTTGGGCGTGGCGAAGAAGCGGTAGGCGACGTCGATGGTGATGCCTTGCTCGCGCTCGGCCTCGAGGCCGTCGACCAGAAGCGCGAAGTCGATGTCGTCGCCAGTGGTGCCGTGCTTGCGGGAATCGCGCTCGAGTGCGGCGAGCTGGTCCTCGAAGATCTGCTTTGTGTCGGACAGAAGACGGCCGATCAGCGTCGACTTGCCGTCGTCGACCGAGCCGCAGGTGAGGAAGCGCAGCAGCGACTTCTTCTCCTGCGCCGCCATGTATTCGCGCACGCCGTCGGTGGGAGCGAGGCTCTTGGCCAGGATATGGCGCATGCTCAGAAATATCCCTCGCGCTTCTTCTTTTCCATCGAGCCGGCTTCATCGCGGTCGATGAGGCGGCCCTGGCGCTCGGAGGTGCGCGCCGTCAGCATCTCGCCGACGATGGCTTCGAGCGTGTCGGCGTCGGATTCGATGGCGCCGGTCAGCGGATAACAGCCGAGCGTGCGGAAACGCACCAGACGGTTCTCCATCGTCTCACCGGGGCGCAATTGCATGCGATCGTCATCCTTCATGATCAGCATGCCGTCGCGTTCGACCACCGGCCGCTCCTTGGCGAAATAGAGCGGCACGATCGGGATGTTTTCCTGCAGAATGTACTGCCAGATATCGAGCTCGGTCCAGTTCGACAGCGGAAACACGCGGATCGATTCGCCCGGCGCGATGCGGGTGTTGAAGATCTTCCACATCTCCGGCCGCTGGTTCTTCGGGTCCCAGACATGCTGGGCGTTGCGGAAGGAAAAGATGCGCTCCTTGGCGCGCGACTTCTCCTCGTCGCGCCGAGCCCCGCCGAAGGCAGCGTCAAAGCCGTATTTGTCGAGCGCCTGGCGCAACGCCACCGTCTTCATGACATGGGTGTGGGTGTTCGAGCCATGGTCAAAGGGGTTGATACCGTCGCGCACGCCGTCTTCATTGACGTGGACCAGCAGGTCGAAGCCGAGCTTCTGCGCCATCTGGTCGCGAAAGGCGATCATCTCGCGGAACTTCCAGGTGGTGTCGACATGCAGGAAGGGGAAAGGCGGCTTGGCCGGATAGAAGGCCTTCATCGCCAGATGCATCAGCACGGAGGAATCCTTGCCGACGGAATAGAGCATCACCGGCTTGGAGAAGGAGGCGGCAACCTCACGGAAGATGTGGATGGACTCGGCCTCGAGCCGCTGCAGATGCGTAAGCGCGATGTTCATGGACTGTGAGCGTTCTCTCGTGCCATCCAGACCTTGCATCAGATGGATCGGGCGTCCTTGTCAGGCGCCCGGTTCAAGCTTCACTGCTGGACACTATCGGTTCGTGCCGGCGTTCTAGCAGATCGCCACCTGATATAACAACGCTGGAAAGGCCGGCGGCCACACCGATCGGGAACGAATTTTCCATGAGAAGCTCCGAATCCGGAAATTCCTGCCCGGCGAACCGACAGCCTTCAAAGGCCCAGAAAAATCTTGCCTGAACCGAAAGAAATGCCGGCCCGACCTCGTCGCACTTTCGAAAACCGCACCCAGCCGCTATACCGGCTCCTGAACCTGCGCCGGGCGGCATGCCGCAAATGCCGCCGCCAAACATCGTCCGTCGCCAAGCGACCCAGCGCATTGTGAACCAGAGCATTGACCCCGATTTCCGCCATCAAGCAGCACGTTTCGCCGTCACGGATCAACGTCACCTTCTCCATTTTGTGCTTCTTTTTCCCGCCGGTACTGGGATCGGCGGTCAGCTTTTTGTTCAATGGCGGCGGCCTGTGGTCGGTGCTTCTGCTTGCGCTGAAAAGACGGCGTTTCAACATCGACCGGCCGATGACCGCGATGACGGTGGCCATCTATGCCTATTGCGCAGCCAGCGTGCTCGCCTCCATCGTCAACAATTCGATCGCCAGGGATGCGCCGCATCTGGCAGGGCTGATCACCTTCCTGTTTTTCCCTGTCTCATACGCGACCTGGAGCATTACCGAGAAAACCACGCTGACGCGCATCGTCGTGCTGGCGAGCGCCGCCGCCTGTTTTGGCGCCCTGCTGCTGGCGGTCGTGCAATATCACGGGCTGGGCATACGGGCCGAAGGCGGCGCCGGCAATCCGATCGTGTTCGCGACCGTCGCCTGCCTCAGCATGATGATGTGCCTGGCAGGCGCCTTATCGGGTGTCGAAAAGAACAGGGCGTTGCTGGCCTGCGCGACACTGGCCGGCGCGGTCGCCATTGTCTATTCGGGGTCGCGGATCATCTGGCTGGCGATGCTGGTGGCCGGCATCGCGGTCCTGCTGATCAACCGTCGCAAGCTCAACAACAGAAACGCCATTCGGCTTTTGCTGATTGCGGGCGCGATCGGCATCGTCATCGCGGTCATTGGTCTCCCCATCATTTCCGAGCGCGCGGCCTTCCTGTTCAGCGACTGGGATGCGCTCGCCACGAAGGGCGACCACACGACCGCGCTCGGCTTGCGCGCAGCACTTTGGCAGATTGGGCTGAGCGCCTTCCACGACATGCCGATTTTCGGTCACGGCATTGCTGCAAGCCGTGAGCTGATAAAGGATGGATTCCACAATCAGTTCCACATGCCGTCCACGGGCTTCAGCCATTTTCACAATGGCTTCCTGACTGCATTGGTGGAGGCCGGGCTGCTTGGAGCCGTAACGCTCGCGGCTGTGTTCTTCGTTGCCGCGAGAAACGCGGCCATCGTGCTGCGCACCAGCACGGACGCGATCGAGCGGTTCGGCGCCACGATGATTGTCGTCACTGCGATCACCTACCTCATCGGCGGCCTGACCGGCATCCTGGTCGGCCACGACATCCTCGATGCCACACTGATGGTGTTCCTGGTGTCCGGGACATATCTTGCATCGGGCCGGCAACAAATGCTGCCGGAACAACAGGCACCGGCCCCGGCGCCCCAGGCAAGCCGGCCGTGAAAGTGCTGGTCACAGGCGCGACGGGTTTCATCGGCAGGCAGGTCGTCAACCAGCTGCGCGAAGCCGGGTTCGGGGTGCGCATGGCATCGCGCCACCCGGAACGGCTCGATCCCGTGAGCGATGCGGTTTTGTTGCCGGACTTCGACGCACCGGCTCAGGTATACCAGGCGCTGATGCGAGATATCACCCATGTCGTCCACTGTGCGGCGCTCAACAATGACCGCACGGCGAGCGAAGCCGACTTCATGGCAGCCAACGCGACACTGACCGCGCAGCTGGCGCGCGCGGCCGCCTCGCGGACAAGCGGGCGCTTCATCTATCTGTCGTCGATCCGGGCAGTAGCCGGTCCCGGTTTCAGCGGAACGATCAGCGAGGCGACGCTCCCTGCCCCGCAATGCGCCTACGGGCGCTCGAAACGCGAAGGCGAGATCAAGACACTGGAAGCCTATGCGTCCAGGCCCTCCGATGCCACGGCACTGCGCCTGCCGCCGGTCTATGGCGAAGGCATGAAGGGAAACCTGCGTGGAATGATGCGGGCTGCCGCCATTGCCTTACCATTGCCCTTAGGCGATTTCACCGCAGTTCGTTCGCTGATATCGCGCGACGCGGTGGCTGGCGCCGTGGCGCATCTTTTGACTCGTCCCACGCCACCGCGCCCGACGTATGTCCTGGGCGATGCTTCCCCCGTTGCGATGTTCGAAATCTTGACTGCATTCAGGCACGGATACGACGTTCCGACCCGGCTCGTTCCTGTGCCGGCCTGGCCATTCAGGCTGTTCGCCACACTGCTTGGCAGAAAAGCAGCGTACGACGCTTCCATGGCGACACAGATTTGCGACCCGTCACTGCTGATCTCGGAAGGCTGGATGCCGGAAACCGACACGCTCGGCCGGATTGAGGAACTTGCACGACAGGCCCGTCAGGTCCGGTAGATTGTGCCAAGCAGGATTTTGACGTCGAGTCCGATCGAGGCCCCCCTGAGATATTCGGCATCCGTTTCGGCGCAGAGTTTCGGATCCGACATATCGATGCCTTTCATCTGTGCCAGCCCGGTAATGCCCGGAAGTGCGGCAAGCACACCCAATTGCCTGCGGCGTTCGATCAATTCGGTTTGCATGGGCAGGCATGGACGCGGCCCAACCAGGCTCATCTCGCCCTTGAGCACGTTCCAAAGCTGCGGCAGCTCGTCGATCTTGAATTTCCGCAGCACCTTGCCGACGGCAGTGACGGAAATTGCCGGCGCCTGATGCGAGGGCAGAGACGGCGTTCCCACAACCATCGTGCGCAGCTTGTGGCAGGCAAACGGCACCCCGTGCTGGCCGACACGGGTTTGAGAGAAGAGTGCCGGTCCAGGCGACGTCGTCCTGATTGCCAGCATGGCAAGCAGGACGAAAGGCGAGGCCAGTGGCAGCAGCAGCGCCGCCACCGCCAGGTCGAAAGCTCGCTTGGGTTCCCTCATGGCCGTGTCTGCATGCTCTAGATCCGCCGCCAGATGAAGGCCAGATAGAGCCCAAGCGTCCCAGCCAGCGTCTGCCGGTAGACGCCGCTTTTCCTGAGAAGGCGCAGGCGTCGCAGGATACCGCCCTTTCGTGCCCTGATGAACAGGCCGAGACAGGCGGCGGCATCCCTCGAGAGGATGTCGCGATTGACCGCCAGGCCGCTCAGATTGTGATCGGTCCAGACGGCGAACTCGCCCCTGAAGAGGCGCCCCAGCCGCGACAGCCTCGCCTTCCACGAGACGTTGGCGCCGACCAGGTTTGCCTCATGCTGGCGGTAGCGCACCAGCGGTCGCGGGTCATAGCGGACAATGCCGCCGGCAGCCGTGACGATCAGATAGGTCCACCAGTCATGGCTGACGAACTCGGTCCTTGCCGATGCCTTTGCCAGCAACTTTCGCGCGGCGCGGTTGATCATCATCGTATTGCCGCCGGCAATGCTTTGCACAAGCGCATTGCGAAATGCGGGTGGATGCTGGAACAGCGGCGAATACCCTTGCGCTGCTCCGGTTTCGGACATGGTCGCGGTTCTGGAGCAAAACAGCAGCGGCGTTCCGGCATCGTGCCCTTGCATCCAGGCAATGGCGCTCTCCAGCCTGTCCGGCTCCCAGATGTCGTCCTGGTCGCAGAAGGCGTAGTAGTCGGCCTCGATGCGCGGATCGATGATCATCGCGCGGAAGTTGGCGGCAAAGCCCTGGCGAGGACCATTCGACAGGGTCAACCGGCCTTTGGTCCAGCGGCTCTGCCAGGCGCCGATAATGGCCGAGGTGCCGTCTGTCGAACCGTCGTCGGAAACCCAGAGGTCGACAACAGGATACGATTGCGCAGCCAGCGACGCGAGTTGCTCGTCAAGGAAAGCCGCGCCATCTTTCGTGCCCAGCAGCACGGCCACGCGCTGATCTTGTCTGCTCACTGGTTCAAAATCATCTGCAAACGCCTGGGAACGGCCATCGGATCGGCTTCAATAGCCAATCCCGGTCGATCAGGACAGGCTCTTTGTTTTGACGCAATCCCGGACGGGAAAACCGCTCGACACTTTTCCTGGAATTGCTCTAACCAGCTTGCCCGACTGTTTTCGCAACGGTTTCCCGGCGTGCGTCACTTGGAGGCTCTTCCGCCTGATAGAGGCCGGCCATGACGGCGAGCGCCGAGGCCTTGTCCTGATCGCGCATGGCCGCCTGCAGCAATGTCAGCGCCGCCTGGACCTTGGGCCATCCCACGACATCGGTCCTGAGGCCGAAGATCTTGGGGATATCCAGCGCGACGATCTCCTCATTGCCGCCATGCAGCACTTCGTGAAGCTTCTCGCCCGGCCTGATCCCGGTGAAACGGATCGGAATGTCGGTGTAGGGGCTTTTGCCGGCCATGCGGATCATGGTTTCAGCGACTTCGAGGATCGGCACCGGCTTGCCCATGTCGAGCATGTAGATGGCGTAGTCGTCCTTGCCCTGGCGCCGCTCGGCGTCGGCCGCCGACATGATGACGAGGTCGACGGCTTCGGCCACCGTCATGAAGTAGCGGGTCATGCGGCGATCGGTGATGGTGACCGGACCGCCGGCCTCGATCTGCGCCTGGAAGATGGTGGCGACCGAGCCATTGGAGCCGAAGACGTTGCCGAACCGCACGGCGATGAACTTGGTGCCGGAGCGACGGCCGCTGGGCCCGGTGGCGTGCGTTTCGTGCAGCGAAGAGACGATCTGCTCGGCGGCGCGTTTCGTCATACCGAGCACCGAGGTCGGATCGACCGCCTTATCGCTGGAAATCAACAGGAACTGCGGCACCCCGCATTTGGCGGCAACCTCGGCGCAGACGAGGGTGCCCAAAATGTTGGTCTGGATCGCCGATTCCCAATTTTCCTCGAGCAGCGGCACATGTTTGAGCGCGGCGGCATGGAAGATGATGTCGGGCTTGAAATCGCTGACGACGCGGGTGATCTGGCGCCGGTCTGTGACATCGACGATGCGGCTCTTGAGCCGGACATGGTCCTTTTCGTCAACCTGCTGGTCGAGCTGGAAAATACCGAACTCCGAGATATCGGCGACCAGAACCGCCTCGGCGCCAAGTTCCAGCGACCGCTTGACCAGGATGCGACCGATTGAGCCGGCGCCGCCGGTGACCAGGACGCGCTTGCCACCGATAAAGCCGCCGATCCGCTCAATATCGGAAGCAACTGTGGAGCGGCGCAGGATGGTTTCCATCTCGACAGCGTCGAGTACCAGCTTTCCGCCTTGGCCGAGCTCCGAAACGCCGGAGAATTGGACGACGGCGATACCGCTGTGACGGGCGACACGGACCAGTTCCGAATATTCCTCGATCTCGCGTTCGGTGCCATTGCCGAAAATCAGCATGTCGAGGCTTTTGGTGCCTCTTGCATATTCTTCGAGGACCTCGACCAGGCGGGGCCGCACGGCCACCACCGGAACGCCCTGTATCTGCGTGCCCAACGGCGCGCCGTTCTCGATGGCCATGATGCCGGCGATGGAATATTCGGCCGGCTCGGCCGTGCGTGTGAAGCGGATGATGACGTCTGCTTCGCCAAGCCTGCCGACGAACAGCGCTTGTTTGATCGCCGCATTGTTTGCGTTGCGGCTCAGGATTCGCCAGCTCGCCCCGTCGCGCAGGAACCGGTAATAGAGCCGAGGCGCCGATATGATGGTGAAGGAGACGAGGAAAAAGACGATGAACTGGCGCTCGTTGAGGCCGGTCACCGGCTGAAACGAACGAACCGCCAGCGAGACGACATAGAGCGTGACGGTCAGGATGGCGCAGCTCTTCAGGATGTTGAAGAAGTCCGGCGTGGAGGCGAAACGCCACACGGTGTTGTAGAGGCCGCAATAGCGAAACAGCATATGGCTGAGAAAAACAATACTTGCCCAGCAGGCCAGGCCGGCCGTGGAGAGCGCGTCGAATGAAAGTCTCGACTGAGAAAGCCCCAGACTCAGCGCCACCGCGACCAGGACCATGACCAGATCCTGGATCATTATAATGGCGCGCCGCATCTTCGGCCGAAGTCCGGACACGACCTCTACATAGGATGTCATTGGGTAGTACTGAACTCCAGGCGCAAGGACATGGACACTAACGTGGTGCAAGAGCGACGGAAACCCGTCACCGATCACCTGTTTAGAGTGCCAATCCCCAGCCCCGCCGCTTTGTATCGCATAGCGTGGAGTTGTAGTGATCGCCAGATATTTTTTTGGAAATTCCCTTGGCTGGCCTTCAATCCAGGCGATCGGGCGGGAGGCGCGCACCGAGATCCATGCGCATTTGCTCAAAGCGGGCGTCGCCGGCCAGATTGTTCCACTCGTAAGGGTCGGCGCTCAAATCATAGAGTTCTTCCGACAAGTCGGAGTAGCGCGTGTAGCGCCAGCGGCTTGACCGCACAGAATGATTGCCGCGCAACCATGTCATGATCGCACAATGGTCTTCCATTTTGCCGCCCCGCGCCAAAGGCATGAGTGAACGGCCGTCTATGTCCGCTGGTGGCTCGAACCCGCAAAGATCAAGAAGCGTAGGAAACAAGTCGACCAGACTGACCGGCTGGTCGACGCGAGCCGATGTCGCCATACCTCGTGGCGGCACCAGAATGAAGGGCACTCGCGTTGCTTCCTCCCACAGCACGAATTTCCGCCAGTGCAGCTTTTCGCCCAGGTGGAACCCGTTGTCTCCCCAAAGGACCACGATCGTATTGTCGGCGGCGGGCGAAGCATCCAGGGCGTCAAGCACACGTCCAATCTGACTGTCGCAGTAGGAAATGGCCCCGAGATAGCCTTGGACGGCGTTGCGCCATTGCCCGTGTTTCAGGACGGTTTCGTGGTCAGGCGGCGACAGAGCCCAAGCCTTTGCGATGGCGGGAACGTCGTCAAGGTCGTCATTCTTGACAAAGGGCAGGCTGACCTTGTCGAGAGGATAAAGATCAAGGAATTGTTGCGGTACGTACCAGGGCAAATGCGGCTTGTAGAAACCCGTCGCGCAAAAGAATGGCTGCTCGTGCGGTTTTTGCAGGAAGGCGCAAACCGCGTCCGCAGTCTTGAAATCGGGCATCTCCGGCTCGCGAGCGGATTCGATGGCGCCCCAATCGAAGTGATGATTCATCGACGCTACGTTCGGGAAATCATCAAAATCAAACATGCGGTTGAGCGGCCGATGCAACGGCATCGGCTCGGCGGCGGTCGTATGGAATTCGTCCCACAAGGCTGGGCGGTTCTCGATGTCGCTCCATCTTGCCGACGGCGTCCTGTTGCGCCCTGCATCGGCGTAGTCGAAACTGCCATGGAACACTTTCCCCGCACCCATGCAGAAATACCCGGCCTCGCGCAGGCGCTCGAGCAGTGTGACCCGGCGCAGCGGCGCCTCCCAGAATGGCTCGTTCTGATAGACACCCGTTGTCGTCGGCAGGCATCCGGTAAACACGGACATCCGGCTGGCATTGCAATAGGGCGCCGTGCAGTAGGCGCGCAGAAACGTCGTTCCACGCGATGCGAGTCGGTCGATTGCAGGCGTCTTGACGTCCGGATGGCGGCCCAACGGCGCAATCCAGGAATTGAGGTCGTCAGCCACGATGAAGAGGATGTTGGGTCGCTCCATCAGCCTTCTACCGCCAAGCCCGAATCAATAGTCGGCCAGTCGGAAACCGACAGCCCCGAAAGTCGGGAGAATTCGACGGTGTCATCGTAAAAAATCTCGCGCAAATAGGTTACGTCCTCAGGTCGAAGCTCGTTCTCACATCGTCTCCCAAGCTGATCTGTTCGCGGAGCAAGGGGGAGAAACGGTTGGATGGAAAGGAACCCGGCAACGGCATCCAGCGTAGGTTGGTGATCCCTCAACAAATCCAGTGAACGCAGGAGCAGAACGTTCTCCCTTGGGAACAAGGCAAATAGCCGGCGTAGTTGGCGTGCGTAAAAGCCCCGTTCGACATAGCTATACACACGCCATGCCGGATCGGTCTGATCCAACCCCTTTAGTCGCCAGCGGCCTTGCCGGATCGCCAGGTGAAAAGGCAGATACTCCGACCGGTTACCGGTCTCCATACGCCATTGCGACCACGCTCGCTCGATCGGATCGCGAAAGATGAAGACAAGCTTAATTGCGGGATTGTATCGCTTTATCCGTTCCAGCGATGGCGGCCAGAAGAGATAGATCGGGGTCACGTCAAATCCGATGCCTCTCCCAGCATCGTCGGAAAAAAAGCTTCCCAACTTGCGATAGTCCGGCTCCGTCCAGTTCTGCGTCTCGTCGTCAAAGAAATGCATCTCCTTGACGGACGGCGTCGCCAGCTGTGGGTGTTGGCTGAGATAGCCGAACAGGCTGGTCGTGCCGGACTTCTGCACCCCACCAACGATGAAACCCAACACAGGCTGGTCCAATGCATGCGCCCCCATGCCAAGGTTACGTCCTTGTTACCACTGTCTCTCGCCCCCCGACGAAAGTGCCCGGCAAGCCATCAAGGAAGCCTAGACAGCGGCGTTTGCCAAGTCCAGTTCCTGATAATCCCGCCCGGAAGCGAACTGCTTGATGAAATCAAGCTGTCTTTCGCTGGGGGGCTCAAGTCCAATAAAATCTGCGATCTCGCACAACAGTGACTCCGGGTTCAACAGCGAACGCTCATAGCTGACAAGGAGCGTCGGCCACTGCAATCGCTGCAGCAATTCCCAATATCTGCTGTACCTGATCAGCGCCAGGTCATAGGCTTGCTCGATCGAGGACTGCATCTGCTTGACTTCGGACTGGGCGACCGCAGCCATGTCACGGTTGACGAACACGATGAACGGGTTCCTCACGACCTCCGCTATCGCCCCGAGGTAAAGATCGGCAGACGGATCTTTCCAACCCCATAGATCATTGGCATCATTTCTCGCCTCGATGATCTCTTCCAGCTTCTTCAAGCCATCATCTGCCGAATCATCGATCAGGCGGCCATCGATGTCCCGACCCTGGGCCGCATAAACGAGCTCCATATCCTCGTGGATGATGGAATCGGGTGACGATCCCATGGGCACGCCCAGGATTATGGCCGCACCGGCGACGAGACTTGTGCCGCCCCGGCCACATCCGACCACTATCAGGGTTCGTGGCCCCCGCGGCAACGCGAGTCTGACCGCCTTGTGTGATGTAGCCATCGCCACCGTCTTACGCTCCTAGTGTCCCAATGTTCGCAGTCGCCCCGACCGCGGCGCCGGCAATCGAAAAAATTCATGACGGTTATTGTTTGCCTGTTGCTGCTTTTTCCGCGCGAACCTGCAGGCGACGCTTGAAAAAATTCAGATGTTTGGCAGTGAGCGACTGGTCCCAATCCCGCGGATACTTCATTGCCTTGGCGAATTTGTACCTCTGCTCCAGGTCCTCGCTCCTCGACTTTGCCAGCTCCAAAGCTGAAACGATTTCATTCAATTCCGAAGCAGCCGGGATGATATTTCCGCTGAGGCCCTTCAAATAATCATCAGTTTTTGTCTTGAAGGTATTTGTCACAACGACACAGCCGGATCCGGCCAGATCCATCGGGATCATGCTCGGATGCGGAGAAGCCATCAGCGTGAGACAGATATCAAAACCCGAGACCTCCTCGATGTATTTGCTGAGGTCCATCCTTGGCAACGAAACCGATCGAACCCCGGGCTGCAGCTCGACAACACCTTCTCCCAAGCCCATGCCCACGCAATCCCATTCCTCGGGGTCGAAAATGCCCCGCCTGAAGGCCGTCGTAAGAGCTAACGCTGTAAGTTCGAACATATTCCGATCCACCACCGGCCGAGAATAGAAGACGATCGTCTTCTTTTTCTTTGCAAGATTGCGTTGGATGAACATGTCCTTGGGCAGGAGATTGGACGAGCAGGCGTTGTTGAAAAACGTATGCGACATGCCGCGAGACCTTATGCCGCCGACATCATTCGAAATGAAGAACTGCATAAGGCTTTCGCTTGAAAATATCGCGTCGTAGTCCATCGCGTATGTACGATCTGCAACGGCATATAGACTATTTGCCGGATAAAATGCAGCCTCATAGTCCTGTATCAGGTATATAAACTTCTTTCTCTCTGTGCGCGCTGTAATCTTTTCTGCAAAATAGGCTGAATACCAAACGGTTGCCACGGCATAATCGTAGCGCGATATAGCAAGAGGTTTCCGCCTCTCGCCGATATACTCGACTTCGAGTTCGTCGAAGACACCCTCCATACCGGGGTATTTCAAAACCTTTTCTCTGAAGTCGGCGATATTGAAATAGAAATTATCAAATAGGACGAGGCGAACATTGATGCCCGTCTTGCGCAAGAACAGCGCCATCTGGAAGACGCCGAAGAACCCGGCCGAGATCGATTTGAAGTCGAAAGCAGGAACCAGGACATTGATCGTCTGCGGCCGGCGCTCGTCTATCTCGACGTCCGGCATGTCGTAGATTCGATTCAGCCGCAGGTTCAAGAACTCGTGATCATAGACATGGTTTGGCGGAGCGACCGCCGGGACGAGCGGCAGCTGCGACAGGTAGGACAGTTGCAGGTCGGAGAGGAAGCCAAGGCGGTGCGCCGCCGACATGCACCAATAGGCAAGCCTGCCCCTATAGCTTTGCAGGGGAACGTCGGGGTCGAAGACCTTATGGTAGGATTGTTTCAAATCCTGGTGCCCGAAGATGCGGGCGCCGGCGCCGGCGAGCGTTGCAGTCAGCTGACGACGCATTAGCCAAAGGTCTCCTCTCTCACGACGCGACCTTTCTCGAGAAACACCGCGGAACTGCACATCGACCGGATCAGGGCATCGGAATGCGATGCCAGCACGACAATGGCGGCATTGTTGAGCCAATGCTCCATTCTCTCTCTGGCCTTCTTTTGAAATGACGCGTCGCCCGTGCCCAGCCCCTCGTCAAGAAGCACGATATCGGTCGGATATGCGGTGACAACCGAAAACGACAGCCGTGTCTGCATGCCGGACGAGTAGGTGCGTACCGGCAAATTTATGAAATCGCCCAGTTCCGAGAACTCGATAATCGATTCGGTCTGGCGCTCGATTTCACGGGGGGCGATACCGGTCATGAGGCTCTGGAGCCGGATGAACTCTCGGCCCGTGAGTTCGGGAGATAAACCCATGGAGGGCGTTATCAGGACGGCCGAGTCCCCGTTGATCACAGCTGTCCCGCTGGTGGGTTTGAGAATGCCTGCCAAGACGCGCAACAGTGTCGTCTTGCCAGCACCGTTGTGCCCGCTCAGCCCCAGCCGGGTGCCGGGTTTAAGATCGAGCGACACGCCATCGAGAGCCGCGACTTCGAAACGGCCGGAGTCACCGGCCAGCAAACGCCCGCCCGTGGTGAAACGGAGCGCGGCTTGCTTGAGAGAACGATTTGCCGGAGCGGACCAGACCGGAATTCGGACGGTGACGTCGCTCAGATGAATGGATGGCGGTGACATGGGGCTTCCATATAATTGTGTGACGGCGTCAGAATTCAAAGCCAGTACGGAATTCGGTGCTCCGTCCTTCGATAGAGAAGATAGGCGGCGGTGCTCCCCGCGCCGGCAATAATGGCGGACACGAGCACGCTCATGTAGTCGGTGCCGTCGCTCATCAGTGGAGTTCGCGCTGCATCGATGATGTAGGCGACAGGATTGTAGACCAGGAACGGAGAGCTGGTAGGGAGAACCTTTGCCGTCCAGATAATCGGCGAAAGCATGAACAGAAGCTGCATAACGGCAGCGGTGATCAGCGGAACGTCTCTGTATCGCACAGAAACAATCGCTACGATTGTCGATATCCAGGCGGCATGGGCAGCCAACAGCGCGGTTCCGACGATGAACATTGGTATGTTCAAGCCGGAGTTCGGATAGGCAATAATTAGAGTTATAAATATAATTAGCACATTGTGCATCAATATTATTATGTTCTTAGAGACACAACGAAATATGCATGAGGCCGGCGAGATCTTCGTATTTAGAAGAAGATCGTGAGATCCAATTAAAGTTTCCGAACCTTCAATTATTGCTCCAGACAGAAATTGCCACAAGACTACACTCGTAGCCAAGTGATGTATAAACTCCCTTATTGGCTGCTTAAACAACACAGCATATAGAAGCCCAACTGAAAGGGCAAATATTGCCGTGTTCAGCGTAATCCAGAAAGGCCCGAAAGTCGAATTTCGGTAACGAAGCCGTATGTCAAACTGCGCGAGCCGAAGCCAAACCATTGATACACCCGACATTATGATACTTCCTTCAGTGTAACTTGCTCAGGCTTGGTAATTTCCGCGACAGGCATGAAGGCGCCGCGATATGGCGACTCGGCCGACATAAAGATAGCGACAAGCTGTTTCATCGCTTAACAGACACAATCGCTACGTCTTTCCATGCTGCCGGCGGGGCTTGCAAGATGCGGCGCACCACAAGCCCTGTCGATTGCTGCCACCCCTGTGCCTCCGATCCGAATGCGGCTGTGAATTTTTGCGTCGAAAGACGCGAATTAGCCGGGCGACGCGCTTTGGTCGGGTAGTCGCGCGCCGTAATATCCCGTACCGCAGCATACGGCCCGCCATGTGACAGGCTTGCCTCCAGAATGTGGCGTGCAAAGCCGCTCCAGTTGACGTCTCCGGCTCCGGCGAGATGGTAGATCCCATAGCCGTCGAAGCTGTCGTCGCCGCGCAACACCGCCGCCGCATGCAGGATCGCGTCGGCAATATCAAGTGCGGATGTCGGATTTCCCCATTGGTCGGCGACCACGGCGATCTCGTCGCGGTCGCCGGCCAGCCGCAGCATGGTTTTCACGAAATTCTTGCCGAACGGGCTGTAGACCCAGGCGGTGCGCAGGATCAGATGGCGCGGATTGACGGCGGCCACGGCCAGCTCGCCGGCAAGCTTGGAGGCGCCGTAGACGCCGAGCGGTGCGGTGGCGTCGGTCTCGACATAGGCGCCGTCCTTGGTGCCATCGAAGACGTAGTCGGTCGACAGATGGATTACGGGCACGCCGAGCTTCGCGGCCGCCTCGGCGACCTTGCCGGCGCCGACGGCGTTCACAGCGAAGGCAAGATCGGGCTCGTCCTCGGCCTGGTCGACGGCGGTGTAGGCGGCAGCCGACACCACGATATCCGGCCGCGCTGCCGCGAGTGCGTCGAACACCGTATCGGGCCGCGCCAGATCGAGCACTGGGCGGCCGAGGGTGACGACCTCGATGCCATCGCGCCTCTGCCCGGCCTCCAGCAGGCTGGCAGCGACCTGACCGTCGCGTCCGGTGACAACCAGCCTCACGCCGCGCCCTTCCTGCCTTCAACCTGGCCGCGCGACCGGACTTGCCCCAGCCGCTCGCCGGCGTAGCGCTGCTCGCGGATCGGTCCCCACCACCATTTGTTGTCGAGGAACCAGTCGACGGTCCTTGCAAGCCCGCTGTCGAAACTCTCCGCCGGCGCCCAACCGAGATCCCGGCCGATCTTGGAGGCATCGATTGCATAGCGGCGGTCGTGGCCGGGCCGATCGGTCACGAAGCTGATCAAATCGCGGTAGCTCCTGCCGCCGCTGCGCGGACGCCTGATGTCGAGCAGGCCGCAGATCGTCTCGACGACGCCAAGGTTGGTACGCTCGGAATTGCCGCCGACATTGTAACTTTCGCCGGGCTGGCCCTTTGTGGCGACCAGTTCCAGAGCACGGGCGTGATCCTCTACGAACAGCCAGTCGCGCACATTGGCGCCAGCGCCGTAGACCGGCAGCGGCTTTTCGTCGAGCGCGTTGAGGATGACCAGCGGGATCAGCTTTTCGGGGAAGTGATAAGGCCCGTAATTGTTCGAACAGTTGGAGAGCACGACCGGCAGGCCGTACGTCTCGTGCCAGGCCCGCACCAGATGGTCGGATGCGGCCTTGGAGGCGGAATAGGGCGAGGATGGCGCGTAAGGCGTCTCCTCCACGAACATGCCGCCATCGAAGGGCAGATCGCCGAACACCTCGTCGGTCGAGACATGGTGGAAGCGGAAGCGCGCCTTCCTGTCCTCGTCAAGGCCGCGCCAATATTCGAGCGCCGAATTCAGCACCCGGTAGGTGCCGACGATGTTGGTCTCGATGAAGGCGCCGGGTCCGTCGATCGAGCGGTCGACATGGCTTTCGGCGGCGAGGTTCATGACGACGTCGATCTCGTCGCGGTGGAGGATGTCGAGAACCGCCCGCTCGTCACAGATGTCGGCCTGCGCAAATTTGTAGTTGTGTGCATTCTCGATGGTGCGCAGCGAGGCCAGATTGCCGGCATAGGTGAGCTTGTCGAGATTGGTCACATGGTAGGCGGGATTGGCGCACAAATGCCGGCACACGGCCGAGCCGATGAAGCCGGCACCGCCTGTCACCAGAAAATTCATGGCGCTCTCCTCACATCGTCGCGCGTCATGCGAACACCTCGGCCTCAGCAAGCGCCGACGCCTTGAGGTCCTTGGCCGAGAGCTCGAAGGCGCCGGCCGGCGACGGCCAATCGATGCCGATATCAGGATCGTCGAAACGGATCGATCGATCATGCGCCGGCGAATAGGTGTCGGTGACCTTATACAGAACCTCGGTGTCCGGCACGAGCGTGACGAAACCGTGCGCGAAACCCTTCGGCACGAGGATCTGGTTGCCTCTCTCGGCCGATATTTCGAGCGCGACCCATTTGCCGAAGGTTTTCGAGCTGCGGCGGATGTCGACCGCCACGTCGAGAATCTTGCCTCGGATCACACGCAGCAACTTGTCCTGCGCGCGTGGAGGCAGTTGATAGTGAAGCCCCCGCACGACACCTGCGGCAGCCGAATAGGAATGATTGTCCTGGACGAAACGCAGATCGATGCCGGCCTCGGCAAAGGCCTCGGCATTCCAGGTTTCGATGAAATAACCGCGCGCATCGCCGTGCCGCTTCGGCACGATTTCCAGCACGCCGTCCAAACCGAGCTGCCTGACTTCCAGCACCCTATGTCTCCGTCAGCTCGGTGACACGCCGGCGCAGATAGGCGGCGTATTCGTTCTTGCCCAGGCGCGTGGCGCGCTCAAGCACCTTGTCGGCGGTCAGCCAGCCCTGCTCGAAAGCGATTTCTTCAGGACAGGCGACTTTGATCCCCTGGCGGTGCTCGATCGTGCGCACGAAGGAAGAGGCTTCATGCAGGCTGTCATGCGTGCCGGTGTCGAGCCAGGCATAGCCGCGGCCGAGCTGATGCACGTGCAATTTCCCGCGCTCGAGATAGACGTTGTTGACCGCCGTGATCTCGAGTTCGCCACGCGCCGAGGGCTTGATCGTCGACGCGATGTCGACGACCTCATTGTCGTAGAAATAGAGGCCGGTGACCGCCCAGTTGGACTTCGGCTCCCGCGGCTTCTCCTCGATCGTCAAAGCCGTGCCGCTGAGCTTGTCGAACGACACCACGCCGTAGCGCTGCGGGTCCTCGACATGGTAGGCGAACACCGACGCGCCGCTTTGGCGCTGCGCAGCAGTGCGGCAGAGCTGCGACAGGCCCTCGCCGAAATAGATGTTGTCGCCGAGAATCATCGACACATTATCCTTGCCGATGAAGTCGCGGCCGATGATGAAGGCCTCGGCAAGCCCGTTGGGCTGCGCCTGCTCGGCATAGGAGAATTCGACCCCGAATTCCGAACCGTCGCCCAGCAACTCCCGAAACACCGGCAAGTCGCGAGGTGTCGAAATGATCAAAATCTGGCGGATAGCGGCGAGCATCAAGACGCTCAGCGGATAAAAAATCATCGGCTTGTCGTATATCGGCAGAATCTGCTTAGAGATCGCTAATGTAAGGGGATACAGACGCGTCCCGCTGCCTCCTGCAAGGATTATTCCCTTCAACAAGCTCTCCTTGAATTGCCGGCCCCCGCCTCGAAATCAAGTTGCCCGTGCTTAGGTTTCGCGCAATGGCTTGTCAATTCAATCTCGGCCGTGGATCGGCGCCAGAATTGCTCTGCATCTGCCGCCTCGCGGCAATTTGACCGACCAGGCACAAGCTGACGCTGCAATAGATGCGGCGATTTGGCAAACCGGCGTCCCGCCATCGGCTGGCGGACGCGTGACAACAAAAAGCCGGCGGGCCCCGGGGCCCCCCGGGCCATGAATTTTGCGGGTTGAGGGGGGCGTGGGGGGGCGCCCCCAAAACCGCCGCCCCCCCCGGGGGGGGGGCCGGGGTCAAAAAAAACGCCGGGGGGGCCGTGGGCCCGCCGGCTCATTCATTTGTCCGGTTTCAGGGCTGCTTGGGCAGCAGCGACCATACCGCCGGCACCAGGCTGGCGGCGAGCGCAACCTTGATCAGGTCGCCGAGGACGAACGGCAAAACGCCGAACTGCCACGCCTTTTCCGCGCCGATGAGGGTGGCCAGCCAGGCAAAGCCCATGGCCATCATGACGATTTCGGCGACCAGAATGGCGTTGAACAACTTGATCGGGTGGCGGTCCCAGCCGCGGTCGGCGGCCCAGCCGACAATGGCCGCCATGACGACGAAGCCGGCGAGATAACCGCCGGTGCCGCCGATCATGTAGGCGATGCCGATGCCCTTTTCAGGCGTGCTCTGGAAGACCGGGAAGCCCATGGCGCCTTCGGCCATGTAGAGAAGCAGGGTAGCGACGCCAAGCCGCAGGCCAAATGCGGTGGCGATCAGCAGGACGGCCAGCGTCTGCATCGAGATGTCGACCGGCCCGAGCACGACTTTCGTCTTGGCCGACAGGGTCAAAAGCAGCGTTCCGGCGATCGCCAGCAAAAGCTGGGTTGCCAGGCGCTGCGCGCCCTCCTGGGGCAAAGCGAGAGAAACAAGCGGGCGCATCGTCGTTGCAAGTGCCATGGTCTTCCCCAATCCGGATTGCCGCAGATCGCGGCCTTGCGTTTTTCTATATTGGCTTCCGTGTTATGCGGCAATCAGTTTTGCCGTCTTCCTGAACAGAGATTCAACGACACCGCCATGGCGCTCAAATTCGACACCAGCTTCGATCCGGCCTATGGCGAGGGCGTCACCGTTGCGCCGGACGTCTTGCGCGTCACCGCCAAAAACCCCAGCCCGTTCACCTTTCACGGCACCAACAGCTACATCGTCGGGCGCGATACGCTGGCGGTGATCGATCCCGGCCCCGATGACGAGGCGCATTTCCAGACGCTGCTCAAGGTGATCGCAAACCGGCCGGTCAGCCATATCTTCGTCAGCCACACGCATCGCGACCATTCTCCGCTGGCCGCCCGGCTGAAAGCGCACACCGGCGCTATTGTACTGGCCGAAGGCCCGCACCGCCCGGCAAGGCCGCTGCGGATCGGCGAGATCAATCCGCTCGACGCCAGCGCCGACACCGGTTTCGTGCCGGATGTCACTTTGCCCGACGATACGCTGGTCGAGGGCGATGGCTGGACGATCCGGACGGTGCTGACGCCGGGCCACACCGCCAATCACGCGGCATTTGCGCTCGAAGGCACCGGCATCCTGTTTTCGGCCGACCATGTGATGGCGTGGGCGACGTCGATCGTGGCGCCGCCGGACGGCGCGATGGCCGACTACATGGCCTCGCTGGATAAATTGATCGCGCGCGGCGACCGCCTGCTGCTGCCCGGCCACGGCGGCCCGGTGACCGCGCCGCTCAGCTTCATGAACGGGCTCAAGACCCATCGCAAGATGCGCGAACGGGCGATCCTCGAGCGGATCCGCGACGGCGACCGGACGATCCCGGACATGGTCAAGGCGATCTACCGGGACACCGACCCACGCCTGCATGGCGCTGCCGGCCTGTCGGTGCTTGCCCATCTCGAAGACCTGGTGGCGCGCGGCCTGGTTGCCACCCAGGGTGACCCGGCCATCGACGGCGTCTTTGTGCCGGTGGGGTAGAGAACTACTCGGCCGGAGCCGCACCCACCTGGCCCGCAACCTCCTGGTCGAGTTCGGCGAGGAACCCGACGATGCGCGCCGCATTGTCGCCGAGGTCGTAGCGGCCGTAGCGGGAGGCCGAGCGCATGTCGACGACGATGGTGTCGCCATCATTGCTGACCCGGATGGCGACGTCGGCGGGCAGGCCGACGACGAAGCTCCGGGCCACGGCCGATATCGTCACCTCGTCTTGACCGTCGGTCACTGGGTATGGCGCGGTAAGTTGCCAATCGCGGCGGTCGAGCACGGTTTCAACGGCGTCGACGACGGTTTCGAAAGGCAGATTGTAGCTATGCCCGGTGACCAGCGGATAGGCGTCGGCCTGCAGGCGCGCTTCGCCCGGCGTTGGCAGCGCGAGCACGTTCATGTCCTTGGTGCGGTCGCTGGTGTCGAGCACTGGCGGATTGTCGAGGTCCGTCGTGATGTCCCTCAGGGGCGGCGTGGTCGCCGCCAAATGGGTGGCAAAGCCGTAGGGCGTCAGCACCAGCAGCGCCAGCAGGGCGCCGACCGAGAGGTCGCGGCCGCCACGGTCACCGAAATGCCACAGCCGGGACAAAGCGAGGCCGGCAAACAGCAAAGCGAACGCGGCAAGCAAGGCGACGATCGCCAGCACCCACAGGAAGGCCGGCGTTTCGACCAGTTCGAAATGATGGCCGGCCAGCACGGTGAGCAGCAGGACCAGGGCAAAAGCGCCCGTGCGCCGCGACCAGCCGGCCGCCTTCGATGTCTGCCGCTCGTCAATTTCCATTGTCTTCAGCACCGCCCCAACCCGCACAGACGCTTAGAGCAAAGGATGCTCAAATTGAACATCCCCTGCCCTAACGTTTTTGCCGCCGGTAGCTTGAAGGTCAAGGAAACGCACGGTCCCGGTCAATCCGTCGGCAGGCGGTAGTCGCTGAACTGCTTGCGCAAGGTGATCTTCTGGATCTTGCCGGTGGCGGTGTGCGGGATTTCGCTGATGAAAGCGACGTCGTCGGGCATCCACCATTTCGCCACCTTGCCGTCCATGAACGCCAGTATGTCCGCCTTGCTCGGCTCCTTGCCGGGTTTGGCGACCACGACCAGCAAGGGCCGTTCGCCCCATTTCGAATGATGGACGCCGATCGCCGCGGCCTCGGCGACATCGGGATGGCCGACGGCGAGGTTCTCCAGGTCGATGGTCGATATCCACTCGCCGCCCGACTTGATGACGTCCTTGGCGCGATCGGTGATCTGCATGTAGCCGCCGGAATCGATATGGGCGACATCGCCAGTGTCGAACCAGCCGTCCTTGTCGAACTGCTCGGCTCCGACGCCGCCATAATAGGCGCTGGCGACGGCTGGACCGCGCACCTTCAGCCGGCCGAAGGTCTTGCCGTCCCAAGGCAATTCCTTGTCGTCGTCATCCGTCACCTTCATCTCGACCCCGAAGGGCGGGTAGCCCTGCTTGCCCTGGATATCGAGCCGGTCCTCGCCCTCGAGCGCTTGATACTGCGGCTTCATGGTGCACAGCGTGCCGAGCGGCGACATTTCGGTCATGCCCCAGGCATGGATGACTTCGACACCGTAATTGTCCTGGAATTTCCTGATGATGGCGCGCGGGCAGGACGAGCCGCCGATGACGACTTTGCTGAGATAGGGAAGCTTCTTGCCGGTCTCTTCCAGATGCTGCAGCAGCATCATCCAGACGGTCGGCACGGCGGCGCTGAAGGTCACCTTCTCGGTGTCGAGCAGCTCGTAGATCGAGGCGCCGTCCATCTTGCAACCGGGCATGACCAGCTTGGCGCCGATCATCGGCGCGCTCTGGCCAAGGCCCCAGGCATTGGCATGAAACATCGGCACGACGGGGAGGATCGTGTCCCGCGCGGAGAGGCCCATGGCGTCGGGCATGGCGGCGATCATGGCATGCAGCACATTCGAGCGGTGGCTGTAGAGCACGCCTTTGGGATCGCCCGTCGTGCCGGAGGTGTAGCACATGCCGGCTGCGGTGTTTTCGCCGAAAACCTTCCAGGCGAAGTCGCCATCGGCCTCGTTCAACCAGTCCTCATAGGCAACCACATTCGGCAGCGTCGTTTCAGGCAGATGCGCCTTGTCGGTCAGGACGATCACCTTTTTCAGCGATTTGACCGCGCCGGCGATCTTTTCCAGCAGCGGCATGAAGGTCAGGTCGACGAAGATCCCTCTATCCTGCGCATTGTTCATGATCCAGACGATCTGCTCGGGGAATAAACGCGGGTTAAGCGTATGGTAGATGGCGCCGATGCCCATGATGCCGTACCAGGCCTCTATGTGGCGCGCCGTGTTCCAGGCCAGGGTCGCGATGCGGTCGCCGAGCACAAAGCCATCGCGCTCCAACCGTTGAGCGACCTTGAGCGCGCGGCGATGAACTTCAGCATAGGTGGTGCGAACGACAGGACCTTCGATCGAGCGCGAGACGATCTCGCGCGTCCCGTGCTGCCGCTCGGCATTGTCGATCAGCTTGTGGCAGAGCAGCGGCCATTCCTGCATCAGTCCGAGCATCTGGTTCCTCCCATTGCTTCCTCGTTTTTCCCGTCTTTTGTTCCATTGTGGGACGAACGGACGGATTGTCCAGCCATGACGTCTCCAACCGTTAACGGCTGAAGCAAGCAGTGATCGAAAGGCGGGGAAAACCGCCACAATCCGGCCATCGTCGACGTTAAGGTTCGTTAACGGGGTAGGGGTGCGGATTGGCGACTGAAAGAGGTTCGCATGGACACGCAGATCGACGACAGGCAGATCGACGACAGGCAGATCGACGACAGGCAGATCGACGACAGGCAGCTGGCTGACAGCGGGGCCGAAGACGTGCAGTTGGACGATATTCAACTCGACGACAAAGAGCTTGAAGACACGCTTGCCGCAAGTCTGGCCGATCTCGTGCCGGAGGCCAAAAAGGTTTCCGAAGACGAATTTGTCGAGGTGGTCGGCGGCGCCCTTGAGGCGGTCGGCGGCACGCTGCTGTTCAAAATGTGCGTCCAGAACGAAGGCGAAGGCCAGCATGTCGCCGCCGCATCGATCGGCGACGGCGGCAATCGCCAGTTCCTGCTGCTCACCTTGCCGACCGGCGGCGGCCCACTGAAGGTCGAGACGACGTCAAGAAGCACCAACCCGGTAGCCGGTATTGCCGCGGCCTATGCCGGCCTGATGGACGTGTTCAAGACCGCAGCCTGAGCATTCCACGCGGGATCGTTTTTAGTGATCGGAAGGCCAGCTCTGGCCTACTGGCGAAGGCTTGCGCAACGGGTTCTCCAGACACATTTTAGGGACATGGGAAGCAACCCCGCACTCTCTCAATCGGACTGTGCTCCCAATCGAACAAGGAGAACCCCGCATGGACCAGATCGCCAACCCCGCTCCCGGCTTTCAGAGCAATCCCGGCAAGGTCATCACCGTCGAACCCTATCGCGGTACCGTGGTCGTGCGTGCCGGCGATACGGTGATCGCCTCATCGACGCGGGCGAAGCTTCTGTCCGAACCGCCCTACCCCCAGGCATTCTACATCCCCTTCGAAGACATCGACTTCACCCAGCTCGGCAAAACCACCCTGTCGACCCACTGCCCCTACAAGGGCGACGCCAGCTACTGGAGCGTGCTGCCGGCCGGTGAGACCGGCAAGGACGCGATGTGGGGCTATGAGCAGCCCTTCGACGAAATGGCTGAGATTCGCGACCACGGCGCGTTTTATCCCAACAGGGTCACTATCGAAGCAGCACCGGCCTGAGCAAGCGACTCAAGCCGCCGTTGCTCGCTTCGTCATCCCAGGCTCTTCGCGACGGAGCTTCGCTCCTGTTTCATCCTGGGATGACGAGTTTAGAGGCCTCGGCTATCTCAAACGTCGGCGACGTTAGTCCAAAGGCGATGAAACTGCCTGCCGCCGCCCAATCCTAATCAGTCGTCCCGTCGTTGCCGACACCGTCGGCGTCATCCAGCCGCACGAACATCAGCCCCTTGGCCTTCAGCGCGAGCAGACCTTGCACGACGCCCTCGCCGGCGGCGTGGGTCGGCTGGTTGATGTGGGCGATGATGACATCGCCATCCTTGGCGGCGGCGATGCGCCGGGCGGTTTCTTTTGCACCAAGCAACGAGCCGCCATCGCCGTTGATCGAAAAGCCGGCGATCTTGAAGCCGAGCCTGCGGATCATGGCGATGGCCGACGGACTGTATTCGGCGGTCGCGCCGCGAAACCATTTCGGCGCCGGCTCGCCGGTGCCAGCGAGAGCGGCGGCGCCCGATTCGACTTCGGCCCGCACCGCTTCCGGGCTGCCGGCGCTGCGGATGCCATAGATCTTGCGCGGCGTGTCGACGGCCGGGATGTGATGGCCGCCATGGTTTTCCAGTTCGAACAGGTCCGGATGCGCGCGCATGATCTCGACGACGGCGGCGTTGCGCTTCAGCCAGATGCCGGTGACGAGGATCGTCGCCGGAATCCGGTTCTCCACCAGCGCCGACAGGATCCTCGTATCGGTCTGGCCGCCGCAGGCGTCGAGCGTAAGCGCGACGCGGCCTACATTGCCACTGCCACCATCCTCAGCCTTCAGATGCAGCGTCGGCTCGACAAGCGGCGCGGCCTGGGCCGAGGACACGGCCAGGATAGATAGCGCCAAGGCGCAAAACAGCTTTTGCAAGGGATGCCTGTCTTGTCTGAGAATCGGCGCTGTCATAGCCGCATCCCAGGACCCGCAACAAGGCGGAAATTGGGATAGTGGCCGTGAGAAAGCTGATATCCCGACAATGTGACCGCCGCGCACCGTCAGACGGCGTGTTCCAGTTCCACATGCGTGCGTGACAGGACTTCGCGCACGGCCGCGACGACCGGTTCGACCTCGAGGCGCCAGACGCAGCAGGCCTTGCTGGGATCGAGCGGATTGCACAGGCTGCCCGCCACGCAATTGCACGGCATGGATGGCTGCAAGGCGAGGCTGGGCACGCCGACCGGTCCCCAGACGGCCGGGCTGGTCAGGCCGAAAAGGCCGACAACCGGCGTTCCGGCCGCTGCTGCCATGTGCATGGGGCCGCTCTCATTGCCGACAAACAGCCGCGCCTGCTGCAACACCGCCAGCAGCGTTTCCAGCGACAGCGCGCCGACGAGGTTGACGATCGACGCGGCACTGGCGAGGATCTGTTCGGCCGGCTTGCGCTCGTCAGGGCCGCCGACGAGTACGAAATCCAGTCCGGTTTCGCGCGAAATCGTGTCGATCACGGCGGCAAAGCGTTCATGCTGCCAGCGCCGGCCGTGAAAACTTGCGCCGGCATGCACCGCGATAAAGCCGTTTGGCCGCAAATGGTGTTTGTCCAGCAATGCCTGGGCCCTCGCCGTCTCCATCGGCAATGGCCGAATCGACGGCACCCGCACGCGCAGGCCGACGCCGAGCGGCTCGAGCGGCGAAAGGTAGCGGTAGAGATAGTGACGTTCGCCAAAACCGAACGGCTCGGCAAAGACATTGGCGGGCTGGCGCTCATGCCAGCGCAGCGGCCTTTCCGGAGGATTGTAGCCGATGCGGGTGCTGGCGTTGAGGAACCTGACGATGAGCCGCGATGTCTTTGAATCGGTGAGGTCGATGGTCAGGTCGAAACGGAATTGGCGCAGCTTGCTGATCATAGAATAGAGCTCGCGCCCACGCTCCAGCGGGGTGCCGCGCATGGCGGCGCGGCGGAAGCTGACGACCTCGGCGGCGATGCCGTGCGCGGTGACGAAACTGGCGAGGCGCGCCTCGCAGAGAAAGACGATCCTGACACCGGGATATTCGAGCTGCAGGTTCTTGGCGAGCGTGGAGGACAGAACAATATCGCCGATGAACTTGGTCTGGATAATCAGGATCGAGCGGAAGGGTCTGGGCGAAATCTGTAACATCTTTTTCTCGGCACCGGGCGGGTTGGGGGGCCGTGAAATTGGGAAGAAACGATGTCGGGATTGCGTGTTGGGGCGCGCACATCAGCGTGAATTTGCTTACAAAATCGTAAGCTTAGCGCCAAACGGCCACCCACGGGTGGCCGTTTCATCGATACCGAAAGGACTGTGTCGAAATCAGGATGCCGCGGCGCTCTTTTTGGGGCGCGGCACTGCTGTTTTGGCAATCTGCACCGCGGCTTGGGCTGCGGCCAATCTTGCGATCGGCACGCGGTAGGGAGAGCACGAGACATAGTCGAGGCCGACCTCTTCGCAGAAGCGGATCGAGGCCGGATCGCCGCCATGTTCACCGCATATGCCGAGCTTGATGTCGGGCCGTGTCGCCCTGCCCTTTTGCGCAGCCATGCGCACCAGTTCGCCGACGCCCTCGATGTCGAGCGAGACGAACGGGTCCTGCTCGATGATGCCTTTCTGCCGATAGGTCTCGAGGAAGGACGCCGCATCGTCGCGCGAGATGCCGAAAGTGGTCTGGGTGAGGTCGTTGGTGCCGAAGGAGAAGAACTCGGCCGTAGCAGCGATGACGTGGGCGCGGATCGCCGCGCGCGGAAGCTCGATCATCGTGCCGGTGAGATAGTCGATCTTGACGCCGGTCTCGTCCATGACAGCCTTGGCGACCGCATCGATGCGCGCCTTGACGTAGTCGAGCTCCTTCACCAGGCCGACCAGCGGCACCATGATCTCGGGAACGACCAGCGCGCCGGCTTTCTTGCCGGCCTCGACGGCTGCCTCGAAAATGGCGCGCGCCTGCATCTCGGCAATCTCGGGATAGGAGACGGCGAGGCGGCAGCCGCGATGGCCGAGCATCGGGTTGAACTCGTGCAGGGCTTCGGTGCGCTGCCTGAGCTTGTCGAGCGAGACGTTCATGGCGGCGGCGACCTCCGCCACCTCCGCTTCCGTCTTGGGCAGGAATTCGTGCAGCGGCGGATCGAGCAGCCGGATCGTCACCGGCAGGCCGGCCATGATCTCGAACAGTTCGAGGAAATCCGAGCGCTGCATCGGCAACAGCTTGGCAAGCGCGGTGCGGCGGTCCTTCTCGGTATCGGCCAGGATCATCTCGCGCATGGCGACGATACGCTCGCCGTCGAAGAACATGTGCTCGGTGCGGCAGAGGCCGATGCCTTCGGCGCCGAAGGAGCGCGCCATGCGCGCATCGAGCGGCGTCTCGGCATTGGTGCGCACCTTCATGCGGCGCACCGCATCGGCCCATTCCATGATGGCGGCGAAATCGCCCGACAGTTCCGGCTGCAGCATCGACACGGCGCCCTTCAGCACCTGGCCGTTGCTACCATCGATGGTGATGATGTCGCCCTTGCGGAAGGTCTGGCCCATCGACATCAGCGTGCCGGCCTTGTAGTCGACACGCAGCGAGCCGGCGCCCGAAACGCAAGGCTTGCCCATGCCGCGCGCGACCACGGCGGCGTGGCTGGTCATGCCGCCGCGCGTGGTCAGGATGCCTTCTGAAGCATGCATCCCATGAATGTCTTCGGGGCTGGTTTCGATGCGCACCAGGATTGCCTTGCGACCTTGCGTCTTCAGATCCTCGGCATCGGCGGACGAGAAGACGATCTCGCCGGTCGCGGCGCCCGGAGAAGCCGGCAGGCCGACGCCGATGACATCGCGCGCGGCCTTGGGGTCGATGGTAGGATGCAACAGCTGATCGAGCGAGGCGGGATCGATGCGGGCGACCGCCTCCTCCGTCGTGATCAGCTTGTCGCGCGCCATTTCGACGGCAATCTTCAGCGCCGCCTTGGCGGTGCGCTTGCCGGAACGCGTCTGCAGCATCCACAATTTGCCGCGCTCGATGGTGAATTCGAGATCCTGCATGTCGCGGTAGTGCTGTTCCAGGCGGTCGGAGATGTCGACGAAGGACCGGAACGCGTCCGGCATCAGTTTCTGCAGCGACGGCTTGTCGGAGCCGGCGGCGATGCGCGCCGCCTCGGTGATGTTTTGCGGCGTGCGGATGCCGGCTACGACATCCTCGCCCTGCGCGTTCACCAGGAATTCGCCATAGAGCATCTTTTCGCCGGTCGAGGGGTTGCGCGTGAAGGCGACGCCGGTGGCCGACGTCTCGCCCATGTTGCCGAATACCATGGCCTGGACATTGACCGCCGTGCCCCAGCTTTCCGGGATGTCGTGCAGGCGCCGGTAGGTGATGGCGCGGTTGTTCATCCAGCTGGAAAACACCGCGCCGATCGCCCCCCACAGCTGCTCGTGCGGGTCCTGTGGAAACGGCCTGTCGAGCTCCTCCTCGACCTTGGCCTTGTAGAGGGCAATGACGCTCTGCCATTCCTGCGCTGTCAGTTCGGTGTCGAGCTCGTGGCCGAGGCTGGCCTTCTGGTCCTCGAGGATTTCCTCGAACACTTCGTGGTCGAGACCCATGACGACAGCGGAATACATCTGGATGAAGCGGCGGTAGCTGTCATAGGCAAAGCGGGCATCGCCGGAATCGGCTGCCAGCGCCTCGACCGTCTCGTCATTGAGGCCGAGATTGAGCACGGTGTCCATCATGCCCGGCATCGAGGCCCTGGCCCCGGAGCGGACCGAGACCAGAAGCAGCTTCGACGGATCGCCGAAACGGCGCCCGGTCAGTTGCCCGATATGGTCCAGCGCCTTGACGACATCGGCCTGCAACGCGGCCGGATAGCTGTTGCCGTTGGCGTAATAGGCGTTGCAGACTTCGGTGGTGAGCGTAAAGCCCGGCGGCACCGGCAGGCCAAGACTGCACATCTCGGCCAGATTGGCGCCTTTGCCACCGAGAAGGTTGCGGTCGCCCGCACGTCCTTCCGCGGCGCCATCGCCGAAGGTGTAGACCCATTTGGTCATGCTCGCCCTCCAAGTTCTCGGAAGATTAGAACCCCGGGGCCAAGACCCGGTTCCCCCGCGCTCCGACCCGAGCGTTATTATGCTGCAGTGCGAAAGGCAAGGCGTGGCCGGCCAGGCGCGCCAACTACAATCGATTAAGGAAAGCCGCATCAAAAAGACTTGCCGTATCGCTGCCCAAGATATAGAACATATAGGGAACAAGTTGGGAGCAGCGTGATGAAACTCAACGGAAAACTCGACTATCTCGAACTGCCCGCGACCGGCGCGACGCTGGACAGCGTCAAGGCTTTCTACAGCGCCGCCTTCTCGTGGTCGTTCACCGATTACGGGCCGACCTATTCAGCCTTCGGCGAAGGGCTCGATGGCGGCTTCCAGGCCGATGCAGGCGAGGCTCCGGCGAAACCATTGCCGGTGCTCTATTCGCAGGATCTGGAAGCAACCCTCGACGTTGTCGAAAGCGCCGGCGGCACGATCGTCAAGCCGATATTCTCGTTCCCGGGCGGCAGGCGGTTCCATTTCACCGATCCCGCCGGCAACGAGTTGGCGGTCTGGGGCGAATAGCGCTTCCCCGCGCGAAGCGGTGGATCAGTTTTGCACAGTGGCCAACTCGGCATTGAGCTTTCGTGCCGCTCGTCTTATAAGGCCGCGCGCAACGGGCAAAGCTCGCTTGCTGGGGCGTCGCCAAGTGGTAAGGCATCGGTTTTTGGTACCGACATTCCCAGGTTCGAATCCTGGCGCCCCAGCCAAATCACATGCCTTTGGAATCAATGATTTACCGACCTTATCGATGGCTGCCGTCAGGAGCTATCTGACTCCCACGCGACCCCGACTCCGTTGACAGAGCCGGGGCCGTGCGGAGAGGATCAGTAATCGTTGTCGTCCTGGATGACGACGGGATGATGCCGATGATGTCGATAATAGCGATGATGGCTGCGCTCGATCGAGCCGGTCACGATGACCGTATCCCGGCGATGATGTCTGCGGCCGTGGTCGTAGAAGGCAACCGTGCCGTGTCTGCGGTGATGAAGGCGTTGACCCTGGTCATTGATGACCTTTACGCTCCTGTGATGATGTCGATGGTGGGTCGTGATGACCACGTCAGCTTCGGCTGCCGGAGCTATCGTCGGCATGGCAATGAACAGCGCCAAGGCGCTCACGATCATTGTTTTCATTGTAATATCTCCATCTGCTAATTATCCCTTCGCGGGGATAACCGCGTCCCATCCCTTTGGTTCCGAGTAGCGTCGTTGGTCCACGGGCGCGATCAGTGACGGCTGCTCCCGCGCAACACGGCAGTGTGAAGGAAGTAATTGCGACAACAGCTCTTGTTGGCAAATTCTGGTGAGCACGCTCTTTCAAGCCGGCCACCAAGGTTACGCAACTCGACAAAGCAGCGCTGCGCACGACCATTCTATGTCGTCGCGTTCGATCTCATGATCTGTAACGGGAAACACTTGTCTTGCGAGGAGGACCGTCGGCACAACTTTTCAGATTTACGAGAATACGACCAATCAGGCCATCTTAGATCGCCTAAGTCGGGCCGTCTCAGATCCCGTAAGAAAGTGCAAGGTAAACCACCGGCGCCAAGATCAGCAGAACCGCGATTCCGATAACCACTGCGATTGCCAGGCGCTCTGTTCGCCTGACAAGTTCAGCGACGTTGTCGTCGTCAGCCGATGGTATGAGGTCAAGAACGGAAGAAACTTCCGCAGGACTGTCGTTGTCGTTTGCGGGTCGGGTTGCGCCGTCACGCACAGATCTCTGGACAAAGGTCACTGTTAGCCTCGCTATTGAAACGCACCCCGTTGGCGGTCTCACGACAATCGGGTGCCCGCTAACCTCTCAGGAATGGCGGGCACCCGATTGACCACCGATGAAGGGACTCATGCTCGGCAGCCCGGTTCCAATGCATCGGGAGGGCATAGGTTGCCCGCCTTCAGGCCTATGGCTCCGACGTCAGGACTTCAGTCATACCCTGTTCGGACCTTGGTCTGGCAATCGACGAAGCGATGGCCGCCATTTTGTTTCGACGCAGAAAATGCGGGAACATTAGTAGGCTCTTACGAGTTCACTCCCAGCAACTAGTTCGGGAGAGATACGGTGAACAACATAATCTGGCTCATCGGAGCAGTCGTTATCGTGATTGCGATACTGAGCTTCCTGGGCTTCCGATAAACGTGGCAGCTGAATTGCGGTCGGAGCCTATTGCCATCTGCGCCTTGTAGGCATCGCTTTCGCGTTGGCCGGGCGCTTTGCATGTGGGCTTTGGCGTTCGCTCTCAGGTGGCGCTTAAATTCCTTCTCTTCGAACCTTACAGAATGCGCGTCGCAAGCAGGTCGCAAGGGCGACGGTCCTGTTGCAACAGTCGGATCGACGCCATCGCCGACGAAATCAACAAAGCATGCTGCGTCAGCTCGCCTCGCGCATCGCCTCGGCGGCCTGCAGATCGACCGAGACCAGTTGGCTGACGCCCTGCTCGGCCATGGTCACGCCGAACAGGCGGTTCATGCGCGCCATCGTGATCGGGTTGTGGGTGATGATGACGAAGCGCGTCTCGGTGGTCGCGGCCATTTCGTCCATCAAATTGCAGAAGCGCTCGACATTGTGATCGTCGAGCGGCGCGTCGACTTCGTCGAGCACGCAGATCGGCGCCGGATTGGTCAGGAACACGGCAAAGATCAGCGACATCGCCGTCAGTGCCTGCTCGCCGCCCGACAGCAGCGTCATGGTCTGCGGCTTCTTGCCGGGCGGACGTGCCAGGATTTCGAGCCCGGCTTCGAGCGGGTCGTCGGATTCGATCAGCTGCAGTTCGGCCGTGCCGCCACCGAACAGATGCGAGAACAGCCGCTGGAAATGGCCGTTGACCACCTCGAAAGCGGCAAGCAGCCGTTCGCGGCCTTCGCGGTTCAGGCTCTGGATCGCTTGCCTGAGCTTGCGGATCGCCTCGATGATGTCCTCGCGCTCGGAGACGATGGTCTCCAGCCGGTCCGACAATTCCTTCTGCTCTTCCTCGGCGCGCAGATTGACGGCGCCGAGCCGCTCGCGCTCAACCTTCAGCCGGTCGAGCTGGCGCTCGATCTCGGCCATTTCCGGCATCGGGCTGTCGGCTTCCAGGCCAGTATGGCGAATGACCAGATGCGGCGGCGTGTTCAGCGTTTCCTGGATGCGCGCCTCGACCTCGAGCCGGCGCTCATCGGCGGCGGTCAATCGCTCTTCCGCGCGGACGCGGGTTTCGCGGGAATCGGCCAGCGACTGGATGGCCGCGGTGGCGGCCTTGTCCAGCTCGGCCTGCTTGTTCTCGGCCTCCTGCAAACGGTCGGCGGCCGCCTTGCGCAAGGTCTCGGCCTCGGTCAGCTGCGACAGCAGCGCGCGCCGCCTGGAGTCGATCTCGTCGGGGGCGTCGGCCAGCGTTTCGCGCGCGGCCGCGGCCGCGGCCCTGCGCTCGCCCAGCGAGGCAATCTGCGGCGAGGCGTTTTCGGCCCGCTGCAACCAGTTGCTGCGCTCGGCGCCGATGGCGTCGAGCCGGCGCGTGCGCGCCTCGGCTTCGCGGCGCAGGCCTTCATGGACGGCGCGCGCGTCGGCCAAGGTTGCGCGATCGCGGCTGACATTGGCGGCGGATTGTTCAAGCTGCAATTGCAGGTCGCCGAGATCGGGGGCGTCCTGCAGCAGCATTTCGGCCTCGGCGAAGGCGGCGGCCGTTTCTTCATGGCTGTCGACGATTCGCGCGCGCGCCTCGTCCAGGGCGGCGCGGCGGCTTGCCAGCTCGCCACCGGCCTTTTCGGCCTCGGCCAGCGCGCTGCGGGCGGCGTCCAGGCCGTGCTGGGCATCGCGCCCGGCCTGGCGGGCGTTGCGTTCGGCCTCGCTCGCCTCACGCAGCGCCTGTTCGGCCTGGGCAAGGGCAGCCTCTGCCTCACGCATCATCTGCGTCGCCTGCACCGCCTCGGCATCGAGCTCGGCCAGCCGGTTCTTCTGCGCCAGCCTCTGCGCGGCCGCGGTCGGTGCATCGGCGCTGGCGGTCAAGCCATCCCAACGCCACAGCGCGCCGTCACGGCTGACCAGCCGCTGGCCGGGGGCAAGCAGCGCCTGCAGGCGTTTGCCGTCCGCCGCATCGACGATGCCGATCTGCGCCAACCGGCGGGCAAGCTGCGAAGGCGCGCGCACCACGCTGGCGAGGCTCTTGAGGCCTTCCGGCAAAGCCGCATCGCCTGGTTCAACCTGGCTTTCGCCCCAATGCACCGGCGCGCTGCGGTCGAGCGGCACGTCGAGATCCTCGCCAAGCGCAGCACCGAGGGCCGTCTCATAGCCGCGTTCGACGCTGAGTTGCTCCAGTACCGACGGGAAAAGATCGCCGCTGGCGGCATTGAGGATCTTGGCCAGCGTGCGGGCTTCGGTCTCGATGCCGGCGAGTTCGGCCCTGGCATCCTGCAGCGGCGGACGGGCGGCACTCTCGGTGGCGCGCGCCTCGGCGACGGCCTGTTCGGCAGCAATGGCGCCGGCCTCGGCTTCCTCCAACCGGGCGAGCGCGTCCTCGACCAAAGCGCGCTTCTCGGCGGGATCGGGCAGGCCGGCGACTTTCGAGACGATCTCCGATAGCTCGCGGTCGACATCGGCCAGCTGGCGGGCAAAGCGATCGCGGCGTTCGGCGGTGTCGCGCAGCGTGCGCTCGATCTGGTTGCGCGAGGCGGCGGCCTCTGCTCGTTCGGCGGTCAGCGCAGCGAGCTTTGCTTCGCTTGTTATAAGCGTTGCGCCGGCCTGCTCGAAAGCGGCGCGCGTGGTGGCTTCGCGTTCGGCGGCACCGGCATTTTCGGAGTTGAGTGTCGCTTCTTCCTCGCGCAGGCGCTCGAGGATGTCGGCATTGTCGCGCACCATGCGCTCTTCGCGGGCGATGTCGCCGTCGAGCTGCTGCAGCCGGCGCTCGAGTTCGGCCTGGCGGGCGCGGATGCGGCCAGCCTCCTCCTCGATCTGAGCCTTGGCGATCGACAGGCGCTGGAAGGCGGCAGCCGCGGCGGCCTCGGCATCGCGCAGATCGGGCAGCCGGTGGGCGCCGATGCCTTGCTCACGGGCGGCAGCCATCTGGGCGGCGGCGCGGTCGCCGACCAGAGCTGTGGCAACCGCCAATGCCGAACGCGCATCGCCCTCCTGGGTCTTGGCCAAAGTCCAGCGCAGATGCAAGAGCGTGGCTTCCGCATTGCGGATATCGGCCGACAGGTTCTTGAAGCGCGATGCCTGGCGCGCCTGGCGCTTAAGGCTTTCGATCTGGCTCTCCAGTTCGCCGACGACATCGTCCAGCCGTTCCAGATTTTGTTCGGCCGCCTTCAGCCGAAGCTCGGCCTCGTGACGGCGCGTGTGCAGGCCGGAAATGCCGGCGGCCTCTTCGAGCAGCGCGCGGCGCGCCTGCGGCTTGGCCTGGATCAGTTCGCCGATACGGCCCTGTCCGACCATGGAAGGCGAGCGCGCGCCGGTCGACTGGTCGGCGAACAGAAGCTGCACGTCCTTGGCGCGGGCTTCCTTGCCGTTGATGCGGTAGAGCGAGCCGGCTTCGCGCTCGATGCGGCGCGACACCTGCAATTCATCGGCGTCGTTGAAGGCGGCGGGCGCGGTCCGGTCGCTATTGTCGAGGAACAGCGTGACTTCGGCGGTGTCGCGGGCCGGGCGCGTTCCCGAGCCGGAAAAGATCACGTCGTCCATGCCGGACGCGCGCATGTTCTTGTATGAGCTTTCGCCCATCACCCAGCGCATCGCCTCGACAAGGTTCGACTTGCCGCAGCCATTCGGCCCGACAATGCCGGTCAGGCCACGTTCGATGACGAACTCGCCGGGTTCGACGAAGGACTTGAAGCCGAGGAGGCGAAGGCGCGAAAACTTCATTCGCGCCTGCCTGGAAGGCACAAAGGTGCGCTGACGCCGAAGCGCAGTCGCTCCGGCGCCGCCTGGACGTCAGAGCAGAGGGTCGATGATGGCCGATATTTCCTCAATCGACATCGCACCTTTGTAGGTTTTCCCGTTGATGAAGAAGGTCGGCGTCGAGTCGACCTTGAATTCATCGGCGCCGCGCTTCTGGACCGATCTCACATCGTCCAGAAGTTTCTGGTCCGTCAAGCAGGCCTCGAAGGACTCCTGTGTAAAACCGGCGAGCTTGGAGATCTGCAGCAGCGCATCCTTGGTATTGTTGACGCCGACCCAGTTGGCCTGCTGCTTGAACAGCACGTCGACCATCGGGAAATAATTGTCCTTCGAACAGCGCGCCAGCATGAAACCGGCCTCGGCGCTCGGATCGAACGGGAATTCGCGCAGGATGTAACGCGCCTTGCCGGTGTCGATGTACTTGGTCTTCAACTCAGGGAAGGTGGTCGCGGCGAAATGCGCACAATGCGGGCAGGTCATCGAGGCATATTCGACGATGGTGACCTTGGCGTCATCCTTGCCGAGCTGCTTGTCGGGCAAAGCGCCGGGCTTCAGCAGCTCGGCCATGTCGACATTGCCGGAAGACTCCGGGACCTTGACGGCGGCCGGAGTGGCAGGCGTCGAAGCAGGCGCGGGAGCCGCAGGCTTCACATCCGCTGCTTTGGCATCCTCGCCTGAATCGCTGCATGCGGCGAGCATAGCCACTGCCGGAATGACGGCCAGCGAAGACAGGAGGTTTCTGCGGGACAAGCTACGGTTCATGCGAATCACCTGACTGTGGTTTGATTTTGCAACGCAAAGGCTAGAAAAGGCGAGAGTTGGCGGGAATTAAGGCATCGCCGTCCCCATTCCAATCGCCAAACTCTACATGCAGGATCACGAATGCGCGAGATAGATGACGCGTTCATGACCGACTGATTACCGGTTGATTACCTTGGCCGCTTCCTTTGGGCAAGAATTGTGGCGCCAAGACGCTCCAGCGAGGCGCGCAAGCCTTCATCCTCGATCTTGCCGACGGTATCCGACAATTTGGCCTTTTCGACAGAAGTCAGTGCTCTCGGCGTCGGTTTCGGCCGGGCTTTGTCCCTCAGCACCGGCTTTTGCACGATCCGGATCCTGCCGATCGCGTTGAAGCCGAGAAAGGCATTGACGCGGTTGATGATCTCGCCGGTCTCGTGCTGTAGGTGCAGCGCGGCCATGCCCTCGCAGGCGATGACCAGCACCGCCGGCTCGAACGGATCGTCCTCATGCATGCGGCGCGGCCACTGGATTTTTTCGGGGCGCGAATGGCCGGCGAGCCTGGGGCCGGCGATCTCTTCCCATGACTGCACCAGCCCGATCGAAATGCCGGCCCGCTTGCGCAGCACGGGGTCGAGGATCGCGGTCGCGAGATCGCTCACCGGAACGGGATTGCCGTAAGGCGTTCTCCCTGCCATGTACGTTCTCCAGCCACGCTCCTCACCAGCCTAGAGCCAGCCCGCGATCAATGGCACTGCACGAACAGACCCGCAAGGCCGCATCCGGACCAACTCTATCAGGAGAGATCGCCGCGCGTCTGCTTGCCTGGTACGACGCGCACCATCGCGAACTGCCGTGGCGGATCACGCCGCGCGCGGCGGCCGGCGGTGCACGGCCGGACCCCTATCGCATCTGGCTGTCGGAAGTGATGCTGCAGCAGACCACGGTCGAAGCGGTAAAATCCTATTTTCGCCCCTTTGTCGAGAAATGGCCTGATGTGAAGGCGCTGGCGGCTGCGCCGGCCGAGGATGTGATGAAGGCCTGGGCCGGGCTCGGCTATTATTCACGGGCGCGCAACCTCAAGGCCTGCGCCGATCTGGTTGCGAGCCAGGGCGGCCGTTTTCCCGACAACGAAACGGGATTGAGGGAATTGCCGGGGATCGGCGCCTATACGGCGGCGGCGATCGCGGCGATCGCCTTCGACCGTCCGGCGGCGGTCGTCGACGGCAATGTCGAACGTGTCATCTCGCGGCTCTATTCGATCGCAACGCCGCTCAGCGAGGCAAAGCCTGAAATCCGCGCGCTCGTCGAAAGACTGGTTCCGCAGACAAGGCCGGGCGACTTCGCCCAGGCAATGATGGACCTTGGCGCCACGATCTGCACGCCAAGACGGCCGCGCTGCATGCTGTGCCCGGTGCGCGAGGATTGCAGCGCCATCCTGTCCGGCGACCCCGAGCGCTTTCCGGTCCGCCTGCCCAAGGTCGACAAACCACTCAGGCGGGGTGCCGCCTTCGTCGCCGAGCGCGGCGACGGCGCCATCCTGTTGCGCAAGCGGCCTGACAAGGGCCTGCTCGGCGGCATGACCGAGGTGCCGACCACAGGTTGGACAGCGCGGATCGACGGTGCAACCACTTCGGAGGCAGCGCCCTTCCCTGCCGACTGGCGGCGCGCTGGAGAGATCGCGCATGTCTTCACCCATTTCGCGCTCGAGCTCGAAGTCTTTCACGCTCAAGTGAAAAGTGATGCGCCGGAAGGGCATTTCTGGTCGCTGGCCCATGACATTTCCGGAGAAGCGCTGCCGACGGTCATGAAAAAGGTCATCGAAGCAGCGATACCGGGCGCAACCAAAAAGCACCGCCCCATTGACTAGCATTCGCTTTGAAAGGCCAGAAATGACTGAAATCCGCCATATCGTGTTCGACATCGGCCGCGTCTTGCTCCACTACGATCCGAACATTCCGTTCAGCCGCCTCATTCCCGATGCCGAAGAGCGCAAGTGGTTCTTCGACAATGTCTGCACGCATGACTGGAACATCGAGCAGGACCGTGGCCGGACGTGGGAAGAGGCGGAAGCGCTGCTGATCGCGGATTACCCGGATCATGCTGAAAACATTCGCAATTTCCGACGCTATTGGAACGACATGGTGCCGCATGCCTATGAGGACAGCGTCGCCATCATGCTCGGCCTGATCGAGAGCGGCCACGACGTGACCATGCTGACGAACTTCGCCGCCGACACACTTGCCGAGGCACGACTGCGCTTCGATTTCCTTAGCCGCCCGCGCGGCGTGACCGTGTCGGCCGATATCCGTGAGATCAAGCCCGACCGCGCCATTTACGATCACCATGTCGCTGCATTCGAGCTCGAGCCATCAGCCACACTGTTCATCGACGACAGCCAAAAAAATGTCGACGGCGCCAAGGCGGCCGGCTGGCAGTCAGTGCTGTTCACGGATGCAAAAACGCTCAAGGCGGACCTTGAGCGGTATGGCATCGCGACCTGAGCTACGCAGAGGGGTCGAAGGTAGCGCTTTATGGCGCCCCCTCTGCCCTGCCGGGCATCTCCCCCACGAGGGGGGAGATTGGCAGCCTCGCCGACGGCTCTTTCTTACAACGTTGAAAGTTGGCGAAAACAATGAAGCGCGCAATCTCCCCCCTCGTGGGGGAGACGGCCGGCAGGCCAGAGGGGGGCGCGGTAGGGCGCCGACCTTTATGTGGTAGCGTCAAGCCCCTGCGCGCTCCATACCGAGCCTGGCGATGCGGCGCAGTTCGTCGATCGGGGTCAGGCCGCCCGAGCGCTCATAGTGCCAGAAGGTCCAGCCATTGCAGGCGTCCAGGCCCTGCACTTCGGCGCCGATCTTGTGGATCGAGCCGGCGCTGTCGCCGATCGCCACCGTGCCGTCGGCGCGTACCTTGGCCGACCAGCGCTTCTTGGCATCGTAAAGCGTGGCGCCGGGCTGCATAAGCCCGGTATCGATGAGGCTGACAAAGGCGACGCGCGGCTCGGCGCGCTTGCCGGTGAGCACGGTGAGATCGGCGGTTTCCAGCGGCCGCACGGCATCGATGCGCTCATTGGCGGCGTCGATATAGGCCTGCTCGCGCTCGATGCCGACGAAATGGCGGCCAAGCCGCTTGGCCACGGCGCCGGTTGTGCCGGATCCGAAGAACGGGTCGAGCACGATGTCGCCCGGCTTGGTCGAGGCCATCATGATGCGGGCGAGCAGCGCTTCCGGCTTCTGCGTCGGATGCAGCTTGTCGCCATTGTCGTTCTTCAGCCGCTCGCCGCCAGTGCAGATCGGGAACAGCCAGTCGGAGCGCATCTGGATGTCGTCGTTCGATGCCTTCATGGCTTCGTAATTGAAGGTATAGCCCTTGCCCTTCTGGTCGCGCGAAGCCCAGATCATGGTCTCATGCGCGTTCTGGAAGCGGCGACCGCGGAAATTAGGCATTGGGTTGGTCTTGCGCCAGACGACATCGTTGAGGATCCAGAAGCCGAGATCCTGCATCTTGGCGCCGACGCGGAAGATGTTGTGGTAGGAGCCGATGACCCAGATGGTGCCATTCGGCTTCAGCACGCGGCGTGCCGCCAGGAGCCAGGCGCGGGTGAAGGCGTCATAGGCCTCGAAACTCTCGAACTGGTCCCAGTCATCGTCGACGGCGTCGACCTTGGACTGGTCGGGCCGGTGCAAATCGCCGTCGAGCTGCAGATTGTAAGGCGGATCGGCGAAGATGACGTCGATGGATTTTTCCGGCAGCCGGTCGAGCGCGGCGACACAATCGCCCTTGAGGATCGTGTCCAGCCACTCGGATTGCTGGGGGGCGTGGGAGAGGTCGGCGAGAAGACGCACGGCAGACATTTTTACACCCAAGGCACGCGTTACTGTTTACTCCCCGTTATGGTTACCGATCAGCGTAAATATTCGGTGAAGGACGCAACGGTCCAGGCAGCCCTGACGTCGTCAATTTGCGCAGCCCGGCCCGTTGGTGTATGTCGCGCCGCTTGAGCCTTGCCGGGCCTCCATCACCCTCCTCGTTCGGATTGCCATGCCCCAGCCAGATTTTGTCATCTTCGATTGCGACGGCGTGCTCGTCGATTCCGAAATCATCGCAGCCCGCGTCGAGGCCGAATTGCTGACCTTGGCCGGATATGAAATCTCGGCTGAGGAATACGCCGAAACCTATGCCGGACTGACCTTCAAGGACATCATGATGCGGGTCGAGCAAAAATCCGCCATCCCGTTCCAGGCCTCGATGATCGACCGGGCCGAAGAGCTGGTCGACCGCAAACTGCGTAGCGACGTGCGCGCCATCGACGGCGTGCGCGAGGCGGTCGCCGCGGTCACCGCGCCGCGCTGCGTCTGCTCGAACTCACGCTTGGAGCGGATCGAGTTCATGCTCGAGAAAGTGGGCCTGCTGCCGTTCTTCGCCGGCCGGATTTTTTCAGCGCTGGAAGTACCAAGCAAGAAAACCAAGCCCGCGCCGGATGTGTTCCTGATCGCGGCGGAGCAACTCAACGCCAATCCGGCAAACACCTTCGTCATCGAGGATTCGGTGCACGGCGTCACCGGCGCCAGGGCCGCCGGCATGCGCGTGATCGGCTTCACCGGCGCCGCGCACAGCTATCCCGGCCATGCCGATGTGCTGACCGAAGCCGGAGCCGAAACCGTCATCCGCCGCTGGGCCGAACTGAAAAGTGTGATTGCCGCTCTGTCGGAGTGGTCGGACGCCTGAACCGATCAGTCCTTGGCTTTGGCCGACCTGGCCGGTTTCTTCTTAGCCCTGTTGTAGGCAATCGCGGCGCGGACGAGCGCTTTCAGCGCATCCGCATCGATCACGTCGCCCTCCGACACATCGATGGCGCGCCACACCTTGCCGTTGAGCCCGTTGTTGAACAGCCTGTCGGGATCCGGCAGGCTGGCGCCGTGAGAAAAGGTCAGCTTCACCTTGTCCTTGTGAGCGTTGCCGACGGCGATCATGCCGTCTCGTGACCATACCGGGCTGCCCATCCACTTCCACTCCTCGATGATTTCCGGGTCGGCGTCGAGGATGGTCTTGCGCAGGCTGGCCAACGTCTTGCCCCGCCAATCGTCCAGCTCCCGGATTCGGGCATCTATCCGCTCGGAGGCAGAGGCGCCTCCCTCGTCCTTGCTCGACATGCTGATCTTCATGGTCTGCCTCCGTTCACATCTTCTCGCCGGGCAATCGGCTGGCCTGCTTCACCCAGGAGGCGAAGCGGGCTTCGTCGATCTCTTCGCCTTCATGGATGTCGAGATAGCGCACTTCCTTTTGCCTGGAACCGCCGGGAGGCACAGGATCGAGCGACGTGCCGCGAAAGAAGGCGACTTTGACGTATCTGGTGAAGCAATGCAGGCTGAGGAACCAACCGTCGCCCTCGATGCCATAGAACGGTGAGTTCCACTTCACCGCCTTGCAGACGCCGGGGAAGGCGCTGACGATAAGTGCGTCGATCCGGCGCCCGACATCGCTTTTCCAGCCCGGCATGGCGGCAATATATGCCTGCACCGGAGCGTCCCCATAGACCTTAGGGATCTGCGGGTTGCCGCCCGAAAGCAGGACCGGCTTTTCCGGCTTGTCTGGGGCCGGTTTTGCGACCTTCGATTTTCCCGGCGCCTTGGCCATGTCCTACCCTTGCGCGCCCTGCTCGCCACGCGATCTCGCGACGTAAGGCAGCACGAACATGTAGAGGCCGCTGAACAGCAGCAGGAATAGCGGCAGCAGCGGCGAATAGACCACCCAGGCCGGAGGTTGCCCGAACGCCATGGTGATGAAATTGGCTGCCACGGTCAGCGTGAAGATGATCGACAGCCAACGATGGGTTTGACGTATCCATTTGCTCAAGTTCATTGCAACTTCCTCTTGAAACCAGCGCCTACCAACGCGCCAGTTGGGTGATCTGGATGAGATGCCGCAGCTGTCGTTGAGCTGGGCGATGGTCGAGCCGGTCACTTCTGTCGGCGCCATGGCGAACGCACCGCCGCGTCCCTTGATGCGCTCGTAATCACCCTTGACGTCGTCGGTGAACAGCATGAGCGCGGGCTGCCCCTGCTTGAAGATGGCCTGCTGGTAGGCCTTGGCGGCCGGGTTGTCGTTGAGCGCCAGCTGTAGCTCGGCTCCCTCGGGCTCATCGGGTGAGATGACGGTCAGCCAACGAAAAGCCCCATTGCTGAAGTCGGCCTTCACAGCAAAGCCCAGCACGTCGGTGTAGAAGCGCAGTGCGTTGTCCTGGTTGTCCACATAGACGCTGGTCAGCTTGATCTTCATCGATTTCCTCCTTTTTGCATTCGGTGCCCCGCGATCAGGGCATGGTACCGGCAGGCTTCAATCTGGCTTCGCCAGGACCTGCTCCAGCTTGGTGAGGAATTGCTGCCACCCGGCCCTGGCCCCGCCATAGGCCTGCTTCTGGCTCGGATGGAAGCCCGACTGCTCGACGCGCAGATGGGTTCCCGAGCTCGTGGGTGTGAGCGTGAACGTCACCACGCTCTTCAGATTGTAGGCGGCATCCTCATGCGCAAAATCCCAGCTGTAGGACAGCGTCCTGTTTTGCTCGATGGCCAGCACCTCGCAGTCGAGCACGCCGCCCCAGTCGCCGCGAAGATTGAAGCTGTGGCCGACGACAGGCTTGAAATCGTTCTTCATGAGCCAATCCTCCATCAGATGCGGCTGCGTCAACGCGCGCCAGATCTTCTCCGCCGGCCAGGATATTTCACGTTCGACGACGACGGTGCGCAGCTCGGGATTGCTCACTGGTCCATCCTTTTCAGCAGGTTCTCGAGATCATCGAAGCGGCTCTCCCAGAATCCTGTCATTTGAACTGTCCAGTTGGTCAGCGGACCAAGTGCCTCGGGCTGCGCGCTGTAGTGGGTCTGGCGTCCGGCGTGGCGGTCACGCACCAGGCCGGCCAGCTTCAGGACGCCGAGATGCTTCGACACCGCCGGTTGCGAGACCCCGGACTGCGCCGTCAGCGCCCCCACGGTCTGCTCACCTTGGCGGCACAAGCGCTCGAAGATGGCCCGCCGGGTCGGGTCGGCAAGCGTTTTGAACAAAGTATCGTGGGCGTCCGGCATCGGGATCAATAACCTGCGAGCTATTGATTGACGTATAACCGCCGGGATATGGATGAGTCAAGTGCGCTGGCGGAATGGATCGAGATTAAAGCGCAGACGCGACCTGCCGCAGGCGCACGCCTGCAGGATTACGATCGGATCGTTTGGATCTTTCAAAGAGTTGACCGGCACCGTCGCAGCAGCGACGGCGCCCAGGCGCTTAGTTCGTCGCCGGAGCGCGCTTCTTTTTCTTGCCGGACTTCTTGTCCACCGCCGCCGGCGCGGTGTCGTCATAGCCGGCATAGACAGTGTAATCCCGGGCGGAGGGTTCGGGCACGACGACGTTGGGATCGGTGAACACGAACTGGGTGGCGGTCGAGGGATCGCTGACCTGGATCTGATAGGGGTGGATCTGCGAATAAAGTACGTCGGGGCCGTGCATGACGGCAATGCGGATCGGCATGGTGATGGTGCCGGGGGCGAACAGCGGTCCCGGCACGATCTTGCCGGCAACCCCAACCTTCATCGTCAACTGGCCGTTGGCACGGCTGCAATCGCGGCTCACATCGCTGATCGAGGCCTGGTAGATGATCTTGGCCGGATCCTTGTTCGGGTCGACGATGGAGCCGTCAGGCGCCGTCTGCGCGGCGGCAGCGGCCTCGGCATCCTGTGTTGCATCAGCCTTTTTCTTTTTCGGCTGCGGCGCGCCCTTGGCGTAGGTATTGAAGTATGCGGTGCCGTCACGCACCGTCACTTTCGGGCAGTAGGCCTGCAACTGGCTGGCGAGAACCTTCGGATCCTGAGGCGGTATTGGCGCATTCGGGTCGGTCTTCTTGCCGAAACCGAGATTGAGGATGCCATTGTCGCTCGATTGGCAACCGGCGGCGGCAAGCATAAAGCCGGTTAGCGCCAGACCCGCGACAAAGCGACGGTTGAACTTATGAAACGCCATGAAACTGCACTTCCCTCTCGCAAAGTTGGTGACGTATAGCAACGCCACGGCAAAAATGCGACTGAGGCGGCTCGGAAAATTAACCAATTGCCGTGGATGAAACCGGCGGCAGCAATGGACCTTTGACGATGCGCTATGTGAGTACCCGCGGGGATGCGCCCGTGCTTGGATTTGCCGATGCGGTGCTGGCGGGGCTGGCCCGCGACGGCGGGCTTTATGTGCCGCAGACATGGCCGCAGTTTTCGGCAGCCGAGATCCGCGCCATGCGCGGCCTGCCCTATGCGGACCTCGCCATCCGCGTGCTGACGCCCTTCCTCGGCGGCGAGATCGCCGCACCCGTCTTCGAGCGCCTGGTGCGAGAAGCCTATGCCACCTTCCGCCACCGGGCCGTCTGCCCGCTGGTGCAGACCGGCGCCAACACGTTCATCCTCGAGCTCTTCCACGGTCCGACGCTGGCCTTCAAGGACGTTGCCATGCAGCTGCTTGCCCGGCTGATGGACCATGTACTGACTGAGCGTGGCCAGCGCGCCACCATCGTCGGCGCGACCTCGGGTGACACTGGCGGCGCCGCCATCGATGCCTTCGCCGGCCGCGACCGGACTGACATTTTCGTGATGTTCCCGCATGGCCGCGTCTCGCCGGTGCAGCAGCGGCAGATGACGACATCGACTGCCGCCAACGTCCAGGCGCTGGCGATCGAAGGCAATTTCGACGATTGCCAGGGCCTGCTGAAGGATATGTTCAACGATCATCGTTTTCGTGATCGCGTGTCGCTGTCGGGCGTCAATTCGATCAACTGGGCCCGCATCATGGCCCAGATCGTCTATTATTTTTCCTCGGCGCTTTCGCTCGGCGCGCCGGACAGGCCGGTCTCCTTTACCGTGCCGACCGGCAATTTCGGCGATATTTTCGCCGGTTACGCCGCCAAGAAGATGGGCCTGCCGATCGAGCGGCTGATCGTCGCCACCAACAACAACGACATATTGGCGCGCACTTTCGCGACCGGTGAATACCGCACCAAGGGTGTGTTTGCGACGACGTCGCCATCGATGGACATCCAGGTATCGTCGAACTTCGAGCGACTGCTGTTCGAGGCCTGCGACCGTAACGCAGAGACGGTGCGGCGTTACATGGCCGGCCTCAAGCAATCCGGCGCCTTCACCATCGAAACCGCAGAAATCGACCGGATGCGGTCCGAATTCGACGCCGGACGCGCTGATATGGACGAGGTTGCCGCCACCATCCGTTCAACGCTCGAATCCAGCAATTATCTGCTCGATCCGCACACGGCCGCGGCCGTGCATGTCGCCGCCGGCAAGGCTGACGGTGCAGTGCCGATGGTGGTGCTGGGCACGGCGCACCCGGCCAAGTTCCCGGCCGCGGTCGAAGCCGCCTGCGGCGTGTCGCCGGCCCTGCCCGCATGGCTGGGGTCCTTGATGTCAGCCGACGAAAAGTACACGGTACTTCCATCCGACCTGAAAATGGTGGAAGATTACGTGAGCCGCCACTCAAGGGCAGCGCGTTAGGGAGTACTTGCCATATGGGTGTTGAGGTAAGCCGTCTGTCGAACGGCCTGACAGTCGCCACCGAAACCCTTCCAAGCCTCGAATCCGTTGCCCTTGGCGCCTGGGTCAAGTCCGGCGCCCGCAATGAGCGTGACGACGAGCACGGAATGGCCCATCTGCTCGAGCATATGGCCTTCAAGGGTACGAAAAGGCGGACGGCCTTCGAGATCGCCTCGGAAATCGAGGATGTCGGCGGCGAGATCAATGCCGCCACATCAGTCGAGACGACGTCCTATTACGCCAGGGTGCTGTCCGACGATGTGCCGCTGGCGGTGGATATCCTTGCCGATATCCTGCAGGAGTCCGAATTCGACCCAGAGGAACTGGAGCGCGAGCAGCATGTGATCCTGCAGGAGATCGGCGCCGCGCACGACACACCCGACGACATCGTCTTCGACCGTTTCACCGAGACCGCCTTCCGCCACCAGACGATCGGCCGCTCGATCCTCGGCACGCCGGAAACCGTCAAATCCTTCACCTCCAAACAGCTGCATGATTTCATCGAGCGCCAATATGGCGCCGAGAAGATGGTGATCGTCGCGGCCGGCGACATCAAGCATGACAATTTCGTGCGCGAGGTCGAAAAGCAGCTCGGCGGTTTCCGCAGCAAGTCCGACAGCACGATGCCGCAATATGCGCAGTATGTCGGCGGCGATTTCCGCGAGGATCGCGACCTGATGGACGCGCAGATCGTGCTCGGCTTCGAAGGCCGAGCCTATCATGTGCGCGATTTCTACGCTTCGCAGGTGCTGTCGATGATCCTCGGCGGCGGCATGTCGTCCCGGCTGTTCCAGGAGGTCCGCGAAAAGCGTGGCCTGTGCTATTCGGTCTATGCCTTCCACTGGGGTTTTTCCGATACCGGCATCTTCGGCGTTCATGCCGCGACCGGGCAGAGCGACATTGCCGAACTGGTGCCGGTCATTATCGACGAGCTGCAGAAGGCCGGCGAGAATATCCTTCAGGAAGAGCTCGACCGCGCCCGCGCGCAATATCGCGCCGGCCTGATCATGTCGGCTGAAAGCCCGGCCAGCCGCGCCTCGCAGATCGCCAGGCAGCTGCTTCTGTTCGGTCGGCCGATCGCCAAGGAGGAATTGATGGAACGGCTGTCGGCGCTGACCGTCGAGCGGCTGACCGACCTTTCGTCCCGGCTGTTTTCGACCAAGCCGACGCTGACCGCGGTTGGACCGGTGGGTACGCTCGCGCCCTATGAGGCGATTCTCGATTCGCTTGCGGGCACGCACACCACGGCCCGCAAGCTCGCCGTCTAAGCCTTCAAGCGCCGGTGTTCGCGCTCCCTTTCTTTCGCCGTGACCTGCCGGCACTGAAAGGCGACCGGGTCATGCTGCGCGTGCCCTACACCAACGACTATCGCGAATGGTCGGCGGTGCGCGGCGAAAGCCGTGCCTTCCTCGAACCGTGGGAGCCGCGCTGGACGCCCGATGAACTCGACCGCACCGCCTGGCGGCTGCGCATCGGCCGCTACCGCGAAGACTATGCGCAGGGAACCGCCATCGCCTTCTTCATCTTCGAGAAGGCGAGCGGCAAGCTTGCAGGCGGCATTACGCTCGGCAATATCCGCCACGGCGTCTCGCAAAGCGGCCATGTCGGCTACTGGATCGGGGAGCGGTTCGGCGGCCGCGGCCTGATGACCGACGCGGTCAAGGTGGTCTGCCGCTTCGCCTTCGATACGCTGAGGTTGCACCGGATCGAAGCTGCCTGTATTCCCGACAATGTCCGGTCGATCCGCGTGCTTGAAAAAGCCGGATTCCGGCGCGAAGGACTTCTGCGATCCTACCTCAGGATCAACGGCATCTGGCAGGACCACTACCTCTACGCCCGGATCGCGGACGATCCGCCGGGCGCTGGAACGAAGGACTGATTTTTGACGAATTTCCTGCGAAACGGGTCGCTGTTGGCCTTTGTTCTGGCGGTTGTCGTCACGCTTTGCGCGGCGCTCCCGGCCTTCGCCGTCGAACCGATCAAGATTGCCCGCGACGATGTCGCGCTCGACCTGTCGCGCGCCGTCCAGATCTACGTCAATCAGGGCGAAAACTTCCAGGTGTCGACCGCGCCCGGTCCCGACGGCATCGTCCGGCGCATCGAGGTCGAGGCCAATGACGCGCGCTCGAGCGGTGACTGGGCGGTGTTTGCGCTCGCCAACACCACCGACCAGCAGCTCGACCGGCTGATCGTGGCGCCGCATTTCCGGCTGGTGAATTCCGGCATCTTCTGGCCCGATCTCGGCGCCACCCGCATCGCCGCTATCACCCCCAGCGAGGGATTCGCGCTCGACCGCCAGTCAAGCTCCGACGCCGACGTGTTCCGGGTGACGCTGAACCCGGGAACGGTGATCACCTTCATCGCCGAACTCGCCTCGCCGAAGCTGCCGCAGGTCTATCTATGGGAGCCGGAAGCCTACAAGGACTCGGTCAATTCCTATACGCTGTTCCGCGGCATCGTCATCGGCATCGCCGGGCTGCTGGCGCTCTTCCTGACCATCCTTTTCGTCGTCAAGGGAACCTCGATGTTTCCGGCGACAGCCGCACTTGCGTGGGCGGTACTTGCCTATATCTGCGTCGATTTCGGCTTTCTAAACAAGATCATAGAGATATCGCCCGGGAACGAGCAGATGTGGCGGGCGGGAACGGAGGTGGCGCTTGCGGCGACCTTCGTGGTGTTCCTGTTCGCCTATCTCAACCTCAACCGGTGGCACGGCCATTTCAGCTATGGCGCGCTGGTCTGGATCCTCGGCCTGGTGCTGATTGCGGGTGTGGCCATCATCGATCCGGCCGTCGCCGCCGGTATTGCCCGGCTGTCCTTCGCCGCCACCGCGCTGACCGGGCTTGGCCTCATCATCCTGCTCGGTCTTCGTGGTTATGACCGTGCGATCATGCTGGTGCCCAGTTGGGTGATGGTGCTGCTATGGCTGTGCGGGTCGTGGATGGCGATCACCGGCATGCTCGACAACGACATCGCCCAGCCGGCATTGGGCGGCGGGCTGATCCTGATCATCCTTTTGATCGGCTTCACCGTCATGCAGCATGCCTTTGCCGGCGGCGCGCTGCATCAGGGCCTGTTCTCCGACCTCGAACGGCAGGCGCTGGCCGTAGCCGGCTCCGGCGACACGGTGTGGGACTGGGACGTGCTGCGCGACCGCGTCGTCACCAAGCCCGACGTCAGCATCCAGCTTGGCCTCGCTCCCAACAGCCTGGGGGGTGCGGCCCGCAACTGGCTGCCGGTGCTGCATGCCGACGACCGCGACACGTTCCGCACCACGCTCGACGTGGTGCTCGAACATCGGCGCGGCCGGGTCTCGCAGAATTTCCGCCTGCGCGGCGCCGACGGGCACTACCACTGGTTCTTGCTTCGGGCGCGGCCGGTGATCGGCTCGGATGGCGAAGTGATTCGCTGCGTCGGCACCATGGTCGACGTTACCGAGCAGAAAAAGTCCGAGGAAAGGCTGCTGCACGATGCCGTTCACGACAATCTGACCGGCCTGCCCAACCGCGAACTTCTGATGAACCGGCTGGAAGCCATCATCTCGATCGCGCGCACCGAAGAGAAGGTGCGCCCCACCGTCTTCGTCATCGACATCGACCGTTTCAAGCAGGTCAATGACGGGCTTGGCATCTCGGCCGGCGACACCATCCTGCTCACCATTGCGCGCCGCTTGCACCGGCTGTTGAAACCTAAGGATTCGCTGTCGCGCTTTGCCGGTGACCAGTTCGCCCTGATGCTGCTCTCCGAACAGGAACCCTCCCGCATCGCGGCGGTGGCAGACGCCATCAAGCACGCCATCAACAACCCGATCACCTTCGCCAAGCGCGAGATCGTGCTGACTGCCTCGATCGGCCTGATCACCTGGACCTCGGCGCAGACTTCGGCAGAAGACATGGTCAAGGACGCCGAGCTTGCCATGCACCAGGCCAAGCGCTTCGGCGGCGACAGGATCGAGCCGTTCCGGCCGGCCTTCCGCACCGTCGGCACCGACCGGCTGCAATTCGAATCCGATCTGCGCCGCGCCATCGAGCGGCGTGAGTTCACCCTTGCCTACCAGCCGATCGTACGGCTGGAGGACGGCAGCATTGCCGGCTTCGAGGCGCTGCTGCGTTGGGACCATCCGCGCCGCGGCATGATCCCGCCGGGCGATTTCATCCCGGTCGCCGAAAGCTGTGGCCTGATCGTGCAGCTTGGGCTGTTTGCCATGCAGCAGGCGGCCGAAGACCTCGCCGGTTGGCAAAAGCAGATCGGCGACACGCCGCTGTCGGTGTCGGTCAATCTGTCCAGTCGCCAGCTGATCCGCCGCGACCTGGTCAGCGATGTCCGCTCGGTCATCGCCCGCGCCAATCTGAAGCCGCGCTGCTTCCGGCTCGAACTTACCGAATCGCTGGTCATGGACAATCCAGAGCAGACATCGCATGTGCTGACCAAGCTCAAGCAGCTCGGCATCGGCCTGTCGCTGGACGATTTCGGCACCGGCTATTCCTCGCTCGCCTATCTGACCCGCTTCCCCTTCGACACCATCAAGATCGACAAGAGCTTCGTCGACGACGCGACGCCGAAGCGGGCGGTGCTGCTCAAATCCATGGTCAACATGGCGCATGAACTCGGCCTGTCGGTGGTGGCCGAGGGCATTTCCGACGAAAGCGATGCGCTGGAACTGCGCCAGATGGGCTGCGAGTATGTGCAAAGCTTCATGTTCGGCGCGCCGATGCCAGGCGACCAGGTGCTGAAGGCGTTGAAAGAGCAGTACCCGATGACGCAGGCGTGATGGGTGAGGCATGCGTCGTGCAGGCGCGTGGTTACATTGGAATGAACCCCGAAAATTAGCTGAAGCGACCGCGCCTTCGTCATCCTAGGGCGAAGCAAGGAGCGCAGCGACGCGGCGCAGACCCTAGGATGACGAAAGTGGCGGGCGGCTTCGGCTAGTCGCGAAGGTTCGGCGGAACGTCGGCGAATGCGAGGCCTCAGGCGTGCCCCGCGGCCAGGCTCAGATGCGCCAGATCAATCCCGATCGATGCCAGGATGCGGTCGTACTTCCGCTCGATGTCGGCGTCGAACAGCAGCTCCGGCGTGGCCGGACAGGTCAGCCAGCCATTCTCGGCGATCTCGGTTTCCAGCTGGCCGGCGCCCCAGCCGGAATAGCCGAGCGCCATCAATGCGCGCCGCGGGCCGCGGCCGGACGAGATGGCGCGCAATATGTCGACCGTCGCGGTCAGGCAGATATCGTCGGAGACGGTGAGCGAGGATTCCACCCGGTAGTCGCCCGAGTGCAGGACGAAGCCGCGGCTACGGTCGACGGGGCCGCCATTGCGCACGACGAAGTCGCGAGCCTGCGCCGGCAGCCTGATCGCCTCCTGCTCGTTCATGATGCCGAGCTGCACCAGAAGATCGGGAAACAGCATCTGTTGCGTCTGGTTGATGATCAGGCCCATGGCGCCTTCATCGCTGTGCGCGCAGATGTAGATGACCGAGCGCGTGAAGCGATCGTCCTTCATGCCGGGCATGGCAATCAGGAACTGGTCGTCAAGAAAGCCGCGTCCACCGGCTGTCTTTTTGTGGCGCAACAAGTCCATGGACTGGAGCGTAACGCGTTTCCGGGACGCCGAAAAGATGCGCCGCGTGCGATTCGGCCAAAGCCCAACGGTTGGAACAACGGAATCTTGACTGCGAACTTCACTCGGCCGATTGCTTGAAGCCAACTGTTCCTTGCCCGAAGGTCACGCAAATATGATACGCAGAGCGCCATGAAAACATTGCGCGGCCATGAACTGACGATCAAATCAACGCCATGCAAAGCTTGAAAATCCTGCTGCTCGGCGCCGCCATCGGATGCGGAGCAGCCCTTCCCGCCGCCGCCTCGTCTTCCGACTGGTACAACAGCGAAGGCGGCAGGGTGCGGCTGGTGACAACAGGCAAGGCCGACGAGGCCGGCCGCATACAGGGCGTGCTCGACATCGCGCTCAAGCCCGGCTGGAAAACTTATTGGCGCGATCCGGGCGACGCCGGCGTGCCGCCGCAGATCGACGTTTCGGCCAGCACCAACATCACCGATGCGGCGTTTTCCTTCCCGCCGCCGCAGCGCCATGACGACGGCTACGGCAAATGGGCCGGCTACAACCATCCGGTCTCGCTGCCGGTGACATTCACTTTGTCGTCGCCTGGGGATGCGGCCGTCATCGATGCCGACATCTTTCTTGGCATCTGCGAGACGATCTGTATTCCGGTGCAGACGCGGCTGAGCGTCGATCCCGGCGCCGATCCCGACAATGCCGAGGATGCGGCGCTGGTGAAGGCTGCACTCGCCACCTTGCCCGCGCCTGCCAAGCCCGATTTCGGGATCAAGGTGCTGCCGGGCGACCATGAGACGCTGATCGTCGAGGCGACTTTTCCCGGAGATCCGGAGGCGGCGGATTTATTCGTCGCCGGGGGACGCGACTATATGTTCGGGGCGCCTGCACGCAGCGAAAAGGACGGCCGGCTGGTATTTACCATTCCGATCCTCGACCGGCCGTCGACGACACCGACCGATGGCGGGTTGTATTACACCCTGACAAGTGCCGAAGGCGCGGTCGAGGGCGTTCTGCCGTTCCCCTGATACCGAACCCGATCCGGGCTTTCCCTTGATCCAGGCCTTGTCGGCGGTTGCGGGAGATGCCCGATTTCGCTATCGCAAGAAACCTTCCCTGCTTTTCACACGAGGACCATCATGACGATTGCCGTTGGCGACAAACTGCCCGATGCGACCTTCAAGGAAATGACCGCCGACGGCGCCAAGGTGATCACCTCGGCCGAGATTTTCGCGGGCAAGAAGGTCGTGCTGTTCGGTGTTCCAGGCGCCTTCACGCCGACCTGCAGCAACAATCATCTGCCGGGCTATCTCGAGAACCACGATGCCATCCTGGCCCGCGGCGTCGACACCATCGCCGTCGTGTCCGTCAACGATGTCCATGTCATGGGCGCCTGGGCCAATTTCACCGGCGGTCAAGGCAAGATCCTCTATCTCGCCGACGGCAATGGCGACTTCGCCAGGTCGATCGGCCTCGACTCCGACTATTCCAGCGGCGGCATGGGATTGCGCTCGAAGCGCTTCTCGATGATCGTCGACAACGGCAAGGTCACGGCGCTCAATGTCGAGACCAAGCCAGGAGTCGACACATCGGGTGCCGCTCACATTCTGAGCCAGCTCTAAACCGCGGCGGCCGCGTCGGCTCATGAGCGCCATGGCCTGACGACGACGCGCTTCCAGCCGGATTGCCTGCTTTGGGGGACATCGACGATGTTTGACATCATCTGGCGCAGCGTTGCGATCGGCATCGGCGCCACGGTGCTGATGGATCTTTGGGCGCTGTTCCTGCATCTGGCGCTCAGCCAGCCGCGGCCGAACTGGGGGCCGCCCGGACGCTGGGTCTGGCACCTTAGGGAAGGCAAGGTTTTCCACGACGATATCGCCCAAGCCGCATCCTATGCGCATGAGCAGGCGCTGGGCTGGGCTTTCCACTATGTCACCGGCATCGTCTACGGCTTCATCCTGGTGGCGCTGGTGGGCACGGCATGGCTGGACGCGCCGACCTTCCTGCCGGCCTTCATCCTCGGCATGGTCACCATCGGCGCCGGCTGGTTCCTGCTGGCTCCCGGCATGGGCGCCGGTTGGGCCGCCTCAAAGCGCCCCAACGCGATGCAGATCCGCGCCTTCAACGTGATCTCGCACACGGTGTTCGCGCTCGGCCTCTACGGCACGGCCCTGCTGATCCGCTGAGGACAGGTTCTATTCGCGCGGCTTCATCGCGGCAACGGTATCGATGATCTCCTGACATCCGCTTTAGCGCGGCGCCAGACTAGCTATCGGCCGCCATCCGTGGACGACGCGGCGCGTGCCGACATCATAGGCGAAGTAATTACCACCGCCGGCCCGCTGATCCGCCTCGCGGCTGATTGCGCGGCCGCTGAGCGAGAGCAGCAGCAATGTTCCGACGCCGCCATGGCCGACGAAGGCAATGTCGCCGCCGTCGGCAGCACCCAGCACCGTTTCGACCTCGCTGACAATGCGTTGCTGGGCGTCGATGGCCCGTTCCCAGCCGCGGATGCTTTTGTGCGGGTTGGCGAAGAACTGGTCGGCGACCACCTCGAACTCCGGCGGCGGCAGGAAGCCGGTTGCCGACCGAACGTTCTCATGCATGCGCTCCCTCACCTCGACCGCGAGGCCGAGGTGTTTGCCAAGAATCTCGGCGGTTTCGATCGCCTTGCGCTCGGCCGACGAGACGACACGGCGGATCGATCCGACCCATGGCTGATCGAGCATGGCTGATGCTCGCGCTCGTCCGATCTCGGACAGCCCCCAGTGCGGCACGGGAACGTTGGCATCGATCTGAACCTGGGGATGGGTGATGTAGTATACGATCGGCATGAGTGAGATCCCCTTGCCGATAGCTTGAGCTCAATAGCTCTGGGTCGAGCGCCGTGCCCGTGGCGCCGGCTGCTTCTCGGATGCCGCCGGCTTCAGCGCCACTTTCAGCGCCGCAGGTTTGGCTGAGCCCCTCTTGAACGGCGCCATGCCTTCCCTTGCGAGTTCGTCGGCGCGTTCGTTCTCGGAGTGGCCGGCATGGCCCTTGACCCAGTTCCAGGTCACCTTGTGGCGCCGATTGGCCTCATCCAGCGCCTGCCACAGTTCACCGTTCTTGACTGGCTTCTTGTCAGCGGTCTTCCAGCCGTTTTTCTTCCAGCCGTGGATCCATTTGGAGATACCGTCCATGACATATTTGCTGTCGGTGTGAAGCTCGACGGCGCACGGCTCCTTCAGCGCATTCAGCGCCGAGATGGCGGCCAGCAGCTCCATACGGTTATTGGTCGTCTCGGCCTCGCCGCCCGACAATTCCCTGGTCTTGCCGTTGAAGCGCAGGATGGCGCCCCAGCCGCCGGGACCGGGATTGCCCGAGCAGGCGCCGTCGGTGAAGATTTCAACCTGCTTGGTCATGTCAGTCCGTATTCCGAAGGCGACCTGATCGCGCGGTGGAAGCGCATGCGGCGGATATATTCGGTCGGATCGCGCTTCATGACCAGCCCGCCCTCGGGAACCGTCAGCCAGTCATAGAGCCGGGTCAGCATGAAGCGCAGCGCCGAACCGCGCGAAAGCATCGGCAGCGCTGCTTTCTCGCCATCGCTCAAAGGCCGCACGCTCTGATAGCCGGCCAGCAGCGCCGTGCCTTTGGTCAGGTTGAAGGAGAAATCCTTCTCGAAACACCAAGCATTGAGGCAGGTGGCGACGTCATAGGCGTAGAGGTCGTTGCAGGCGAAATAGAAGTCGATGAGGCCGGACAGTCTTTCGCCGAGGAAGAAGACATTGTCGGGAAACAGATCGGCATGGATGATGCCTGTCGGCAGGCCTTGCGGCCAATGGCGTCCGAAGTCGGCGAAATCAGCGTCGACCTCGGCCGCCAGTCCCGGCTCCACCTCGTCGGCGCGGTCGCGCGAGGCGTTCCACAATTTGCGCCAGCCCTCGATTGCCAGTGCGTTGTCACGCGTCATCGCAAAATCCTGCCCGGCCAAATGCAGTGCGGCGAGGGACTTGCCGACCTCCGCGCAATGCGCCGCTGTCGGCCGCCGCAGCGACAGGCCTTCGAGGAAGGTGATGATGACCGCGGGACGGCCGGCCAGCGTGCCGATGACGGTGCCGTCATGCGCGGTCACCGGCAGCGGACAGGAAATGCCTTTGCGGGCGAGATGGCCCATCAGGCCGAGGAAGAACGGCAGGTCGGCCTTGTCGACGCGCTTCTCGTAGAGCGTCAGTATGTAAGAGCCGCTTGAGGTGTGCAGCAGGAAATTCGAATTCTCCGTGCCTTCGGCGATACCCTTGTAGGACAAGAGTTCGCCGACTGGATATGCCCTCAGGAACGCGCCGAGTTCGCCCTCATTGACGTCGGTGTAGACCGCCATGGGCTGTTCACGCGGCTCCGTTGACGAAGGCCATGTCGGCCCGCGTCAGTTCTACATCGCGCAGAACCCGCATGACTGGAAAATCCTCCGTTTCGGTGGCCGTGATCGCCAGGTCGATGTTCACCTCGAAGCGCTGGCGGAAGGCGTCGATGATCTCGTCGACGATGATCTCCGGCGCCGACGCGCCGGCAGACAGGCCGAGCGTCGAGATATTTGTGATGTCATTCCACGGAATTTCGGCGGCGCGCTGTACGAGAAGCGACATGGTGGCGCCGGCGCGCTCCGCCACTTCGACAAGACGGCGCGAATTGGAGGAATTGGGCGCACCGACGATCAGATAGAGATCGGCGCCGGCGGCGGTTTCCTTGACCGCTTCCTGGCGGTTGGTGGTGGCGTAGCAGATCGATTCGGCGGCCGGTGCATGCAGTTGCGGGAAGCGCTCCTGCAGCACCCGCAATATGCCGGCAGTGTCTTCGACCGACAACGTTGTCTGGCTTACGAAGCCGAGCGCTTCCGGGTCGGCGGGGGCAAAGGTCCCAGCGTCGGCTTCGGTCTCGATCAGCGTGACGGCGCCTTCAGCCAGTTGGCCCATGGTGCCGATCACTTCGGGATGGCCGGCATGGCCGATCAGAAGCACATGGCGGCCGAGCCGCTGATGGCGCATCGCTTGCTTGTGCACCTTGGACACCAGCGGGCAGGTGGCGTCGAGATAGAAGAGCTCGCGTGCCTTGGCGTCGGCCGGCACCGATTTCGGCACGCCGTGGGCCGAGAAGACAACCGGCGACTTGCGGTGCTCGGCCGGGATTTCCGAGAGTTCCTCGATGAAAACCGCGCCAAGGCTTTGCAGGCCCTCGACGACATAGCGGTTGTGCACGATCTCGTGGCGGACATAGACCGGCGCGCCGTATTTCTTCAACGCCAGCACGACGATCTGGATCGCGCGGTCGACACCGGCGCAAAAGCCGCGCGGCTGGCAGAGCCGGATCGTCAGCGGTGGTTTTGTGGCAGTCTGCAGCATGATTCCAGATCGGTTGATCGTATCGTGACGCGAAATGAGGTGTGCACCCCTGCCCTGTCAAGGGCAGTTGAGATCAGGTTGAATGGTCGGCCTGATCTAACTCTTTGTTGGAGCATGATCTTGTCCGAAAACCGGTTCCCACTTTTCGGGATGATGCTCTGGATCATTCAGTCTTTGCCGGACGGCGCAGCCTGACGATCAGAACCGCGGCAAGAGCCGCCGCCAGGCCATACCAGGTGAAGGCATATTGCAGATGAGAGTTCGGCAGGTCGATGATGGTGACGCCGCCGACCGGCAGCCCGCCCGGGTTCGGCGTCTTGTCGGCGTCGATGAAGATCGGCACCAGCACGGCGCCGGCCGGCAGGCCGGCACTCGCCGCCATGACATCACGATCCTTCCAGTAGAAGATGTTCTTGGCCACGTCATTGTCGGGCAGCATCATCGACGGCTTGCCCGGCAGCGGGTTGCGCGCCAGGCCGGTGACCGTGACCTTGCCGGTCACCTGCCCTTGCGGCCGCTTGGCGGCATCCTTGAGATCATAGGGAACGAAGCCGCGGTTGATCAGGATATAGCGGCCATCGTCGAGGGCCAGCGGGGTGTAGACGTTGAAGCCGGCGTCGCCGTCCCAGGTGGCGTAGAAATGCCGCTCGCCGGAGTGCAGGAACGTCCCGCTGACGGTGACCGGCGTGTAGTCGACATCACCGGTTGCGGCGAATTCCTTCTCGACGTCCGCCAGCGGCTGCGGCGCTGAATGGGTGCGCTGGTCGATGGTCTGCAGAAGGGCTTCCTTCCAGTACAGGCGCTGCACCTGCCATGTGCCAAGCCCGAGCAGGATGACGAACACCACCAGGCCGAGGCCGAGCAGCAATGCCGTCTTCGGCCGCGAGCGGCCGGCGGGCTTGGTCAGCGCCTCGCTCATTGCCCCTGGTCCAGGCGGCCTTCGGCCGCCTTGTTGGCGTATTGAAGCGTCAGCAGCACCCCCTTGATCAACCTCAGCGCCGTCAGGCACAGTCCCACGGCCAGCGGTATCCAGATGATGAAATGCAGCCAGAGCGGCGGGCTCAGCGTCACCTCCACCCACAGCGCCAGCCCCACGACGATGAAGCCGATGATCAGGATAACGAACACCGCCGGGCCGTCGCCGGCATCGGCGTAGGAATAGTCGAGGCCGCAATTGTTGCAGCGCTTGCCGACGGTGAGGAAGCCGGAAAACAGCCGTCCTTCGCCGCAGCGCGGGCAGCATCCGTGCAGGCCGGCCGAGATCGGCTCAATGGGTGGCCAGATCGCCCTATCTTCACTCATGGATAGTCATGCTTTACGGCTCGATTTCGATCAGCGTTCCATCCGGCACCATAGTCCAGATTTCGTCCATGTCGCAGTCGGTAACCCCAATGCAGCCATCGGTCCAGTCGACCAATTGAAGCAGCCAGCCCGACCAGCCGTATCCGTTGGCCATTGATGGGCGCCGAAAAGACGAAAGGCGACCGCGTTGCCGCGACCGCCCTTCTGATTTGTCGGTTCGGTGAAAGCCGTCAGTGGCCTTCGATCACCGCGCCGACCGATCCCCAGACGTAGATCGATGCGAACAGGAACAGCCAGACCACGTCGACGAAGTGCCAGTACCAGGCAGCCGCCTCGAAGCCGAAATGCTGCTTGGGCGTGAAGTCGCCTTTCCAGGCGCGGATCAGGCAGACCAGCAGGAAGATGGTGCCGATGATGACGTGGAAGCCATGGAAGCCGGTCGCCATGAAGAAGGTGGCGCCGTAGATGGAATCCTTGAAGCCGAACGGAGCGTGCATGTACTCGTAGGCCTGCACCATGGTGAACAGCATGCCGAGGCCGACGGTCAGCACCAGGCCGTTGATCAGGCCCTTGCGGTCGCCATGGATGAGCGAATGGTGCGCCCATGTCACAGTGGTGCCCGACAGAAGCAGGATGATGGTGTTGTAGAGCGGCAGATGGAAGGGATCGAGGACTTCGAGACCCTTCGGCGGCCAGACGCCGCCAGTGAAAGCGGTGCGGGCGTAATTCTGCACTTCGCTCGGAAACAGGCTGGCATCGAAATAGGCCCAGAACCAGGCAACGAAGAACATCACTTCCGAAGCGATGAACATGATCATGCCGTAGCGCAGATGCAGCGACACGACGCGCGTGTGGTGGCCCTCATGCGCTTCCTTGATGGTGTCCGACCACCAGGCAAACATCGTGTAGAGGACGATGACGAGGCCGATGAAGAACAGCCATGGATTGGCGATGTTGTGGCCGAAAATCGGGAAATCGCCGTTCTTGAGATACTGCATCAGGGCGACGCCGCCGACTGCAGTCACCAGCGCGCCGATCGACCCCAGGAAGGGCCACGGGCTCGGGTTGACGAGATGGTAGTCGTGTTGTGGTTTTGCGTGCGCGTCTGCCATATCAACCCCCGAGATTTGCTTCGGTATCTGAAACTTTGCTGCTGCTGTCCGGCGTCGATGACGCCACCGGCTTGTTCTTTTGGACCGGGAACATGGTGTAGGACAGGGTGATCGTCTTCAAGTCCTTCAGTTCCGGCACGTTGACGATATCGGGATCCACATAGAACACGACCGGCATGTCCAGCGTCTCGCCGGGCTTCAGCGTCGTGTCGGTGAAGCAGAAACACTCGACCTTGTTGAAGTAGGGGCCCGCCAGTTCCGGCTGCACGTTGAAGGTGGCGCGGCCGGTAACGGCGCGGTCGAACTTGTTGGTGGCGCTGTAATGCGCCTGCGTGGTCTCGCCGATCTTGATGGTGACCGAGCGGGCGACCGGCTGGAACTGCCAGGGAATGCCGTTGGTGTTGGCGTCGAAGCGCACGGTGATGTCGCGGTCGAGGATGCGGCCGGCATATTGCTTTTCGGCGCGCTGCGTCGTGCCGCCATAGCCGGTGGCCTGGCAGAACATCTTGTAGAGCGGCACCGCGGCGTAGGCCATCCCGATCATGCCGCCGAAAAAGGCGACGCAGACGGCGGCGACGACGCGGTTGGTGTTCTTCTTCCTGGGATCGGTCACGGTCTGGCGGGTCATCATCGGCCTCATCCGGTATGGCCGAATTTCACGATGGTCGCGACGTAGAAGATGACGACCAGAATCGCCAGCGCGACGCCGATCGCCGCCGAACGGTTGCGCCGCGCCTTCTTCTGGCTTTCGGTCAGCGTGACCAGTTCAAGCTTCTTGTCGATCATGGTCATGCTCCACCGATGGCCAAAGCGCGACCGACGACACAGTCGGCAAGATAGATGGCGAAGATGGCGAAGAGGTAGAGCAGCGAATAGGCGAACAGAGCCTTGGCCGGCTTCATGACGCGGTCGCTATCGGTCATGCACAGCACTTTCCAGGCATACCAGACGAAGCCGGCGCCGAGAGCCACTGATGCGACGCCATAGAAGGCGGTAGTGAAACCGAGCACCCAGGGCAGCACGCCGATCGGCGCCAGGATCAGGGCGTAGGCAAAGATCTGGCGGCGGGTCGAGGCCTGGCCGGCAACGTTCGGCATCATCGGGATGCCGGCCTTGGCGTAGTCGTCGGACTTGAACAGCGCCAGCGCCCAGAAGTGCGGCGGCGTCCACAGGAAGATGATCAGGAACAGGACGAGGCTTTCCAGGCTCACCGTTCCGGTCACCGCGGCCCAGCCGATGACCGGCGGGATGGCGCCGGCGGCGCCGCCGATGACGATGTTCTGCGGCGTCGAGCGCTTCAGCCACATCGTGTAGACGACGGCGTAGAAGAAGATGGTGAAGGCAAGCAGCGCCGCCGACAGCCAGTTGACCAGCACGCCCAGCGTCATCACCGACAGCACCGAAAGCACAAGGCCGAAGCTCAGGGCTTCGCCGGGCAGGATGCGGCCGGACGGTACCGGGCGGCCGGCGGTCCGGCTCATCACCGCATCGATGTCGGCGTCGTACCACATGTTGAGCGCACCCGAGGCGCCGGCGCCGATGGCAATGGCCAGGATGGCGATCACCGCCAGCAGCGGGTTGATGGTCACGGGCGCAGCGACCATGCCGACAAAGGCCGTGAACACCACCAGCGACATGACGCGCGGCTTCAGCAGGGCGAAGAAATCGCCCGACGTGGCTTCCGACATGCGAAAGCCCGCTTCGTCAATCATTGGGTCGTCGACAAGGGCCATGCGTACATAAGTCCAATCATTCCGTTGGCCGAAAACCGCCGGCGGGCCGGCGGTTTCGTATTCGGGCTGCCTTACTTGATCTTCGGCAGCTGTTCCCACTGGTGGAAAGGCGGCGGCGAAGGCAGCTGCCATTCGAGCGTCGTTGCACCCTCGCCCCACGGGTTGGCGCCGGCGACGCGCTTCTTCTGGAAGGCCTCGAACACGCCATAGAGGAAGATCACCACGCCGACGGCCGATATATAGGAGCCGTAGGACGACACCATGTTCCAGCCGGCGAACGCGTCGGGATAGTCGATGGTGCGGCGCGGCATGCCGGCCAGGCCGAGGAAATGCTGCGGGAAGAAGATCAAATTGACGCCGATGAAGGTGACCCAGAAGTGGGTGTTGGCGATCACCGGCGAGTACATGTAGCCGGTCATCTTGGGGAACCAGTAGTACCAGCCGGCGAAGATGGCGAAGACCGCACCCAGCGACAGCACATAGTGGAAGTGGGCAATGACGAAATAGGTGTCATGCAGCGAGCGGTCGAGGCCGGCGTTGGCGAGCTGGACGCCGGTGACGCCGCCGACCGTGAACAGGAAGATGAAGCCCAGCGCCCACAGCATCGGCGTCTTGAACGAGATCGAGCCGCCCCACATCGTCGCGATCCAGGAGAAGATCTTCACGCCTGTCGGTACGGCGATGACCATGGTGGCGAAGACGAAGTAGCGCTGCGTGTCGAGCGACAGGCCGGTCGTGTACATGTGGTGCGCCCAGACGATGAAGCCGACGGCGCCGATCGCGACCATGGCGTAGGCCATGCCGAGATAGCCGAACACCGGCTTCTTCGAGAAGGTCGAGACGATGTGGCTGATGATGCCGAAGCCCGGCAGGATCAGGATGTACACTTCGGGGTGACCAAAGAACCAGAACAGATGCTGGAACAGGATCGGATCGCCGCCGCCATCCGGGGCGAAGAAGGTGGTGCCGAAATTGCGGTCGGTAAGCAGCATGGTGATGCCACCGGCCAGAACCGGAAGCGACAAGAGCAGCAGGAAGGCGGTGATCAGAACCGACCAGGCAAATAGCGGCATTTTGTGCAGCGTCATGCCCGGCGCGCGCATGTTGAAAATGGTGGTGATGAAGTTGATGGCGCCGAGGATCGAGGACGCGCCGGCAATGTGGATCGACAGGATCGCCAGATCCATGGCCGGCCCGGGCTGGCCTGAGGTCGACAGCGGCGGATAGAGCGTCCAGCCGCCGCCAACGCCATAGGCGCCGGGCGCGCTCGGCATGAAAGCCGAAGCGATGAGCAGCAGGAAGGCCGGCGGCAGCAGCCAGAACGAGATGTTGTTCATGCGCGGGAAGGCCATGTCAGGCGCGCCGATCATGATCGGCACCATCCAGTTGGCGAAGCCGCCGATCAGCGCCGGCATGACCATGAAGAAGATCATGATCAGCGCGTGCGCGGTTCCGAAGGCGTTGTACATGCTCTTGCCGCCGTCGATGGCGGCATCGCCGTTCATGCCATAGACCATCTGCGCCAGACCGGTGAAGATCTGGATGCCCGGCTCCTGCAGCTCCATGCGGATGACGACCGAAAGCGCGCCGCCGACGATGCCCGCGAAGATCGCGAAGATCAGGTAGAGCGTGCCGATGTCCTTGTGGTTGGTGGAGTACACCCACCGGACCCAGCCATGATAGGGCTTGTGGTCGTGGTCGTCGTGAGCTGCAGCTTCTGCCATGGTCGGCTCCGTTCCCTAATTCTTGCTAACCCGCGGCATCAATTGCCGGCGGCCGCTACCTTGTTGGTACCGTCGACCTCGGCCATCAGCGCCTTGTTGGCGCCGGGGAGGTCGGTCTTGGCTGCTGCCAGCCAGGTCTTGTACTGCGCGTCGGATACGACGCGGACGGCGATCGGCATGAAGGCATGGTCCTTGCCGCAGAGCTGCGAGCATTGGCCGTAATAGATGCCTTCCTTTTCCGCCTTGAACCACGTCTCGTTGGTGCGGCCGGGAACCGCGTCCATCTTGATGCCGAAGGCCGGAACGGCAAAGGAATGGATCACGTCGGCTGCGGTAACCAGGACGCGCGTCATGGTGTTGACCGGCACGACCAGCTCGTTGTCGACCGCCAGCAGGCGCGGATAGACCTTGCGGTCTTCCTTGCCGATCGCGGCGCGGTCGGCGTCCTGCAGGATGGCCGAGTTGAAGGAGAGCGTGTTCTCGGTCTGGTACTCATAGTCCCAGTTCCACTGATTGCCCGTTACCTTGACGGTCAGCTTGGCCTCTTCCGGCGGCGTGTACTGCGCCGTCAGCAGTTGGAACGAGGGAATGGCGATGAACAGCAGGACGACGACCGGCCCGACTGTCCAGATGATCTCGATCAGCGTGTTGTGGCTGGTCTTGGACGGAACCGGGTTTTTGCTGGCGCGGAACCTGAAGATGCACCAGGCGAGAAGCGCCAGAACCAAAGCAGTGATCGGGACGACGAACCACATCGTGTAGTTCCCGAACCACTCGATCTGCCGCATCATGTCTGTCGCCGGCGGCTGAAAAGTCATCTCCCACGGCTGCGGCTGGGCCGCATGGGCGGAGGCACCGGCGAAAAATGCGGCGGCGGCGCCTGCTGTTGCCATCAATTTGGCGCTTGCTGGGAATTTTCTCATCGCCCTCTTCATCTCCCGGTTCCTCGCGATCGCGACGCAAGAATATCGAACAATGCCGGGATGGGAATCCCGGACAGTCCCAAGGGTGGTTCAAACCATACTCTATTTCCCTCCGCAAGAAAGGAGCGGGCGAAACCGTGCGGCATTTTTGCGCGCAAGTGCTGCCGCGCCGTTTCGACGGCCTCGTGGCCCGCGCGGGTCGTCGACAGACAGGCTATGCGGGCTTGTGTCCGGAATGCGCCCGACGGTCGCAATTCGGGCGAATTTGCTAGGGAAAAGCGCATTATTGCGCCTGCCGGGGCTGACCGGCGGTCGCCCTATCCTTTACTTGGCCTTGGCGCGGCTTAAAGTGCCGTGATTCGCAATGGAGCCGTCATGACCTCTTGGCTTTCGAGAAACGCCTGGCATTCGAAGAGCGCCTGGCATTCGAAAAGCGCTTGGCTTTCGAGAAGCGGGGCGAAGGTCGTTTTTCTCGCCGCCCTGATCGGTATCGGCTCGTCCGCAACCGGCGTCGCCAATGCAGCGCAGCCCAGCGGCACGGTCAAGTCAACGCATGGCGCGTGGTCGATCATCTGCGACACGCCGGCCGGCGCCACCTCGGAACAATGCGTGATGATGCAGAACGTCGTTGCCGAGGATCGCCCGGAAATGGGACTGTCCGTCGTCGTCCTGCGCACCGCCGACAACAAGGCCGAGATCCTGCGCGTGCTGGCGCCGCTCGGCGTTTTGCTGCCCAATGGCCTGGGCCTCAATGTCGACGGCAAGGATATCGGCCGCGCCTATTTCGTGCGCTGCTTCCAGGACGGCTGCTATGCCGAGGTCATTCTCGAAAAGCCGCTGCTCGATACGCTGAAGACCGGGACGTCGGCCACCTTCATCGTCTTCCAGACGCCGGAAGAAGGCATCGGCATCCCTGTCGACCTCAAGGGCTTCGCCGACGGTTTTGCCGCCCTGCCCTGAGCTTGATGCTTGCGAAACCGTCTTTCCTGACGCACAATTCCCACGGGTTTGATCTTTGGCTGTGGGGGTCATCATGCGTGCTTGTTCTGTGCTTTTGTCGACCGGTCTGATCCTGACCGGCGCCGTTTCCGTCGCCTTTGCCGAGGATACCGAAATCATCACGGCGCCCGATCCGGCCGTCATTTTCGAGCTTGCGAAAGGCTATGGCTCGGCAAAGATGGACAAGGACGACGGCGGCGATCCGATGGTCTCGGGCCGGCTTCAGGGCATGAAATATGTCATCTACTTCTATGGCTGCGAAAACCATGAGAAGTGCAAGTCGATCCAGTTCTCCTCGGGCTATACCGACCCCTTCACGGCCGACCAGGCCAATGAATGGAACAAGAAATACCGCTGGGTGAAGGCCTTTTCGGGTGACGGGTCGAACTTCAAGATGGATGTCATGTTCAGGGGCGGGGTTACCCGCTCCTACCTCGAAGAGCAGTTCTCGAACTGGGATTCCATGACCAGCGACATCAAATCGTTCGTGGACGAGAAGTAGAGCCCTAAAGCGCGTCGCGCTGAAACGGATTCATACGACGCGCTTTAGGTCTTTGTTTGATGCATGTCGTTATCCCAGAACCGCGGCACACTTCTGGGCGACATGCATTAGCGCTCCACTGTCCGGCTGCGGATCGTCATTGCGGATTGTGCAGGCGCGTCTTCGCGCCTACATCGTGGCAACACCATTCCTCTTGTGAGCGGACCTGCCATGAACAGCCTGACCGGCCAATTCGACATTTCAGACGATCGCATCAAGCGGATCGTCGCCGACACACTGAACGGCGCCGATGATGGCGAACTGTTCCTCGAATACAGCGAGAGCGAAGCGCTGATGTTCGACAATGGCAGGCTGAAGACCGCCAATTTCAACACCGACCAGGGTTTTGGCCTGCGCGCCGTGGCCGGCGAGGCCAGCGGCTACGCCCATTCCAGCGATCTTTCGGAGGCGTCGCTGCTGCGCGCCGCCGACGCGGTCTCGACCGTCAAGGGCGGCTATTCCGGCACGCTTGCCGCGGCACCCGCGCGCACCAACCGCCATCTCTATGGCGAGGAGAACCCGATCCCCTCGCCTTCCTTCGAGGTCAAGGCCAAGCTGTTGCAGGAGATCGACGCATGGCTGCGTGCCGAGGACCCGCGCGTGCGCCAGGTGACGGCCTCGCTCGCGGCGTCCTGGCAGCATGTCGAGATCGTGCGCGCCGACGGCCAGATCGTGCGCGACATCCGCCCGCTGGTCCGCATCAACGTTTCCGTCGTCGTCGGCGACGGCGACCGCCAGGAAAGCGGCTCCTATGGCATGGGCGGGCGCAAGGCGTTCGGCGAGTTCCTGGTCGAGGACGCCTGGAAGCATGCTGCCAGGGAGGCCCTCAGGCAGGCGCTGGTCAATCTCGAAGCCATTCCCGCGCCGGCCGGAACGTTCGACATCGTTTTGTCCAGCGGCTGGCCGGGCGTGATGCTGCACGAAGCCGTCGGCCACGGGCTGGAGGGCGACTTCAACCGCAAGAAGACCTCCGCCTTTGCCGGCCTGCTCGGCCAGCAGGTCGCCGCCAAGGGCGTTACCGTGGTCGATGACGGCACCATGCCGGAGCGGCGGGGTTCGCTGACCGTCGACGATGAAGGCACGCCTTCGGCCCGCAATGTGCTGATCGAGGACGGCAAGCTTGTCGGCTACATGCAGGACCGCCAGAACGCCCGGCTGATGGGCATGAAAGCCACGGGAAACGGCCGGCGCGAAGGCTATGCGCACCAGCCGATGCCGCGCATGACCAACACCTATATGACGGCAGGCGACATGGAGCCGGACGAGATCATCGCCTCGGTCAAGAACGGCATCTATGCCGTATCCTTCGGCGGCGGCCAGGTCGACATCACCTCGGGCAAGTTCGTGTTCGGCTGCACCGAGGCCTACATGATCGAAAATGGCAAGGTGACGCAGCCGATCAAGGGCGCCATGCTGATCGGCAACGGACCGGACGCCATGCACCGCGTTTCGATGATCGGCAACGACATGAAACTCGACACCGGCATCGGCATGTGCGGCAAGGCCGGACAAGGCGTGCCGGTCGGCGTCGGCCAGCCGCATCTCAGGATGAACCAGATGACGGTCGGCGGCACCAGGGTTTGAGCGAGGAGACGTCGGCGGGCTTGAATAGTTCCCCTCACAGGGATATCTTACCTTTGTCTTACACAAGGGTAATACCGCAATGGGTGCAATAGAAAAGCTTATAACGACCGTCTCGACCAAGGGACAAGTCATCCTGCCCAGCGCTATCCGCAAACGGAGGGACTGGGGCGCGGGCACGCGCCTGCAGGTCGAAGACACACCGGACGGTGTACTTTTGAGACCGGCGCCTGCCTTTGCCCCGACACGACCAGAAGATGTCTTTGGTGTCCTGCCGCACAGTGGCAGACCGAAGACCTTGGAGGAGATGGACGCGGCCGTCCTTGCTGAAGCACGGCGGCGCCATGCTCGCGATTGATACCAACGTTTTCGTCAGGTATCTGACGAACGACGATCCCGAGCAGTCCCCGCGAGCCCGGCGGCTGATCGACGGTCAGCCCGTTTTCGTCGCCGTCACGGTGATCCTGGAGGCTGAGTGGGTGCTGCGCAGCGGCTATGGTTATGATCAGGCCTCGATCGTCAATGCACTGCGGGTGTTCGGCGGGCTTCCCACTGTCGAGATAGAGGATGCTGCGATCGTCTCTTCCGCGGTCGATCTAGCCGAGACGGGAATGGATTTCGCCGATGCGCTCCATCTGGGCAAGTCCTCGCACTGCTCAGCATTTGTGTCCTTCGACCGTAAGTTCATCAAGGCCGCACAAGCGGCCGGGTACGAAAGCGTTCGCGAAGGCTAGTTTGCCAGCCGGCTACGTCTTGCGGGGGGCGGCAAACTCAAGCACGGCCTTGTGAAAATCGGCGGATTAACGTCGCCGTTTCGGCTTCTCCAGCAGCGCCACGGCCTCGACATGCGGCGACCACAGGAACTGGTCGATGGGCGTGACGCTCTTCAAGATGTAGCCGCCGTCGATCAGGATGCGCAGGTCGCGTGCCAGCGTCACCGGATTGCAGGAGACGGCGGCGACGAACGGCACATCCGAGCGGGCGATCTGCTTCGACTGGTCCTCGGCGCCGGCGCGCGGCGGGTCGAAGACGACGCCATCGAAAGCATTCAGCTCCTTGAACGTCAGCGGCCGCCGGAACAGGTCGCGGCGTTCGCCGGTTACCCGCTTCAGGCCGGTGGCGAAGCGCGATCCGCGGTCGAGCGCCGAAAGGGCTGCCGCGTCGCCTTCGACCGCGTGGACTTCGGATTTGGCCGCCAGCCGAAGCGCAAAGCTGCCGCAGCCGGCGAAAAGATCGGCGACTTTCCTGGCCCGTTTCAGGTGTCCGCCAACGATATCGGCCATCGTCTGCTCGGCGGCTTGCGTTGCCTGCAGGAAGGCGCCAGGCGGTATGGCGACAGCGACGGTGCCGAACATGACCACCGGCTTTTTCGGCTCGATGACAATCTCGTCGTCGATCGAAAGCCGGGCAAAGCCATTGGCCATGATGAAGTTGGAGGCGACCCGGCGCTGGTTCTCGCCCAGCTTGCCCGACTCATAGACAGCGACGTCAAGCCCCGAGCCCGTCACAGTGACCGCCATCCGGAACGATTTGGTGGTGGCGCAAACCAGGTCGGCGACTGATCGCAAGCGATCGAGCGCGGCAACGATCTCCGGCAGTGAGATCGGACATTCCTCGATGGGGATGATTTCCGGCGACAGATGGCGATGGAAGCCAAGCAGCATGCCTGTGTCGGCGCGCCTGGCGGCAAGCACGACGCGGCGGCGTGTGTGTGGCGCACACGGCACCAGGGCGCCGATGTCGCCGGCAATGCCTTTCAAGGCGTGCACGACCTTGTCGCGTTTCCATTGCTGGTAAGCGTCGGCTTGCAGATGCTGGACGGCGCAGCCGCCGCATTCGGTGAAATGCCGGCAGGCCGGATCGATACGCAGCGGCGACGTCTCCAATACCGCCATCAGCATGGCGCGATCCCTCTCGCGCGCGGCGGTGACGGTCTCGCCGGGCAGGGTGAAGGGAATGAACAGCTCGCCGGTTTCCGTCTCGGCGACGCCGTCGCCCTGCGAACCCAGTCTCTTGATGGTGAAGCCCGTGCTCATCGGTCCTTGGTCCCGGCATCCTTGATCCCGGCATCCTTGATCCCGGCAAGCAGGAATTCGCGGTTGCCGTCCCCGCCTTCGATCGGCGACATGTGCAGACCCAATGTACGCCAGCCAGGGACGCCTTCGAGCCATTCCTGCAGCAAGCCGGCCACACGGGCAGCGTCATAAGGGTCTTTCAACAGACCGCCCTTGCCGATTGCCTCGCGGCCGGCCTCGAATTGCGGCTTGACCAGAAACACCGCACGAGCGCCGTCCCGTGCCAATGCCAACGCCGGTGGCATCGCCAGTTTCAACGAGATGAAGCTGACGTCGGAGACGATGAAATCCGGGATGCGGCCGCCGAGATCGGCAGCCGTGAGCTCGCGAGCGTTGAGGCCCTCGATCACGGTGACGCGCGGGTCGGACGAGACACCGGGATGCATCTGGCCGTGGCCGACATCGACGGCAGTGACATGGGCCGCGCCGCGTTCGAGCAGCACCTGGGTGAAGCCGCCGGTCGAGGCGCCGATATCGAGAGCTTCACTACCCGCAGGATCGAGACTGAAATGGTCGAGCCCGGCGATCAGCTTCAGCGCCGCGCGTGAGACATAACCCTGCGCCGGATCGTCGATGACGATGAGACAGTGCGGCAGAACCGTCTGGCCGGGCTTGCGGGCGACCACGCCGTCGACCGTCACGGTGCCGCGCTCGACCGCGTCGCGGGCGCGCGAGCGGCTCGCAAACAGGCCGCGCTGGACGAGCAATTCGTCGAGCCGCTGGCGTGTGCTGGCTGGCAGAGGGGAGTTCATCGGCCTTCATGGCGAAAGCCGGCCGCGAAGGCAAGGACATTGGCATGGGAGGACGTCGAGACCCGGGCCGCAAGCCAGTCCGCCCGGTTGAATATCGCAGCCAGTCCGGCAAGATGTAGAGGCTCAGGCAATGCGGAGGAAGACGAATGCTGACGGGAACCTGCCATTGCGGCGCCGCCCACTGGACCCTGGAAGGCGATCCCGGCCCGATCACGGCCTGCAATTGCACGCTTTGCCGCCGCTATGGCACGCTCTGGGCCTATGACTTTGTCGACGAGCGTATCCGGCTTGCGGGGCCTGTGCAGTCCTACACCCGCGCCGGCAAGGAGACGCCGTCGCTGGAAATCCTGTTTTGCCCGACATGTGCCTGTGTGCTTGCCTGGCGCGGTTTGCGCCGCAGCGACAGCGGCCGCACGCGTATCGCCGTCAATGTCAGGCTGGCGCCGCCGGAGGCGGTCGCCGACCTGCCGATCGACCATTTCGACGGGCTGGACACTTATGACGACCTGCCGCGCGATGGGCGCTGCGTGCGCGATATGTGGTTTTAGAAGATCGTCCGTGAGACCTGCCGTTCAACGGCCGGCATCAGGCCGTCGCTTCCGTCATCTGAAGCCTGCTTGCGCGGGCGCTCGACAGCAACGACTGGTGCGTCCGGCACGACGACAAGCTGCGGCACCTGCTTGTAGGAAAAAGCGCCCCTGATATCGCCCATCTTGCGGGCGACGATGCCTGCCACCGCCTGTTCGAGCTTGCGGTCATAGCGCGTCTCGGCCATGGCCGGCGCGGCGATGACGGCCAAAAGGGCCGCGCCGCACAGAAGCGTTCGCATTGTTTTTAACTCCCTGCCTGGAGGCAGTTCTAGCAGGGCGGCGTTGAAAAACGGCCAAAAGAGAAGGTAAGCGAAACGCCAAAGAGAAGCGTTAACAAAGTGTTAGGCTTGCACAGGCAACTGCTTCAGCTGCGTGAGGTTTGATTCAGGCGCGCTGCGCGCGCGCGGAATGGCCGAGCGCGACGAACACGGTGCGCACGATGCCGGCCGCGTCGAGCCCGGCATCGGCATACATTTTTTCCGGCTTGGCGTGGTCGGTGAACTCGTCCGGCAGCACCAGCGGCCGAACTTTCAGACCGCTTTCCAGCAAGCCTTCATGGGCGAGGAACTGCAGCACGTGGCTGGCGAAACCGCCGACAGCGCCCTCTTCCACCGTCACCAGCACTTCGTGCGAGCGGGCAAGACGGCGGATCAAATCCTCGTCGAGCGGCTTGGCGAAACGGGCATCCGCAACCGTTGTCGACAATCCGGCCGCGCCGAGTTCCTCGGCCGCCAGAAGACAGTCCTGCAGTCTTGTGCCAAAGGACAGAAGCGCCACCTTGGTGCCTTCCCTGACGATGCGGCCCTTGCCGATTTCGAGCACCGAGCCGCGCTCCGGCATGTCGACGCCGACGCCATTGCCGCGCGGATAGCGGAAGGCGATCGGGCCTTCGTCATAATAGGCGGCGGTGCGCACCATGTGGCGAAGCTCCGCCTCGTCGGCAGCCGCCATCACCACGAAGCCCGGCAGCGTCGCCAGGAAGGTGGTGTCGAAGGCGCCGCAATGAGTGGCGCCGTCGGCGCCGACGAAACCGGCGCGGTCGATCGGGAAACGCACCGGCAGTTTCTGGATCGCCACGTCATGGACGACCTGATCGTAGGCGCGCTGCAGGAAGGTCGAATAGATGGCGGCGAAGGGCTTGTAGCCCTCGCTGGCCAGGCCGGCGGCGAAGGTCACGGCATGTTGCTCGGCAATGCCGACATCGAAGGTCCGGGTCGGAAACGCCTCGCCGAACAAATCGAGGCCAGTGCCGTTCGGCATGGCGGCGGTGACGGCGACGATGCGGTCGTCCAGGCGGGCCTCCTGGACCAGGCTCTCGGCGAACACCTTGGTGTAGGCCGGCGCATTGGCCGGGGCCTTGGTCTGCGCGCCGGTGATGACGTCGAACTTGTTGACGCCGTGATATTTGTCGGCCGCGGCCTCAGCCGGCGCGTAGCCCTTACCCTTCTGGGTCACGACATGGATCAGCACCGGGCCGTCGGCATGGTCGCGGACGTTCTTCAGCACCGGGATCAGATGCTCGAGATTGTGGCCGTCGATGGGGCCGATGTGGTAGAAGCCGAGCTCCTCGAACAGCGTGCCGCCGGTGACGTAGCCGCGCGCATGCTCGACCGCCCGCTTGATGGCGCGATCGGCGCGTTTGCCGAGATAGGAGGTCAGCTTCTTGCCGAAATCGCGCAGCCCAAGATAGGTCTTGCCCGACGCGAGCCGGGCCAGATAGGCGCTCATGGCGCCGGTCGGCGGCGCGATCGACATGTCGTTGTCGTTCAGGATCACGATCAGGCGAGCATCAAGCGCGCCGGCATTGTTCATGGCTTCATAGGCCATGCCGGCGGACATGGCGCCGTCGCCGATGACGGCAATGACATTGTTGTGGCCGCCCGAGAGGTCGCGCGCCATGGCCATGCCGAGGCCGGCGGAAATGGAGGTCGAAGAGTGCGCGGCGCCGAACGGGTCGTATTCGCTCTCGGCGCGACGGGTGAAGCCAGACAGGCCGCCTTCTTGCCTGAGCGTTCGGATGCGGTCGCGGCGGCCGGTCAGGATCTTGTGTGGATAGGCCTGGTGGCCGACATCCCAGATCACGCGGTCTTCCGGCGTGTTGAAGACATAGTGCAGCGCCACCGTCAGTTCGACGACACCGAGGCCGGCGCCGAGATGCCCGCCCGTATGCGAGACGGCATCGATCAGCTCGGCGCGCAGCTCCGAGGCCAGCTGCGGCAGCTCGCTTTCGTCAAGCTTCTTCAGGTCGGCTGGAATGCGGACCTTGTCGAGAAGCGGCGTATGCAGCGTTGCGTTCACTGTTAAAGGGCCTGCTCAGCTATAATGCGCGTCGATCATGGCGAAATATGCCTGCGTCGCCGGAATGTAAATGCGTGTCAGTGACGCGGGTGATGCTGACGTTAATTGTCCGGTAACGGAATGAACTCTTCCTCATCTCCGGGAACGATATCGAAGCGGCCCGTCTTCCATTCCTGCTTGGCCTGTTCGATGCGTTCCTTCGACGACGAGACGAAGTTCCACCAGATGTGGCGCGGGGAGCCGAGCGAAGCGCCGCCGAAGAGCATGAAATGGGCGCCACGCTCCGACGACACGACGATCTCGTCGCCAGGCCGGAACACCAAAAGCCGTTCGGCCGGAAAGCGGTCGCCCGAGATCGAGACATCGCCGTCCAGCGTGTAGATGGCGCGTTCCTCGGCGTCGGCGGGAATTTTGACGCTGGCGCCGGGCGCCAGGCGCAAATCGGCGTAGAGCGTCTCGGTATCGGCTCTTACCGGCGAGCGCAGTCCCTGGAAATCGCCGATCACCACGCGGCCGGAAACACCTTCGGCATCGATCTCGGGCAGAAGGAGCGCGGCCGTGTTCTCGAACACCGGCGCCACTTCCTCCTTGCCGTCGGGCAAAGCCAGCCATGTCTGCAGGCCGGAGACCGACATTGGCGCGCCGCGCAGTTCTTCGGGCGTGCGCTCGGAATGGACGATACCGCGGCCGGCGGTCATCAAATTCACGTCGCCCGGCTGGATGACCATCTCGGTGCCGAGTGAATCGCGGTGCCTGATATTGCCGTCGAACAGATAGGTGACGGTGGAAAGCCCGATATGGGGTGCGGGCGCACATCCATCGCCTGCCCGGCGCGCAAGATGGCCGGCCCCATGCGGTCGAAGAAGATGAAGGGACCAACCAGCCGCCGCTTTGCCGTCGGCAGAGCGCGGCGAACCTGGAAGCCGCCAATATCCTTGGCGTTTGGAATGACCATGAGCTCGATCTGGTCGCTGGCGAAGGCATCGCCAGGCTCAGGGTCCTTGCCGGGGAAGAAACTCATCTGGATGTCCTCAGGCGAAGCGGAGCGCCGATTTGGCTTTTGCCTTGGCCGCCACCTCTTCACGATTGCGCGGATGATGCGTGGTTTCCAGCGAATGCAGCAATTCATGCGCCGATTCGGCGATCGCCTCGACGGCACGGTCGAAGGCTGCCTGGTTGCGCTGCGAGGGGCGCGTCGTTCCGCTCAGTTTGCGCACGAATTGAAGGGCGGCGTCGCGGATCTCGTCATGGGTCGCCGGCGGCTCGAAATTGAACAGGGTCTTGATGTTTCTGCACATGCTTGAACTCCTATCTGCTTTATGCCCGCCCCATTCCACTACTCCGCGTCGAGCGGCTCCGTTCCCACCGGTTTGCCATCACGCGACAGCCTGATCTTCTCGACCTTGTCTTCGGCCGCCTTCAGCAGCCGGTCGCAATGGGCCTTCAGCGCCTCGCCGCGCTCATAGATCTTGATCGATTGGTCGAGCGGCACGTCGCCGCGTTCCAGATCATCGACGATCTTTTCCAGCGCGTCGAGTGCCTGCTCGAAGCTCATCGCCTTCACGTCTTCATTTGCTTCGCCAGCCATACTTTACCCCTTCATCAGCCGCCCGACATGGGCGGCGACCGAAAATGCCAGTCCCTGCAGATCGTAGCCGCCCTCAAGCAGGCTGACGAGCCGGTTGCCGCTGTGGCGCCCGGCGCGTTCCAGCAACTGGCCTGTCGCCCAGTCGAAATCATCCTCGCTGAGGTTGATCTCGGCCAGCGGGTCGCGATGGTGAGCGTCGAAGCCTGCGGAAATGATGATCAGATCGGGCGCGAAATTGTCGAGCGCCGGCAGGACGCGCGACAGCAAGGCATCGCGAAACATGTCCGAGCCGGTCTGCGGCGCCAGCGGGGCGTTGACGATGTTGCCGGCGCCGGTTTCGCTCTTGGCGCCGGTGCCGGGATAGAGCGGCATCTGGTGCGTCGAACAATAGAGCACCGAGGGATCGTCCCAGAAGATGTCCTGCGTGCCGTTGCCGTGATGGACATCCCAATCGACGATAGCGACGCGCTCGGCGCCGTGTTTCTTTTGCGCATAACGCGCGGCAATCGCCGCGGTGTTGAACAGGCAAAAGCCCATCGCCGTGGTCTTTTCGGCGTGGTGGCCGGGCGGACGTGAGGCGACGAAGGCATTGGCGACGCGGCCCTCGAAGACGTCGTCGACGGCGGCGTTGGCCGCACCGATGGCGGTGACCACCGCCTGCCAGCTTTTCGGGCTGGCGCTGGTGTCGGCGTCGATCGAAGCGATGCCGCTCTCAGGGATCGCGGCGCGGACGCGGGCGACGAAATCCTCGGGGTGGGCGTAGAGAATGGTGGCCTCGTCGCCTTGCGGCGCCGTTACCCGATCGAGTGCGGTGAAGGCCTCGTCGTCGAGCACGCGCTCGATAGCGCGCAAGCGGTCAGGCCGCTCCGGATGACCGGGGGGCGTCAGATGTTCGAGGAAGATCGGATGGGTGTAGAGCCTGGTGACCATGACCCGATATAGGCGCGCCCGGCCGTTTTGACCATGGTTTGACGCCGCACCGCCCCGACGTTCAACAGGGATTACACCCCGGGCGCCGGCTGCGTCCAGCGCGAGCCGCCGAAGGAAGCCAGCGCCTTATCCCTTAGTTCCCTGAACTTGGACGACGCCTCGGCCAGCCGCTGGTCCCATTCGGCGTTCGGCACCTGGCCTTCGATGGTCTTGAAATAGACCTGCATCAGGCAGGCGATGGCGAAGGGTTCGATGAAGGCCGCCTTGAAGGCCCAGGCAAGGAGGACGGCGAGCACGAAGGCCCAGCCGCCGAGCTGCCCCGGTATGAACCACATGATGGCGGCGGCCGGCGCCAGCATCAAAAGGAAGATGACGAAGGACACGCCCCACATGATGACAGCCAGCCAGACCACGTTCTTGACCATGGTCTTGCCGTTCTGGGCATAGAGCACGACGCCTTGCCGGGCGGTTTCGAAGGGTGAGGACGAGTTGATGCGGATATTGTAGCCGAGGATGATCTCGTCGACATAGGTCAGCGACAGGCGGATCACCGTATTGATGAAAGCGACCAGGCCGCCGAGGCCCGGAATGGGCAGGAAGGCGGCGATGCCGCCGATCAGGCCGGTGATGGCGCGGATGGCGCCCTTGACCAGCTGGTCGAGCACGAAAAGGATGTTGGCCTCGGCGAAACGTTCCTTCACCACATCCTTGGCGTAGGCGATCTGGTCCTGGCCATTGGGAATCTCGCGGCCGTCGATCAGATGCACCATGACGGCGATATGGCCGGCCTTGACGACATAGAGGATGTATTCGCGGATCCAGTACAGCGCGATCGAAACGACGCCGATGCCGACGATGCCGCCCCAGAGCGCAAAGGAAAGCGGCCCGTCGGGATCGGTGGAGACATGGCCGACGCCATAGCCGACGGAGGCGCCGCTGCCGGTCGCCACGATATAGGCGAGCGTGATGCCGAAATAGACGATCATGCGAAAGACGATGAATGGCCATGTCCTGATCATGATGGACACCGACCTGCCGATTTCGAAATCCCACATGCGCCCGAATCTCCCCTCAGAGATGGACGGCGAGGATGAACCCGGGCCGGGAATTGTCAATCTCGGCAAATGCCGGGTCTCGGCCGACCAGATTTCAGGCCGGCTGCGAACCCTGTTTTTTGAGAAGGCCTTCAAGCAGTTGCTGGAAGGCTGCCACCACGGTCTTCGACGTCGCTTCGGGGTCGTTCGAATTGGCGATGCGCTGCGCCGCCTGGCTGCTGGCGCCGTTGATCAGCCGGGCGGCGGTTTCGGGGTCGACGCCGGGGACGACCACCCCCTCCTGCTGCAGAGCCGTCAGATGATCGGTCATCGAGCCGACGCAGGCATTGGCGTTCGGCCATTGCGCCGGATCGCCGAGCACAGCCGGACCGTCGCGAAACATGATGCGCTGGATTTCCGGCTCCAGCGCCATCTCGATATAGGTCGTGCATTCGTCGACGAAACGCTGCCAGCGGCTTGGCGCCCGCGACGCAATCTCATGGATGCGGACGGCCATCTCGCCATCGATTTCGGCGATGACGGCCTGCAGCAGGCCCTTCTTGTCGCCGAAATGATGATAGAGCGCACCGCGCGTCAGCCCGGCCGAGGCGGTGAAGTCGTCCATCGACGCGTCGGCATAGCCGATCGTGCCGAAAGCGTGGCGGGCCGCCGTGATCAGCTTGGCGCGCGTTTCGGCAATCATCTCCTTGCGGGGTCTGTGCATGGTTCTGGCCTTGTTCACATACGTTTCGTATGCCAATTGACATACGCGGCGTATCGACTACCTATATTCATACGCATCGTATGTAATTGTCGAATTGGCCTTTGTCGAGGAACCAGCCATGCAAAACCCATACTCAGAAATCTTTCGTGCCCCTGGAGCCAAGGGGTTTGCCGCCGCGGGCTTCCTCGCGCGGCTGCCGATCGCCATGGCGCCGATCGGCATCGTGGCCATGCTGTCGCAGACGCGCGGCGAATACTGGCTGGCGGGAGCTGTCTCGGCGACATTCGCGCTGAGCAACGCTTTCGTGGCGCCGCAGATATCACGGCTGGTCGATCGCCTTGGCCAGACGCGGATCGTGGTTCCGACCACCATCCTCACCGTGCTCGCCTTCGCGGTGCTGATTGCCGCAGCCAATCAGGACTGGCCGGTGTGGACGCTGTTCTTGTCGGCGCTGGCGGCCGCCGCCATGCCCAGCATGCCGGCCATGGTGCGTGCGCGCTGGACCGAGATTTTCCGCGGTCGGCCACAAATGAACACCGCATTCGCCTTCGAGTCGGCGGCGGACGAACTGGTCTATATCGCCGGCGCGTCGCTGTCGGTAGGCTTGAGCGCCGCGCTCTTCCCCGAAGCCGGCGTCCTGGTGAGCACGCTGTTCCTCGCCCTTGGCTCGACCGCCTTCATCCTGCAGCGCTCGACCGAACCGCAAGTGCGGCCGGTGGACCATGTCTCCAGCGGCTCGGCAATCCGCTTGCGGCCGGTGCAGATCATCACCTTCGCCCTGATCTTCGTCGGCGCCACCTTCGCGACGACGGAAGTGAGCACGGTGGCGATCACCAAGGAACTCGGCCAGCCGGGCGCCGCCAGCCTCGTCATCGGCGTCTATGCGCTGGGATCGTTCGTGCTCGGCCTCGTCGTCGGTGCGCTCAACCTGAAAGCGGCGCTGCAGCGCCAGTTGGCCCTCGCGGTCGCCCTCGTTGCGCTCGGCACATTGCTGCCGCTCACCGCCGACACGGTGCCGCTGCTGGCGCTGACCGTTTTCATCAGCGGCGTGGCGATCTCGCCAACCTTCATCACTGCCTTCGGCCTGATCGAACGCCACGTGCCGGAAGCGATGCTGACCGAAGGCATCACCTGGGTGATGACAGGCATCGGCATCGGCATGGCGCTCGGTTCGTTTGCCGCCGGTGCGGTGGTGGATGAATTCGGCGCCCGCAACGGGTTCTGGGTCTCGGTGGCGGCCGGCGTCATCGCATTGGTCACGGTGTTGCTGGGCCAGCGCAGCCTGGCCACCCACACATGCGAGCTGGACGGATGCGACGCGGCCGCCGTTCCCGCGGAGTAAGGACGCGGCCTGACGTTCGCTTTGGAGACCACCGCAAACGTTCGGAATTAGGTGAGGCCTCTGGCGTCGTCATCACGGAGCGACGCGAAGCGAAGCGCAGACCCGAGGACCCATTCCATTACCTTGACCGAAGGGTGCAGCGGAGCAGAATTCTGCACCGTTGCAACGCGTCGAAGTCGCGGCATGGGTCCTATGTCTGCGCCGCGTCGCTTCGCTCCTTGCTTCGCCATAGGATGACGACCGCGGAAAGGCTTCGGCCAATCACAAACGCATGTGACCTGCCCGCGCAATCCTTCCGACGCGCCATCCACCTGAGAAACTAGATAATCTCAGTTTTCGCGATGTGAATCCCAAAGCCTTCAAGCCCGACATAGTGGCGCTCGCGCGAGGCGATCAGGTTGATCGAGGAAATGCCGAGGTCCTTCAGGATCTGGGCGCCGAGGCCGATTTCTCGCCACTCGTTCTCACGGCGGCGGGCCTCTTCGTGGTCCTCACGGTCGGCACTCATCGGCCGGTTGCGCTCCTGATGGGCGACGCCGACCGAACCCTCTCGGAGGTAAACGATGACGCCGCGCTTGCGTTCGCCCATCGCCTTCATAATGGCGTCGAGCCGGTGGCTGGTGCCGAACACGTCGGTCACCACATCCTCGGAATGCAGCCGCACCGGCACGTCCTCGCCGTCACGGATGTCGCCGAAAACGACCGCGACATGGTGCATGGAATCCCAGGGCAGCGTGTAGGTGAAGACCTGTGCCTTGCCGCCGAGTGTGTCGATTTCGGAGCAGGCGACGCGTTCGACCAGCGTTTCCTTGCGCTGCCGGTAGGCGATGAGGTCGGCGACCGAGACCTGCTTGAGGCCGTGTTCCTCGGCAAAGCTCGCAACCTGCGGGCCGCGCTTGACGGTGCCGTCGTCATTGACCAGCTCCGAGATCACGCCGACTGGCGGCAGGCCGGCAAGCTTGCAGAGATCGACCGCGGCTTCGGTATGGCCCGAGCGCATCAGCACGCCGCCTTCCCTAGCGATCAGCGGGAAGATGTGGCCGGGCCGGACGAAATCCGAACCGCCGACATTGCCGTTGGCCAGGTTGCGCACGGTCAGCGTGCGGTCCTCGGCCGAAATGCCGGTGGTGGTGCCATGCTTGAAATCGACGCTGACGGTAAAGGCCGTGGTGTGGGCGGAATCATTGTCGGCGACCATCGGCTGCAGATTGAGCCGCTTGGCCTCCTCGCGCGGCATCGGCGTGCAGACGATGCCGGAGGTGTGACGGATGATGAAGGCCATTTTCTCCGGGCTGCAATGCACGGCGGCAACGATCAGGTCGCCCTCGTTCTCACGCCCGTCATCGTCCATGACGACGACGATCTCGCCGCGTTCGAAGGCGCGGATGGCTTCGACGATTTTCTTCTGATCGTATGGCATTGGCTCGCTTCGCTCGCAGGGAATAGGGTTGGGCAGTAGGAGTTAGGGAAGGAAGGACGGGCTGGCCTATTGCCTAATCCCTACTGCCTAATCCCCGGCCTGTCTGTCCCCGGTGCCGCAGATAATGGTCCGCGATGGCGCAGGCAACCATGGCTTCGCCGATCGGCACGGCACGGATGCCGACGCAGGGATCGTGGCGGCCCTTGGTCATGACGTCGACGTCGTTGCCGTCCTTGTCGATGGATTTGCGCGGCGTCAGGATCGACGAGGTCGGCTTGACGGCGAACCGGGCGACGATCGCCTGGCCGGTCGAGATGCCGCCCAGAATGCCGCCGGCATTGTTGGACAGGAAGACCGGCTTGCCGTCATTGCCGATGCGCATCTCGTCGGCATTCTGTTCGCCGGTGATGCGCGCGGCCTCGAAGCCGTTGCCGATCTCGACGCCCTTGACGGCGTTGATCGACATCAGGCCGGACGCGATGTCCTGGTCGAGCTTGGCATAGATCGGCGCGCCAAGGCCGGCTGGCACGCCGTCGGCGATGATTTCAATAACCGCGCCCACCGAGGAGCCGGATTTGCGGATGCCGTCGAGATAGCTGGTGAAGACCGGAACCGAGGCCGGATCGGGGGTGAAGAACGGGTTTTCGGCGTCACCGATGAAATTCCAGTTCCAGTTGGCGCGGTCGATCGATTTTTCGCCCATCGAGACCAGCGCGCCGCGCACCACCATTCCGGGCACCACCTTGCGCGCCAAGGCGCCGGCCGCCACGCGAGCGGCCGTCTCGCGCGCCGAGGAACGACCGCCGCCGCGATGGTCGCGCACGCCGTATTTGACTTCATAGGTGTAGTCGGCGTGGCCGGGACGGTACTGGCGGGCAATCTCGCCATAGTCCTTGGAGCGCTGGTCAACATTCTCGATCAGCATCGAGACGGGCGTGCCGGTGGTGATCATCGTCTCGCCGTCCTCGTCGAGGATGAAGCCGGATAGCACGTTCACCTCGTCCGGTTCGCGGCGCTGGGTCACAAAACGCGACTGGCCGGGACGGCGCTTGTCGAGTTCGGCCTGTATCTCTTGCCGTGTGAAGCGGATGCCGGGCGGGCAGCCATCGACCACGCAGCCGAGCGACGGGCCATGGCTTTCGCCCCAGGTGGTGACGCGGAAGAGATGGCCGAACGTGTTGTGAGACATGAATTTTAGCCCTGCCCGGCAGCGGACCGGATCAAAGGTGCGTTCTATTGGCGTTTTCCACAGCGGTCAAACTGTGATCCGGCGGTTTTAGTTTTGACACATTCGGTTGGTTTCTGCTCTCTTCCATCCGCCCGTTGAAAGCTCGCCGCCATCCGTGCAGGCGCAATGACAAAGAGGACGACGATGCGTACCCTGATTGGCGCTGCTGCCGCCATGTTGCTGATTTCCACCGCCGCCTATGCCGGCCAGACCGAAGGCCTGATCAAGAAGGTCGACAAGGACGCGCTGACGCTGACGCTGGAGGACGGTAAGTCCTTCAAGCTCAACGCCGAGACCGATCTCGATTCGCTGAAACCGGGCATGGATATCGTCATTGCCTATGACGTGACGAATGGCGAGAACGTCGTCACCGACATGGAACTGCCCGACACCGAGTAACACCGACATCGCACAGGCCCTTGCCGCTCGGCGGAGCCCTGCCCGGATAAACAGGACGGTCGTCCTGTTTTTATCTGCTCGAACCTAAAGGCAATCCAGACGCCCGTCCTGCAGCCTGAGCACCCGGTCCTGCCGCACTTCCAGGTTTGCCGCTTCGTGTTCGGAAACACCCTTGACCATCCGAAACAGGGTCCGCACGACGCCACCATGCGTGACGCAGACCGTCTGGCGGTCGAGCGCGTCGAACCACGGCTTCACCCGTTCGAGCAGCATCTGGTAGCTTTCGGCGCCCTCGCCCGGCGGCTGGAAATTCCATTTGTTGCGCCGTCGCGCCTTCGCCGAGCCCGGCATTCGCGTATCGAGTTCGGCATAGGTAAAGCCCTGCCAGTCGCCAAAGTGCACCTCGACCAGACGCGGGTCGGTGCGGTAGGCATCGGGATCGAGTTGCATCGCCAAGCGTAGCCGCTGCATCGTCTCGCGCGTCCGCTTCATCGGACTGGCGACAAAGTCGAAATCCTCAGGGTTCTGGATCAGCTCGGCCAGCCGCCGCCCATTGCGGGTCGCCTGCTCGCGGCCGAGTGCGTTGAGATCGGTGTCGGCCTGGCCCTGCAGCCGCGACTCGGCATTCCACTGCGTCTGGCCATGGCGCACGATGTAGACGAGCGGAACCATCAGGTCTTCCGGAAATCAGGACAGGCAGGCGGAAACCGCGGCAGAGCTATTCCTTGACGGTCGAAATATCCGGCGCGTCGACCGACTTCATGCCGACGACGTGATAGCCGGAATCGACATGGTGCACCTCGCCGGTGACGCCACGCGACAGGTCCGACAGGAAATAGACGGCGGAATCGCCGACTTCTTCCTGGGTGACGGTCTGCTTGAGCGGCGAATTGTATTCGTTCCACTTCAAAATGTAGCGGAAGTCGCCGATGCCCGAAGCAGCCAAGGTCTTGATCGGCCCGGCCGAGATAGCGTTGACGCGGATCTTCTTGCCGCCGAGGTCGACGGCGAGATAGCGCACGCTGGCTTCGAGCGCTGCCTTGGCGACACCCATGACGTTGTAATGCGGCATAACCTTTTCGGCGCCATAATAGGTCAGCGTCAGCAGCGAGCCGCCATCGGTCATCAGCGCTTCGGCGCGCTTGGCGATGGTGGTGAAGGAATAGACCGAAATGTCCATGGTGCGCAGGAAATTGTCGCGCGTCGTCTCGACATAGCGTCCGGTCAACTCGTCCTTGTCGGAAAAGGCGATGGCATGGACGAGGAAGTCGAGCTTGCCGCCCCAATGCCTAGCGACATTGGCAAACACCTCGTCGAGGCTCGCCGGATCAGTGACATCGCAATGACCGGCGACAAAGGCGCCCAATTCCGCAGCCAGCGGCTCGACGCGCTTCTTGAACGCCTCGCCCTGATAGGTCAGCGCGATCTCGGCGCCATGGTCGACGCAGGCCTTGGCGATGCCGTAGGCAATCGATCTGTTGTTGGCGACGCCCAGTATAAGCCCGCGCTTGCCGGCCATTAGGCCCTGTCCACCCGCCATGTCAGCGCTCTCCGAAAGGTTTTCTGCTTTGGAGTGCCTATCGCACAGGCAGAAAGGCGCATCAAGCACAGACGGGGCGCGCGTTCAATTCAGACACTCGGCGTGACAACGAATGGGGGATAATAAGGTTGTTGTGAGATTTGAACGCCTCACTGCGGCCAGCGCGCCTTGATGGCCCAGGCCCGGCCGACCAGCCGAATCGGCTGGCCGGCAACGCATCGGCCCTATCCAGCCATTTTGCGCCAGGGAATGAGCATTCCCACCTGCTTGCGGTAGCTTCGGTACTGATCGCCGAACATCGCGACGAGATCGCGTTCCTCGAGGAAGATGCCGAGCAAGATGTAGCCGGTGCTGCCCACCGCGAACAGGAGATGGCCCCATGTCATGGACGGCGTCGCCCAGAAGGCCAGGAGGAAGCCGACATAGAGCGGGTGCCGGACCCATTTGTAGAACAGCGGCGTCCTGAACACGGGCGGCGCCGGTTCGCTCTTGCGCAAAGCGGCGAGAACCTGGCGCAGGCCGAACAGTTCGAAATGGTTGATCAGAAAGGTGCTGGTCAACAATACCGCCCAGCCGAGCCAGAACACGCCATGGATGACGGCGACCCAGACCGGGTTCTCGACCGTCCAGACGAGACCGGGAATCGGCCGCCATTGCCAGTAGAGCAGCAGCAGGATGAGGCTGGCCAAAAGCACATAGGTGCTGCGTTCGGCCGCGTGCGGGACAATCCGTGTCCACCAGCGCTTGAAAACCGGCCGCGCCATGATGCTGTGCTGGGCGGCGAAAAGGCCGAGCAGCAGTGCATTGCCGATGACGGCTTCGACCGGACTTCCAGCGACTCCGGAATCGATCGATTTCGGCACGACCATGTTGCCGACGAAACCGACCGCATAGAGAAACGAACCGAGAAAAATCAGGTATGCGGCAACGCCGTAGATAAGGGTGATTACGCCCGCCATGACTGCCCCTCCATGCAAGCATCAGGATTCGGTCGGTCGACCGAATTCAGTGTCAAAAACCATAAATTCTCTGACGAGTCAACTTGATCGGTCGCTCGACCGAGATAGAGTGGAGGGACGTCCAGCCCCCGACAGGAGAAGCTATGATCCGCCCAGATTGCACCGCTACCAGCGGCAGCCACGCCGCATGACGGACGCTGCCGAAGCCGTTACCCCGCCGCAGAACAAGCAAAAGCGCGACACGCGCGCCGAACTGATTTCGGCTGCCGAGTTATGCGTCCATCGAGGCGGTTATGCCGATCTGTCGACGCGCCGCGTTGCCGAGATCGCCGGCGTTCCGCTCAGCCAGATCCATTACCATTTCGGCTCCAAGGAACGGCTGTTCCTGGCCCTGCTCGACCATCTGAACGAGGGCCTGCTGAAGCGCCAGGCGGAGACTTTTGCGGCACCGATGCCGCTGTGGCAACGCTGGGAGCGCGCTTGCGATTTCCTCGACGATGATCTGGCGTCCGGCTATGTCCGGATCCTGCACGAGATGATCGCGGCAAGCCTGTCGAGCCCCGAGATCGCCAAGGCGGTGCGCCGCGACCTGCGCGGCTGGTTCGAACTGCTGGACGGACTGGCGCAAGAGGCGGAGCGGCGGTTCGGCGGCCTCGGGCCATTCTCCGCCGCCGAAGTAACCAGCCTGGTCAGCGCCGCCTTCCTCGGCAGCGAGACGATGATCCTGCTTGAGATCGAGAGCCCGCATGTCCCGGTGCGGCAGGCGTTGCGCCGCTTCGGCGAAACCATCCGGCGGATGGAGGAAGCAGCGCCCGGCAGCTAGCCAGCCAAGTCGGGCCGCGTCAGCCTTTGCGGCTGCGCATCAGCGCTTCGAGTTCGCTGTCGCCGCCTTCCGGTAGCATGATGCGGACATGGGCGTAGAGATCGCCATGGCCACCCGCCTTTTCCGGCAAGCCCCTGCCCTTCAGGCGCAGCACCTTATCGGAGCTCGACCAAGCCGGAATGTTGACCGCCAGCCTGCCGGTCGGCGTGTCGACCGGCACCTTGGCGCCCAGCACCGCGTCGGCCAACGCTACCTCCAGATCGGCATGCAGGTCACGGCCCTCGATGCGGTAGCGCGGGTGCCTGCGGATACGGATCTTGACCAGCGCATCGCCCGGCTGTCCCGGCCCCTGCTCGCCCTGGCCCTTCAGCCGGATGGTCTGTCCGTCCTCGACATAGACCGGCAGCTTGACCGCAATCTTGCGGCCGTCGGGGAACATCGCCGTCACCTTTTCGGCGGTCGCTATCTCCTCGATGGTGACGTCGAGCGTGACGTTGAGATCGGCGGCGGTCGCCTGCTGGCGGCGGTCGCCTGTTCCGGCGCCACGCGCGCCTGAAAAGGCGTCGCCGAAAATCTGGCTGAAGATATCGCTGTTGCCGTCGAACGGATCGCCGCCCGGACGCCCGGATCGGAATTCGAAGCGCGAGCCGCCGGCGCCCTGCTGGCGGCGGAAGTCACCAAACGGATCACCGCCGCCGGCTGCGCCCTCGAAGCCCTGGAATTTCGGCTTGCCGTCGGCGTCGATCTCGCCGCGGTCGAAGGCCGCACGGTTCTTCTCGTCGCCGACGACCTCATAGGCCTGATTGGCGGCGGCAAAACGGTCCTTGGCCTTGGGATCATTCGGATTCTGGTCCGGATGATACTTCTTGGCGAGCTTGCGGTAAGCCGATTTTATGTCCTTGGCCGATGCGTTCTTGGCAACGCCCAGCACCTCATAGGGGTCGCGCATGCGTCCTGCCCTGGAAAATGAGTTAAATCCACGTTGGCCCTTATATGCGCTCCCATAGGAAGAAATTCCAGTGGCGCGCAGGCTTATCGAGGGTTGAAATTGCGATGCCCGCAAACCTCGAAAATCAGAGCGGTTTGAAGTCCTGCATGTGCCAGCCGCCGGCCGCGGCGATGCACAATTGCCCCTTGAACAAAGCGACGCCGTCGAAGCTTTCGCGCGAGGCGGTAAAGCTGCGGCAGGCCTGGCCGTTGTCCTGCACTTCGGCGAGTTCGGTGATGGAGCCCCGCGAGCCGGTGTCGGCATTCGCCCACGGCACGGCCTGGCCGCGAAGCTCCTCGATGTCGGCCGAAGACACCGCATTGCCGATCGTGGTCTGGTCGGAAGCGCTGTCGGCGTCCGTCGATGTCACCCTGGCCGGCGCGCTTGAGGTGACGATGGAACGATCGACCTCGGCCTTTTCCAGGCTGAAGCCGCCGGCGCCGCAGGCGGCAAGCGGCAGGGCGATAATCACGATCACGGCTTTCGAACTGGCCGAAGCGATAACGCTCCATTGCCCGCTGTCAAAAGCTTGCGCGATACGCGACAATCGGCAACCTCCTGAAGCTCGAGACAATTTGAGAAAAACTATGAGTGACACTGAGTTAACAAGTAGTGACTTTACCAAAGCCGCCGAGCCGTTCCGGCTCTTTGCTGAGTGGCTGGAGGACGCCAAGAAAAGCGAAATCAACGACGCCAACGGCGTAGCACTTGCAACCGTCGATGCCGACGGCATGCCGGATGTGCGGATGGTGCTGCTCAAGGGTTTCGATGAAAGCGGCTTTGTCTTCTACACGAATTTCGAGAGCGCCAAGGGCCGCGAGATTCTTGGCAGCATGAAGGCGGCGATGTGCTTCCACTGGAAATCGCTGCGCCGCCAGGTGCGCATACGCGGTCCGGTGGAGATCGTCAGCGACGCTGAAGCCGACGCCTATTACGCGACGCGGCCGCGCGGCAGCCGCATCGGCGCATGGGCTTCGAAACAGTCGCGGCCGCTGGAAAGCCGCTTTGCCCTGGAGAAGGCGGTGGCCGAATACACGGCGCGCTACCCTATCGGCGAAATCCCGCGGCCAAAGCACTGGTCGGGCTTCCGCATCGTGCCGCAGGCGATCGAGTTCTGGCACGACCGGCCATTCCGGCTGCACGATCGGCTGGTCTTTTCGCGCAACGCCGAAGGCGGCTGGGACAAGACACGGCTTTATCCCTGAGGAGAGGTTCAGGCCTTCTTGCGCGTCATGAAGGCCGTCAACGCGGCGCGCGCTTCGTCGGACTTCAGCCGCTCGGAGAAATGCTCGCTCTCCACCTTGATGCGGGCGACAAGCTCGTCGCGCGGGGCGCGCATCAGGTCACGAGCGATCTTCAGCGCCTGCGGCGGCTTGGCGGCGATCGCGCCGGCCGCTGCGAGTACCGCGGCTTCTAGCCCGTCCTCCTCGACCACCTCATAGATCAGGCCGGCGGCCTTGGCGCGTTCGGCGGAAAAACCTTCGCCGAGGCCAAGCAGCGCGAAGGCGCCCTGCCTGCCGAGGATGAGCGGCGCCAGCAGGCTGGAGCCCGCCTCCGGCACCAGGCCGAGGTCGACGAAGGGTGTGCGGAACACAGTGGGCGGCGTGGCGAAAGTCAGGTCGCAATGCAAATTGAGCGTGGTGCCGATGCCGACCGCAATGCCGTCGACGCCGGAGACCATCGGCTTCTCCGTTTTGGCCAGCGCCATCAGGAAGTCCCAGACCTCGTTGCCGCCCTCACCGCCGGTGGCGATGACCAGGAAATCGGCGAGATCGTTGCCGGAAGAGAAGGCGCCAGGCACACCGAGGAAGACATGGACGCGAACCGCCGGGTCGGCATCGCCATCGGCCAGCGCCTTGGACATTGTCGCGTACATGGCGCGCGTCAGTGCGTTCTTCTTGTCGGGACGGTTCATGCGGATGATCTGGATGGCGCCCTGGCGCTCGACGAGGATATGGTCTGTCACGGTCATTCTTCCCTGGTGAGCGCTCTGGTATTCAGGCCGTTATCAGCGCCTTGCCGGCGGTAGCGAGGCTCTCGGCGCCATCGATGACGCGTTCCTTCAAGGCGCTGACTTCGCCGAGCAGGTTTTCGGCGAAAAAGCGGCAAAGGGCGATGCGGCTCTGCTGGGCAAGTCCGCCACGCGCCAGATAAGCGCCGCCGGCAGCAAGCGAGATCAGCCTGAGATAGGGGGTCGCACCGGCTTGCGCTTCGTCCAGACGGCCGTCGGCCAGCAGCTTCTGCAGGAAGCGCGTCGCCTCGGTGAGATCGTCGAACGCCTGGTCAAGCGCTTCGGCCGTGCGGCCGAAGCCCTGCAGGTTCGAGGTCCGCACCTCGTCGGCGATGGCCTTCAGTTCGGCGATATAGCCATGCACATGCTCGCCGCCGCCAAGCGGCAGTTTGCGCACCACCAGGTCGATCGCCTGGATGCCGTTGGTGCCTTCATAGATCGGCGCGATGCGGGCGTCGCGATAGAGTGCGGCTGCCCCGGTCTCTTCGATGAAGCCCATGCCGCCATGGACCTGGACGCCCAGCGACGCAACGTCGACGCCGACATCGGTGGAAAACGCCTTGGCCAGCGGCGTCAGCAGATTGGCGCGATCGCGCCAATGCGCGGCCTCCTCGCCTGCCGACAGACGCGCGAAGTCGATGGCGTGGGCGCAGGAATACGAGATGGCGCGGGCGATCTGGGTCAAAGCCTTCATGGTCAAGAGATTGCGCTGCACGTCGGGGTGATGGACGATCGGCGCCATCCCGGCGCCTGAAAAGTCGGATGCCTTGCCCTGGCGGCGCTCGTTGGCATAGGCGATCGCCTTCTGTGTCGCGGCTTCCGCCACCGCCACGCCCTGCATGCCGACGCAAAGCCTCGCGTTGTTCATCATGGTGAACATGCAGGCGAGCCCCTTGTTCTCCTCGCCGATCAGCCAACCGATGGCGCCGGGCGGAGCACCCTGGAACCCGTCGCCATAGATCATGGTGCAAGTCGGCGAGGCATGGATGCCGAGCTTGTGCTCGAGGCCGGAACAGAAGACGTCGTTGCGGGCGCCAAGCGAGCCGTCATCATTGACCAGGAATTTCGGCACCAGGAACAACGAAATACCGCGCGTGCCGGCCGGTGCGTCGGGCAGCCGCGCCAACACCAGATGGATGATGTTGTCGGTGAAATCATGCTCGCCATAGGTGATGAAGATCTTTTGGCCGAAGATGCGGTAGGTGCCGTCGCCGGCAGGCTCGGCGCGGCTGCGCAGGGCTGCGAGATCGGAACCGGCCTGCGGCTCGGTCAGGTTCATCGTCCCCATCCACTCGCCGGAGACGAGCTTTGCCAGATACTTTGCCTTCAGCGCTTCGGAGGAATGCTTGTCCAGCGCCTCGACGGCGCCCATGGTCAGCGTCGGGCCGATGCCGAAGGCCATGGCGGCGGAGTTCCACATTTCGAGCGCGGCCATGCCCAACATGGTCGGCAGGCCTTGGCCGCCAAATTCTTCCGGCCCCGACAGCGCGTTCCAGCCACCGTCGATCCAGCTGCGGTAAAGCGCCTTCCAACCGGGCGGCATGGTCACGGCTGCATCCTTCAGCATCGCGCCGTGTTCGTCGCCGATCTTGTAGAGCGGCGCCACCTCCTCGCTGGCGAAGCGGCCGGCCTCGGCCAGGATGGCGTCGACAAGGTCTTCGCCGAGGTCCCCGAACGCGCCGCTGTCGAGTGCCGGCTTGAGCCCGGCGACATGCTTGAGCGTGAACGAAATGTCGTCGACCGGGGCCTTGTACATGCCGCTTCTCCTCCGCTGCTCCGACCGCTCGATCCTAGGACCCGGGCCGATGCAAAACCACCCGCCTCTGGGCGGCCTCCGGCTTTCTTTTTACGTAAACGTCAAACTTTGTCACGCGGATTTTGTAGCGAACTCCGTCGTCCACGGGTGGAGCGGGAGCGTAGCGGACGCCGAGTACCATGTCGCGACCTCGCGCTAGGGGCGCAACGGTGCAGAATTCTGCGCCGTGGCAACGCTTCGAAGTCGCGGAATGCATACTATGGTCCGCGCCGCGTCGCTTCGCTCCTTGCGTCGCCATAGAATGAAGAAGTCGCGAGAGCGACAGGACTCCTGCCCGAAAGCACTTCCTTAACCATACCGGTCCACCATCGGTGTTTGGTCAGCGGGGGTCCCCTGTTTGAAAACGCCGGCGCATATTCTTCGCCGCTCAGCGATCGCTCTCGCGGCGATGATGGCGCTGATATCAGCGGCTACAGCCTCGGACTTTTCCGAGCCTTGGCGGGATGGCGACCGCGCGCTGGTAGTCGACGCCTATGAATACAATTCCATCGATTGGGCGCAGCTCGCCACCGACAAGCGCGTTGTCGGCTTCATCAACAAGGCCTCCGACGGGTTGCCGCCGCCCTATTTCTGTTATGGCGACGAAACCACGGTCAAACTCTGCAAGACGCTGTGGAAACGCTTTGCGGTGACGCGCGAGCTGTTCCAGACGCGCAAGGTGGTGGCCAAGGCGCTCGGGCTGAAATGGGGCGCCTATCATCTTGCCCGCCCCGGCAATCCGCTCGAGCAGGCCAACAGTTTCATCGATTTCGCCGAACCGGCGCCGGACGATCTCCTGGCCCTCGACCTCGAAGGCAACGACCCCTCGCAATGGATGTCGCTGGACGATGCCGAGGAATTCGTGCGCCAGGTGCACCGGCGCCTCGGCCGTTTCCCGATCCTCTACACCAACGGCAAGACCGCCCAGTACATCGCCGACAACCGCTATCAATACCGGCTGTTGTCGCGGCTGCCGCTCTGGTATGCGCGCTACAAGCCCGACATCGACGTGCATTTTCCGATGGGCAACTGGCAGGGCTATGCGCTGTGGCAGTTTTCGGCGCAGGCCAATTGCGGGCGCCTGCGCTGCCCCTACCGCGTCGCCGGCACGCCCAACGACATCGACGTCAACGTCGCGCCGATGGACGCGGCGGCACTGCGCCAGCAATGGCCCTTCGGCGGCCTGATCGACGTGCCGCCCGACTACCTCGCCTCGATACCGGTGCCGGTGTCGCGCGCGGCCGGGCTCGCCGGCAAAGTCACCATCACATACGCCGATGTGGCGACGCCACCGACGGTCGAGGAAATGGTGGCGGTGCTCGGCGCGCGCTGGCAGACATTCCGCGCCGCCTTCCGCATGCCGGTGGTCAAGACGGTGCCGCGCCGCGCGCGCTTCGGCATTGCCGAGTATGTCGCCTGGAAGCGAACCACGTATCGTTCGGAGGCTCTGCTCGAGGCCGCCTTCTCGCAGGCCGCCGACCCGGTCAGCACCGCTTCGACGGAACTGGTTCGCGAGCGCTGAGGCTCAGGTGGCGCTGGCTTTCTCCCGCGCCACCGCCTGCCAGCCTATGTCTCGGCGGCAGAAGCCTTGCGGCCAGTCGATACGGTCGAGCGCGGCGTAAGCGCGGCTTTGCGCTTCGCCCACCGTCTTGCCTGATGCCGTGACGTTGAGCACGCGGCCGCCATTGGCGACCAGCGCGCCGCCATTGATGGCGGTGCCGGCGTGGAAAATCTCAACACCATCGCCGGCCGCCTCTTCCAGCCCGCGGATGACCGAGCCTTTTTCCGGCGTCCCGGGATAGCCCTGTGCCGCCATCACCACGGTGAGCGCGGCATCGTCGCGCCAGCGGATCGAACTGTGCGCCAACTGGCCGTCGACGGCGCCGTTGAGCAGCACCAGCAGATCGTCCTTCAGCCGCATCATCAGCACCTGACACTCGGGATCGCCGAAGCGGGTGTTGTATTCGATCAGCTTCGGCCCTTTGTCCGTGATCATCAGCCCGGCGAAGAGAATACCGGCGAACGGCGCCCCAAGCTCGGCCATGCCGCGCATGGTCGGCTCGACGATCTCGCGCATGGTGCGCTCGACCATTTCGGGGCTCATCACCGGCGCCGGCGAATAGGCGCCCATGCCGCCGGTGTTGGGGCCGGTGTCGCCGTCGCCGACGCGCTTGTGGTCCTGCGCGGTGCCGAAGGGCAGTGCCGTGGTGCCGTCGCACAAGCAGAAGAAACTCGCCTCCTCGCCGGTCATGAATTCCTCGACCACGACCTCGGCACCGGCGTCGCCAAAGGCGCCGTCGAAACAGGCATCGAGCGCGGCTTGCGCCTCATCCAGCGTCATGGCGATGGTGACGCCCTTGCCGGCGGCAAGCCCGTCGGCCTTGATGACGATCGGCGCGCCGACCTTTTCGACATAGGCTTTCGCCGAGGCAAGATTGGTGAAGCGGCCATAGGCGGCGGTCGGGATGTCGTATTTGGCGCAGAGGTCCTTGGTGAAACCTTTCGAGCCTTCGAGCCTCGCTGCGCGCTTCGACGGGCCGAAGACGCGGATGCCTTCGCCGCGCAGGTCATCGGCAATGCCGGCGACTAGCGGGCCTTCCGGCCCGACGACGACGAGGTCGATCGCGTTGTCCTTGCAGAAGCTGGCAACAGCGGCATGGTCGGCGATGTCGAGCTTGACCAGTTCGGCCTCGTGGGCGATGCCCGGATTGCCGGGCGCGGCATAGAGCCTGGTCAAAAGCGGCGAGGCCGCGATCTTCCAGGCCAGGGCATGTTCGCGGCCGCCGGAGCCGATCAACAAAACGCGCATGCCGATGTCCCTTGTCATTTCACGACAGGGACTGCGCTATTGCCCCGGGCGGCGCGGGTCAAGAGTTTTACCTTGCGCCATACCGGTTGCGCACGGGAACGTCGCGCCGAGAGCACGGCGTCCCCGGCCGGTATCAGCTCTGGAAGACGACCGGGAACCAGTCCTCGCGCAGTTTCTGGCCGGGCTTCATGTCATGGCCGGGATAGGGCGGCGAGGTACGGCCGGGGCGCTCGACATAGCGCGCATCGTCGCCGACCCAGCGCAGCGACAGCGCCCGGCGACGCGCCGCGGTCGGATTGCCGCGCGCACCATGCGCGGTGCGGAAGTCGAACAGGATGGCGTCGCCCGGCTCCATCTCCCATTCGAGCACCTTCAGCGACGGGTCCTTGTCTGGATCCGGCACGGGCAGATAATCGCCCTCGCCGGCATAGAAATTGCTGTCATCGAGCCAGCGCACCGGCAGGATCATCTTGTCCCATTTGTGCGAGCCGGCGATCAGCCGCAGCGTCGCTTCCTTGACCGGATCGATCGGAATCCAGAAGCTGACGGTCTGGGTGCCATCGACGAAGTAATACGGGATGTCCTGGTGCCAAGGCGTCGGCTTTTGCGTGCCCGGTTCCTTGACCAGCACATGGTCGTGGAAGAACTGGGCGCTGCGCGACTGCATCGCCGCTGCCGCGAGTTCCGCGGCCGGGGAATTGCGCACCACGTCGACGAATTCGGGAATGCGCTCCCAATTGCAGTAATCGTCGAAGAAGCTGCCCTTGCCGTTGGCGATGTCCGAAGCCGTGGCGCTGCGGTTTTGCATGTTGCGCTCGATGCCGGCGGCGATGGTGCCGACCCAGTCCTTGAAGGCGCCGCGTATGCAGACCGCGCCGTCGCGCTGGTAGTCGGCAATCGCTGCGGCATCAATATGTCTGGCGGCCATCTCATGTCTTCCCTGTTTCGATGACCGACTATCGCAGTCGCCGCACATCGCGTAAAATAATAACTTCTCATCTCTCTTATAGCTTTACTCTATGAACCTGACCCTCACCCAGCTGCGTTACCTCGTCACTGTTGCCCGTCACGGCAGCGTCACCGCGGCCGCGCGGATGCTGAACGTCTCACAGCCGTCGATCTCGGTGGCGATCGACAATGTCGAAGCGACGCTCGGCCAGAAACTGTTCGTGCGCCAGCGCGGCAGCGGCATCGCGCTGACCTCGTTCGGCCGCAGCGCGGTGGCGAAGGCAAAGCAGGTGCTGGCCGAAGCGGACGAACTGGTTGGGCTCGGGACGCGCGACGCCGATGTCGGGGGCGAACTTGTGCTCGGCTGTTTCGAGGATCTGGCGCCCTATTTCGCGCCGGCGCTGATCCGCGCTTTTTCGCAACGCTGCCCGGCGGTCACCGTGGTGGTCCGCGACGAGACCTTCGAGACGCTGGGCCGGCGGCTCGGCGATGCGGCAATCGATCTCGGCCTGACCTACGATCTCGGCCTGCCCTCGCACTTCGCCCGCATCCTGCTGCATGAGCTGCGGCCACACGCGCTTCTGCCGCAAGGCCACGCACTGGCCAGCCAGGCGAGCGTCAGCCTGGCGGAGCTGGCGACCCATCCCTTGATCACCACCGACCAGCCGCATAGCTGGCAGCATATGCTGGACCTGTTCCTCAGCCGCGGCCTGTCGCCGGTCTCGCAATCGACGGCGAGTTCGTTCGAACTGCAGCGCAGCATGGTCGCCAACGGCTTCGGCGTCGCGGTGAGCTACACCAGGCCCTATGGCGACAGGAGTTATGACGGGCTGCCGCTGGTCTGCAAGCCGCTGTCCGATCCGCTGCCGATGCAGCGCATCATCCTCACCCATGACACAAGGCAAAGGCTGTCGAAGGCGGCGCTGGCCTTCACGGAGGTGGCGAAGGAATGGTTTGCCAGCCACGATATTTTCACCGCCTGAGCGACAATGCGGCCGCTTGACGGCGCACGCCGCTGCTGCCACTCCAGCACGATGGAAACCATCCAGTCGAAAGCCGCACAGGGCCGCGTCGCCGACGCGCCGAGCGGCCATTGGGTCTACAAGATATTGCCGCGCTGGCTGTGGCCTTACGCGCAGCTTGCGCGCTGGGACCGGCCGATCGGCTGGCAATTGCTGCTGTGGCCCTGCTGGTGGTCGGCAGCGCTTGCGGCCAGCGCCTATCCGCGCCCGACCGACCCGTTGCTCACATTGCTGCCGTCGCCGTGGGTCCTGTTCCTGTTTTTTGTCGGCGCCGTCGCCATGCGCGGCGCCGGCTGCACCTATAACGACATTGTCGACCAGGACATCGACAACAAGGTCGAGCGCACCCGTTCGCGGCCCCTGCCGGCCGGCAAGGTGACGCGCCGCCAGGCCTGGATATTCCTGGTCATCCAGGCATTGGTCGGCCTCGTCGTGCTGTTGCAGTTCAACGACTTCGCCATTCCGCTCGGCATCGTCTCGCTGGTGATCGTCGCCGTCTACCCCTTCATGAAGCGCTTCACCAACTGGCCGCAATTCGTGCTTGGTCTCGCCTTCTCCTGGGGCGCGCTGATGGGCTGGGCGGTGGAGTTCGGCGATCTCGATGGCTCGGCCATCATGCTCTATATCGGCTCGATCCTGTGGGTGATCGGCTACGACACCATCTACGCGCATCAGGACAAGGAAGACGACGCTATCGTCGGCGTGCGCTCGACAGCGCGGCTGTTCGGCGACAACACCAAGACCTGGCTGGTCGGGCTTTATGGCGGCACGCTGGTCTGCTTTGCCATCGCCTTCGCCTCGGTGCAGGCGCCGGTGGTGGCGCTGGCCGGGCTGATCGCCGCCGGCGCGCATATGGCGCGGCAGATAGCGGTTCTGGATATCAACGATCCCGATCAATGCCTGCGGCTGTTCAAATCGAGCAACCAGGTCGGCTGGCTGATCTTCCTCGGCCTGATCGGCGGTGCGCTGTGGGTGGCGCTGAAGCCGCTGGTGTAGGCTCCCTCTTCCTTCTCCCCTTGTGGGAGAAGGTGGATCGACGCGCAGCGCCGAGACGGATGAGGGGTGCTCCAGCGGAGTGAGGCGTTGGCGTTCCCTGGAACACCCCTCATCCGTCTTGCCGCTTCGCGGCAATCCACCTTCCCCCACAAGGGGAGAAGGAAGAGGAGCGCTCTATTCTCTCGAAATAATCTCCTGGCCATCAATAACCAGCCTCAGCCCGAGGTCGCCGGCCCTGCGGCGGGCGAGGAAGCGCGGGCGGCGCGTGGTCGAGACCCGGCCCTTGCGGCGATCCTTGGCCGGCAGCGCCTTGATGGCGGCGCCGAGCGATTCCTCAAGCGTGCGGGCAATGCCGTCGGATTCGATCAGCAGCATCTGCAGCCGGTAGGCGTCGGCCCAGGCGCGCCAGTCGGCGGCGACGTCGTCGAGATCGTCGGCCACCAGCAGCGGCACCGACAGCATCGGGTCGTTGTGCAGGAGTTCGAGGGTTACCGTGACATTGCCTTGCGCATCCTCCATCGCGCGGGCGGCGACGCCGCGAAACGCGTTGGCGGGCAGCGCGATGATCGCCGGCACGCCGCTCATCTCGAGCGTGCGGCGGATGACGGCGCCGCGCTGGTCGATGGTGAAGGTAACGTCGCCATAGTCGTCGCGCGTGGCATAGCTCACCACTTGCGGCAGGCGGAATGGGTCGAGGCGCATGTTGCGCCCGGCCCAGACGGGCTTCAATACACTGTTCATCTGCTGCCTTCCTGTGTTTCTCCTGAGAGCCGCTTTCACGGATCCCACCGGGCCAGTTTTCCCGGCCTCGTTGTGTGAAACATTAGCGCGAGCTTCTGCCGCGCGGCTTAAGAAAGTCAGTTAAATTTTGCTGATCTCAGGCGATGGTTATCGGAATGAGACCAGCCACAAAATGTTGAAAGGATCAGATAACCTTACCGGGATTCATGATGCCGGCCGGATCGAAGACGGCCTTCACCCGGCGCATCAGTTCGATCGCCATTGGCGGCGCGGTGGCGATCAGTTCGTCGCGCTTCAACTGGCCGATGCCATGCTCGGCCGAGATCGAACCGTGGAAGGAGCGCACGACATCGTGCACGGCATGGTTCATGGCGTGGTAGAGGCCGAGAAACGCTTCGTCGTCACCGCCCTCCGGCCGGGAGATGTTGTAGTGCAGATTGCCGTCGCCCATATGACCGAAGCAGACCACGCGCGCCTGCGGACTGACCGAAGCCACTGCACCGGCCGCCTTTTCGATAAACGCCGGGATGGATGCCACCGGCACCGAAATATCATGCTTGATCGAAGCACCTTCGGGCTTTTGCGAATCCGGCAGCACCTCGCGGAAGTTCCAGAACGCGTCGCCCTGCGCCAGGCTGGCCGCGATCACCGCGTCGCCGACGATGCCTTGCTGGAGGCCTGCCGACAGCACTTCTTCGATCAGCCCCCTGGCGTCCTCGGCCGAACGGCCCGACGACACCTGCATCAACACATACCATGGCCAATCCTGCGCCAGCGGCCGCGTGACGCCCTGCGCATGGCGCAGCGTGAAATCATACGGACGCCGGCCGATCAGCTCGAAGGCGGTGAGTGCCGCCCCTGCCCGGTCCATCGCCAGGCTGAACAGCGAAAGCGCTGCTTCCGGCGACGACAGGCCGGCAAAGGCCACTTCGCGCCCCTTGGGCTTGGGAAACAGTTTCAGCACCGCTGCGGTGATGATGCCGAGCGTGCCTTCGGCGCCGACGAACAGGTTCTTCAGATCGTAGCCGGTGTTGTCCTTCTTCAATTTGCGCAGATCGTCGAAGACCTCGCCGGTCGGCAGCACCACTTCGACGCCGAGGCAGAGTTCGCGCGCATTGCCATAGGCAAGCACGCCGGTGCCGCCGGCATTGGACGAGAGATTGCCGCCGATCTGGCAGGACCCTTGCGCGGCGAGCGACAGCGGAAACAGCCGGTCGGCGGCATCGGCCGCTTCCTGCAGCGTCTGCAGGATAACGCCGGCCTCGACGGTTACCGTATTGGAGAAGACGTCGATCTCGCGAATGCGGTTCAGCCGCGACAAAGAAAGCACGATCTCGCGGCCGGATGCGTCAGGCACCTGGGCGCCGACCAGCCCGGTGTTGCCGCTTTGCGGCACGACCGGCGTTCCCGTCTCGCTCGCCAGCCGCATGATACGGCTCACCTCGTCGACGCTGCCGGGACGCAGCACCAAGGCGGTCCTGCCATGCCACAGACCGCGCCGCTCGGTAAGATACGGTGCAATATCGGCTTGGTCGCTCAGTGCATATTTTTCGCCGACAATGGCAGTGAAGCGGTCGATGAGGGCGGGATCGAGATCGAAGGGGGAGTCGTTCATGGGCGCAAACTATGGCGCTCAGTCGAGCTTGTCACGGGGGGCAGCGGCACGAAACAGCCGATCGTTGATCGCCTCGCCGAGCCCCTCGAACGGGATCGGCTCGACGGCGATCGTCGCCGCACCGCTGCGGTCGAGTTCCTGCAAATACGCGAACAGATTGCTTGCGGCTTCGCGCAAATCGCCTGATGCCGACAGGTTGCGCAAGGCGGCCGCCGCTTGCCAGCCTTCGGCGCGGCGGACGCCAAAGGCCAGCAAGGCCTCGCCTTCAACCACGTTTTGCGCGTCGAGCCGCACCGCGGCGCCCGGCGCATAATGCGACGCCCGCCTGCCGGGCGCCTCGATGCCGGCGGGCGCGCCGCGCTGCAGCTTGAGGCCGGTGACGGCCTCGATATCGGCGGCAGCGATGCCGCCTGGCCTCAGCAGCCGCACGCTGTTGCCTTCGACCTTGACGATGGTCGATTCCAGCCCGACCGGGGTGGCGCCGCCATCGACCACCAGCCGGATTTTGGCGCCGAGATCGGCCGCCACGGCTTGCGCCGTCGTGGCGCTTATCTTGCCCGAAGAGTTCGCGCTGGGCGCGGCCAGCGGCCGGCCGAGCCTGGCGATCAGCTCGCCGCCGAAGCCCCTCGGCATGCGGAGCGCGATCGTATCGAGCCCGGCGGTGACCAGCGGATGGATGCCGTTGCCGGGTCGGAGCGGCAGCACCAGCGTCAGCGGCCCCGACCAGAACGCCTCGGCCAGCCGCTTCGACAGCGGGTCGAAGATCGCAATGCGCTCGGCCATCGCGAGATCGGCGACATGGGCGATCAGCGGGTTGAAGCGCGGCCGGCCCTTGGCTTCGAAGATGCGGGCGACGCCGACGCCATTGGTCGCGTCGCTGGCCAGTCCATAGACGGTCTCCGTCGGGATAGCGACGACGTCGCCGCCCTCGAGCAGCGCCAACGCCTGCTCCATCGCTTCGCCGACGGATAGTATCTCAGCCACTCGCTTCACCTCACAGGCACCGGACCTAAAGCGCGTCGCGCTGAACCGGATTCATGCGACGCGCTTTAGGTCTTTGTTTTGATGCATGTCGTTCTCTCAAAACCGGGGCCACTTTTGAGCGACATGCATTAGAGCGGTTCAGCGGTTCGCTGAAACGCTCTAAGTATTTGTTTTTGCGCAATTCCGGACGGAAAACCGCTACTCACTTTTCCTGGAATTGCTCTAATACGGCAGTGGTTTTCGGGCAAGCCGGCGTTGGCGAATTATCAATGCCTAAAATGCTACGTTTCCCTGCAAGCCGGCATCAATCCTAAGGCTATTTGCGGTTAGGGCTGGCGGCTTGTCGGGCAAGGGGACGGTTTCGATGTCGATGCGTGTGCTTGGAGCGCTTGGTTTCACCCTGGCGGCGATGACCGGTGGGGCGCACGCCTCGTCGATCGTCTTTCTCGGCGTCTCGACCTCGACGCCATCGGTCATCAAGGTTGGCGGATCCGAACCGGTCAGGACCGCCTCGACGCCATCGATCGTCGCGCTCGGCGATGCCCAGCCCGATGTGACTTATGAAAAGGTCGCGGCGATCCCCGAAAAGCCCAGGCAGGACCCGATGATCATTCGCGGCGGCATCGTCGGCGGCGCCTTCGCCGCGCCGGCTCCGACCACGGCGCGCGCCGCGGCGCCGGCCACTGAGCCGACGGCAGAGACCGCACCAGCCGGAACTGCAACGGCATCGAACGGCAAGCCCGAGTCGCAACCGGCAGCGCCGCAGCCGGCAGCAACACCGCAGCAGCCGATCGAGGGCGTCGGCAAAGCCGAGTAGGCCATTCAGCCAAAACAGTCGGCCAAGACAGTCGGCCGATCCATGCCGCTTGACGCCGATCGACGCCCCGGCGCAGGATCGGCTTGGCGGCGGCGGCCCCAATTTCGCCAATCGGGTTTGGCATGAGCGCGCCGGGTTCTAGGAGAGCGAGGGGTTATCATGAACATGACGAAATCTTTGACTATTGCCGGCCTGTTGCTGGCGTCACCTATAGGTGTCGGCGGCGCGCAGGCCGGTGACGAGCTAGGGTCCTACGTCGCGCGCATTTCCGATCGCGACCACCATGCCAGCGACGGCTATGAGCTGAGCAGCGCAGCACAGATGGTGCGGCAGGACCGTGCCAACTGGCACAAGTTCCACCGGCGCGATGCCGACGACCAGGGCGATGACTGGTTCCGCAGCAACGATGATCGCGCGTATCTGGAACGCATGCTGAAGCGCGGTGGCGCGATGAGCTCCTCGACACGGAACGCCATCGTCAATGGCGAGCCGCTGATCCAGGTCGACGTCTATTCAGACAGCGTGCATGTCAGCATTTTGGAGGACTGAAAACAAGACGGGCGGCGTGTGAACGCCGCCCGTGTTCGGGCTTGTCCGTCCCTTAGCCAGCTATTCTGGAAAAATCCGCGACCTGATCGGTGGCCGTGCGGATGCGAGCCAGCAGCGCCAGGCGGTTGGCGCGCACGGCCTGGTCCTCATCATTCACGAGAACGCGTTCAAAGAATGAATCAACCGGTTCACGCAACACGCTAAGCGCCAGCATGGCGGCGGAAAAGTCTTCGTTTTGAATCGCTTCGCCGGCTTCTCTCTCCGCCTGATTCACCGCCGCAAACAGCGATTTCTCGGCCTCCTCGCGAAACAGCGCCGGCTCAACAGTCGCGGCGACGCGCGTTTTCTTCTTCTCCTCGGCAGCCAGAATGTTGGCCGCGCGCTTGGCGCCGGCGAGCAGGTTCTTGCCGTCCTCGGTGTCGAGGAAGGACCCCAGAGCTTCGACGCGACGCACGATCTGCAGGAGGTCGTCCGACTGCGATTGGCCGATCTCCCCCCTTGTGGGGGAGATGCCCGGCAGGGCAGAGGGGGGCGCGCCAGAATGAGAGGTCGGCGGGACAGCGCCCCCCTTTGTCGGCTTCGCCGCCCCCACAATGGGGGAGATTGGCGCGCTTCCACCACCTGCCAGCACGGCGTCAATGAGATCATGCCGAGCGCCCTGGTCGCGGAGATAGACTTTCAGGCGGTCGTGGAAGAAGGCGAGGAGGTCGGGGCCAAAGGCCCGTCCAGCCTTGGACGCGAGATAACTCTCCGTTTGATAGGCACTGTCGAAGAGCGATGTCAGCGGCAGTGAGATCCCATTCTCGATCAGGATCCTCACCACGCCCAGTGCGGCCCTTCTCAGCGCGTAAGGATCCTTCGAGCCCGTGGGCTTTTCATCGATCGCCCAGAACCCGACCAGCGTATCGATTTTGTCGGCGAGTGCGACGGCAATCGACACCGGATCGGTCGGCACGCTATCCGACGGACCTTGCGGCTTGTAATGTTCCTCGATCGCCGCGGCCACGGACGGATGCTCGCCCTGCAGCAGCGCGTATTTGCGGCCCATGGCGCCTTGCAGTTCGGGGAATTCTCCGACCACTTCGGTGGTGAGATCGGCCTTGGCGAGCACCGACGCACGCCCGGCGAGCGCGGCAATCTCCCCCCTTGAGGGGGAGATGTCGCCGAAGGCGACAGAGGGGGTCGTCTCGCGTGGAGCGCCAACTCCCTCTTTCTTTGCAAAGCCAGATTGCGTCGCGGCAGCCGAACCGACCCCCTCTGGCCTGCCGGCCATCTCCCCCTCAAGGGGGGAGATCGACTGCGCCACTGTTGGCGCCAGTTCCTCCGCCAGCCGCTTGATTCGCTCTACCCGCTCGCCTTGCGTGCCGAGCTTGGCGTGGAAAGTCACCCCGAGATGGTCGAGGCGGGCCATGCGTTGGTCGAGCGGCTTTTTCAGATCGAGCCCGAACTTTTCCGCCGATGCTTCAAGCTGCTCGAGATCGGGCAGATCGCCCTGGTCGGTCCGCCAGAAGTACAGCGCATCCGACAGGCGCGCGCGCACCACCTTGCCGTTGCCGTGCGCGATCTCCTTGCCGCCATCCTTCGCCTCGATGTTGGCGGTGAGGATGAAGCGGTTGGAAAGGTTTTCGCCGTCGCCTTGCGGACGGGTGACAAAGCATTTCTGATTGGCGCGAATGGTCAGCCGCACCACCTCGGGCGGAATGGCAAGAAAGGCCTGCTCGAATTCGCCCATCAGCACCACCGGCCATTCGACCAGGCCCGACACTTCTTCCAGCAGCCCTTCGTCCTCGACCAGATCGAGCCCGTTGGCGAAGGCGAGGTTGCGGGCGTCGGCAAGGATGATCTCCTTGCGCCGGTCGCCGTCGAGCACGACCTTGGCCGCTTCCAGCTTGGTCACGTAGTCGTCGAAGCGGCGCACGGTGATTTCACCCGGCGCCATGAAACGATGGCCATAGGTGATATTGCCCGAGCGGATGCCATCGATCTCGAAATCGACCACCGCCGGCTCCTCGGTCTCCGGGCCGAAGGTGCACAGGATCGTCTGCAGCGGCCGCACCCAGCGCAGCGAACCGGGCTTAGCCGAAGCCGGCCCCCAGCGCATCGATGTCGGCCACGGGAAGCTGCGGATGATGGCCGGCACCAGTTCGGCGACGATTTCTTCCGCCGCCCTGCCCGGCTTCGAAATATGGGCGACGTAGAAATCGCCCTTCTTCGGATCGGAATGGACATGCGCCTCGGCAACCGAGGCAAGGCCTGCCTTGCGCAGAAAACCCTGCACCGCCTGGTCCGGCGCCGCCGTCGACGGCCCCTTGATCTCCTCGTGGATGTCCTTCGAGCGCGCGGTCAGGCCCCTGACATCGAGCGCCAGGCGCCGCGGCGTCCAGTATTCGCGCGCGGCGTCATAGGTCAGACCCGCCTCGACCAGACCGTCGGTCAGCATCTTCCTGAGATCGCCCGCCGCCTTGCGCTGCATGCGGGCGGGGATTTCCTCGGAGCGAAGTTCTAGCAAAAGATCAGGCATCAGAGTTTCTCCACCCGCATGCCTTCTCCCTGATTGCGCGTCCTCGCGCCTCCGGCGCTGCGGTTGCGCGGCCGGGCGGGGATTTCCTCGGAGCGGAGTTCCAGCAACAAATCCGGCATCAGAGTTTCTCCACCCGCATGCCTTCTCCCTGATTGCGCGTCCTCGCGCCTCCGGCGCTGCGGTTGCGCGGCCGGGCGGGGATTTCCTCG
>NZ_JAMYMJ010000015.1:0-106213 GCF_040318435.1 Mesorhizobium sp. M1143 | reverse complement strand
AAACCCCCCCGGGGGGGCCCCCGGGGCCCGCCCCCCGGCGGGGGGCCGCGGCGGGGGGCGCGTGGCCGAGCCCCCAACCCCCCCGGCGCCGGCGCTGCCCCGCGCCCCCCCTCGCCCAATTCCGCCTTCCCGTCGCGGCCCGTCAGTTGCTGGTGATGCTGACGGCGTCGCCCTCGACCAGCAGCGGCGGCGCATAACCCAACGGCTTGTCGCCGGTTACGGCGCCGCCGGTAACCCGGGCTTGTATGTCGGACCCGAAATAGGCGTACGGGAATGGCGGCGGTGTCTTGCTGACCGTATCCAGCCGCGCGCGAAGCTCGGCGGGTAACGTGAAATCCGACGCCGCCAGATTGTCCTGCAACTGCGCCAGCTTGGTGGCGCCAAGAATCACGGCGGCAATGCCCGGTTGCGTTGCCACCCAATTGAGCGCGACCTGCGCCATGGTGCGTCCGAGTTCGGCGGCAACTTTTTCGAGTTCCGCCACAATCTCCCAGTTGCGCTCGGTGAACTTCTGGAACCCCGGATGAGTGGTGTTGCGAAAGCCGTCGAGCCGGCCGACATGGCCGTCCTGCGTCGGCCGGTACTTGCCGCTGAGCAGCCCGCTGGCCAGCGGGCTCCACACCATGATTCCTGCGCCATGGCGGATGCCGAAGGGCACGAACTCATTGTCGATCGAACGCTCCGCCAGCGAATATTCAAGCTGCAGGGCCGACACCGGCTCGTAGCCGCGCCACTCGGCGATCGTCTGCGCGCGGGCAGCATACCAGGCCGGCACATCGGACAGGCCGACATGGCGAATTTTGCCCGCACGCACGAGATCATCCATCGTGCGCATGACCTCCTCGGCCGGCGTCAGCCCGTCCCAGACATGGAGGAGGTAGAGGTCGATATAGTCAGTGCCCAACCGCTTCAGCGAGGCGTCCACGGCGCGCAAGATGTTCTTGCGGCCATTGCCACCGGCGTTCGGATTGCCGGGCTCCGCGTTGAAGGTGAATTTCGTGGCGATCACCGCTCTGTCGCGCAAGCCTCGCTCGGCGATGAATTCGCCGAGCCAGGTTTCGGCTGTGCCGCCGGTGTAGAGGTCGGCGGTGTCAAAGAAATTGCCGCCGGCCTCGACATAGGCGTCGGCCATGGCGCGCGCGGTTTCCCTGTCCGCGCCCCAGCCCCATTCGGTGCCAAAGGTCATGGTGCCCAGTGCCAGCCGGCTGACGCGCAGGCCGCTGTTGCCCAGTGTGTAATAGCTCATGGTCATGGTGTTTTTCCTATCCTGATTTCTTGACGCCGGCTCACTGGCCAGGCGTCATCTTGACCCAGGGATTGCCGCGCTCATGCGTGGCGCGGAAAACGAAGCCGTCGACTTTCCAGCCGGTCCCGGAGCGAACCAGATGGTGCTCGTAGGTGCCCCAGACTTCCCACAGCGGGTCGCCATTGCCTTCCATCCGGTTCCAGGCATAGCCGTTCGAAGAGACGGTCGCCGCGTCCGCCTCAAAGATCACCTGGTGATTGGTGCGCAGATGCAGGCTGGTCTTGCTGCCCCTGAGGTTGCCGGCCCAGGTACCGATCAGATTGTCGGAGGGGATGGTGGCGGCAGGCTGTCCTGACAGGCTGCTGAAGTCGACGGTGACACGGTCGGCGAAATAGGAGCGGGCAAGCTTCCAGTCCTGCGCATCGACGGCACGGTCGATGGCATCGGCGATGCGGATGACGGCGCGTTCGTCGGCGAGCGCGCGCCAACCGGACGGCTCGGCGCCGCCGGCATCGACCGGCGCTAGGGCAAGGCCTGCGGCGAAGGTAGCGTGTTTCAAGGCATCCATCTCTCTTCTCCTTTGTGCATCGGTGATGGCAATATGGGTCAGCCTGTCGGCATCGAGAAGATTGAAGTGTTTGCAAGGACTATGCGATATCATGCATGAATGGACCGGGATCTGCTCAGTCATCTGCCTGTCATCGTCGCCGTTGCCCGACGCGGCGGCTTTGCGCTTGCCGCGGCCGAACTGGGCATGTCCCCATCCGCCGTCAGCCATGCGGTGCGCCTCGTGGAGGAGCGGATCGGCCAGCCGCTGTTTGCGCGCACCACGCGCAGCGTCTCGCTGACGGAAGCCGGCAAGGCGCTGGTGGAGACGGCAGCCCCTGCTCTCCAGGATATCGCCGACCGGATGGACCGCATCCGAGCCATCAAGGGCCGGCCCTCCGGCTTGCTCAGGTTGAACGTTCCCAACATCGCCGTTCCACTTGCCGTCACTCCCGTGGTCGCCGCGATGGCTGAACGCTATCCTGATGTGACCATCGAATTGCTCATCGACCAGGGGCTGGTGGACATTGTCGGCGAGGGTTTTGATGCCGGCATCCGGCTGGGCGAGATGATCGCACAGGACATGGTCACGGTCCGGCTGACGCCGCCATTCAACGCCGTGATCGTCGCCTCCCCCGCCTATGTCGGCCGGCATGGCCGTCCGCGCGGTGTGACGGATCTTTCGGACCACAATTGCGTCGGCTACCGGCTTGTGCGCTCCGGCGCACTCTATCGCTGGGACCTGACCGAGGACGGCAAGGATGTCGTGGCCGAGACGAAGGGTACGGTCATCGTTACCGATTCGCTGGCCGCGATCGACCTTGCGCTTGCCGGCGTCGGGCTGATCTATGTGTTCGAGCCGCTGGTGCGCGCGGAATTGGCCGCCGGCCGCCTCGTTCAGATCCTGCCGCAAACGGCGATCGAGGAGCCCGGCTTCTTCCTCTACTTCCCGCGCAGGGCGTCGATGGCGCCAAAGCTCAGGGCCTTCATCGACACCGCACAAGAAATCGGCCGAGCATCCTTGCGGACACCCGGCCGAGTTGCCTGAGCTGAGAAGCCCTTTTCGGGGCTATTTTTAAAACTACTTCTTCACCGCCGCCGCGACTTCCGCCGCGAAATCGGTCTCTTCCTTTTCGATGCCTTCGCCCAGCGCAAAGCGCAGATAGGCGGAGATCTTGGCCGGAGCGCCGATGTCCTTCTCGGCATCCTTCAGCGCCTGCTCGACAGTGATGTCGGGATTGAGCACGAAGGCCTGCTTGAGGAGCACGACTTCCTCGTAGAACTTGCGCAGGCGGCCTTCGACCATCTTTTCGATGATCGCTTCCGGCTTGCCGGACTGGCGCGCCTGGTCGGCGAAGATCGCCTTCTCGCGCTCGACCGCTGCCGGATCGATCTGCTCGGCGGTCAACGCCAGCGGGTTGGTGGCGGCGACATGCATGGCGACATGGCGGCCAAAGGCGTTGGCGGCATGCTCATTGCCCGTCGTCTCGATCGCGACCAGAACGCCGAGCTTGCCAAGACCATCGGCAACCGCATTGTGGACGTAGGTTGCGACAGCACCGTGCGGGACGGTGAGCTTGGCCGAACGGCGGAAGCTCATGTTCTCGCCAATGGTGCCAACGGCGTCCTTGATGGTGTCAGTGACCGACTTGTCCGAACCCGGATACTTTGCGGCAGAGACAGCCTCCGTCGTGCCATAAGCAAGCGCGACCTTGGCGACATTGCGAACGATCTCCTGGAACTGCTCGTTACGGGCCACGAAATCGGTCTCGGAGTTAACCTCGACGATGGCGGCCTCGCGGACGCCGGAGTCGACGCCGATCAGGCCTTCGGCGGCAGTACGGCCAGCCTTCTTGTCGGCCTTGGAAATGCCCTTCTTGCGCAGCCAGTCGACGGCCTCTTCGATGTTGCCGTTGGTCTCGGTCAACGCCGCCTTGCAGTCCATCATGCCCGCGCCGGTCAAGTCGCGGAGTTCTTTGACCTGTGCAGCCGAAATGCTCATTGTCGCCTCTTTGTTTTAAATGCACCGACGCACCACCGGTACTCGGTGATGCGTCCGTCTAGCGTGCCAAATATGAGAATGATGAAGGCCGCAACCGGCCTTCGATTGTCAAGCTTCCGGAGCGTCCGCAGCCGGGGCCGGAGCCGGATCAAGCGCCGGTTCGACCGGAGCTTCGACCGAGGCGCCGATGTCGACGCCGAGCGCGCCCTGCTGGCGGGCGATGCCGTCGATGGCAGCCTTGGCGATCAGGTCGCAATAGAGCTGGATGGCGCGCGCCGCGTCGTCATTACCGGGGATCGGGAAGTCGATCTTGTCCGGATCGCAGTTCGAATCGATGATGGCAACGACCGGAATGCCGAGGCGCTTGGCCTCGAGAATGGCGATCGCTTCCTTGTTGGTGTCGATGACGAACATCAGGTCGGGCGTCGAGCCCATGTCCTTGATACCGCCGAGCGCCTTGTCGAGCTTCTCGCGCTCGCGGTCGAGGTTCAGGCGTTCCTTCTTGGTCAGGCCCTGGGCTTCGCCGGCCAGCATCTCGTCGAGCTTGCGCAGGCGCTGGATCGAATTCGAGATCGTCTTCCAGTTGGTCAGCATGCCGCCGAGCCAACGCGAGTTGACATAGTATTGGGCCGAACGCTGTGCGGCGTCGGCGACGATGTCGGACGCCTGGCGCTTGGTGCCGACGAACAGCACGCGGCCGCCCTTGGCAACGGTGTCGGAAACCTGCTTCAGAGCCTGGTGCAGCAAAGGCACCGTCTGCGACAGGTCGATGATGTGGATGTTGTTGCGGGCGCCGTAGATGTAAGGCGCCATCTTCGGGTTCCAGCGGTGGGTCTGGTGGCCGAAGTGAATGCCAGCTTCCAAAAGCTGGCGCATGCTGAAATCAGGCAGTGCCATTCTTAGTTCCTTTTCCGGTTAGCCTCCACGGACACAGGCATTTTTGGACTTTGTCCTCGAACGCCACCGGAGGTTTCAGCCGGATTTCTCCCGGGCAGACACCAAAGTCCGTGTGTGGAATGAGCGCGCATATAGAGGGGAAGCGCTGCAAACGCAAGCGGTGAGGTGCTTCATCGCTCAGCGTGCGGCAATCAGCGCTCCGGTGCCGATCATGGCGCTGCCGGCGAACCGGTTCATCAGCCGCATGCGTTCGGGCGTCCTGAACCAGCCGGATGCCCTGCCCGCCAGCGCGGCGTAGATGCCCATGGTGAGCATATTGGCGCCGACGACGACTGCCACGACCAGCAGGCCGTCGGCAAACGTCATGGTGTCGAGGTTGAGGATCAGCGGCATGATCGAGGCGTGGAACAGGATCGCCTTCGGGTTGCCGAGCGCCACGGAGGCGCCAAGCAGGAACGAACGCGACAATCCGGTTTGGGGGATTCCTTGCGCGGCCGATTGCGCGGCCGCGGCCCGCCACATCTTGATGCCGAGGAAAATCAGGTAGGCCGCACCGGCGTATTTCAACAGGAGAAACACCCATTCGAAGGTCTGGGCCAGCGCCACCAGCCCGAGCAGTGCCAAGGTGACCAGCACGGCATCACCGGCGGCAATGCCCATTCCGGCGACGAACGCACGCAGGAAGCCGCGTGCCACGCCGTTGGTGATCACCGTGAACATCGCCGGTCCCGGCGTGGCGGCGGCAAGTGTGATGGCAAGGCAATAAGCCAGGAATGCCGTTAGCGTCACGATCGGCCCTTTCCGTTGGGTACCCGTACGCGCCTGAAGATCGCAACGATCTCCTCGCGGCTGCATTCGATGGCGCCGAGCCGCACCGCCCGGTCGCGCTCGAAGCCGGTTATGTCATAGTGCGGCGCCGATGTCCTGGGCGGCCCCTGGTAGGACGAACGCTTGACGCCAAGCTCGGCGGCGAAACGATGCAGTTCGTCCGTATCGTCGGCCATCAGGTGGCACCAGCGATGGCCGGCCCATTTCCAGATCGCCGCATCGACATAGACCGCCATCGGGAACTGCCATCAAGCCTGCCGTGGCCAGCGCCGCATTGTTGCTATTTCGAGACCGGGCAAGGCTTGGTCTGATCGAACAGCGACAGGTTGACCAGCTTTCCGGTCATCGAGAACTCGCCATAGTCCATTGTGAGGTCGCGGGTGATGCCGTTCTCGTGCAGCTTGAAGCTGATGCGGTATTCCGGCACCTCTTCGCCCGATTTGTCGGTCTCGTCGAAATAGGCGATGTCGACCGGCCAGTATTTGTCGCCTGCAAGCTTGGCCAGCGCCGGCGCTTCGGGGTCGGCCTTGTCGCCCTCGGCCTTCTTGCCGACGATGACGGTGGTGGTCATCACCTTGTTGGCATCCTCCGAACCGTCGAACAGGCTGGTTTCGTAGAAATTCTCGCCCTTCTCGGCCTTGCCGATCAGTTCGACCAGATGCTGGGTCGGGAACTGAGTGGCGGCGAGTTCCAGGCTGTTCTTCTCGGGCTTGTCGATGTCGACCTTGAGGCCCTTGGTCTCTTTCGTGGCGGTGCCCTTGACCTCCTTGTCGAGGTTCTGGTCGACGAAGGATTTGGTCACGAACGAGAAGGTCTTGCCTTCGGCGTCCTCGAACGTGGTCGTCTGCTGGTCGGTCAGCCTGGTGTTGTCGCCGGTGGCGATCTGGGTGACGAAACGGAATTTTACCGTATAGCCCTCGCAGGGCGAGCCGTTGAACTCATAGACCATGCGGCCGGAAATGCCGGTGATGCCCGAGCGGTCCGACGCCTTGTCGAGGGTAAGATCGTAGACGGCGCGATGCGCCTGCAGCGCCGGCACGGCAAAGGCCGGAGCCATCGAGAACAGCACCGGAACGAGAACGGCGTGGAAGGCAAGGCGCGTTGCGCGCATAAGGGGCTCCGATCGTCGCAGCTGATGGCAGGCCGCAGGTAAAGATGGTCCAGCTTAAAAAAAGTCGTGGCGGAAGCGAGGCAAAAATAGCAATTTCGGCCCGGCCAGCGCGGCGTCTCCAAGCAATAGGGAAATACCATGAGTGAAACAATCGAAAAGCGGCTAAGCGATCTCGGCGTGACGATACCTGCCGCCGCAGCGCCCGCCGCGAACTATGTGCCCTATTGCAGGTCCGGCAATCTTTTGTTCACCGCCGGGCAGTTGCCGCTCAAGGACGGCAAGCTGCAGGCAAGCGGCCTGCTCGGCCGCGACGTCGACACGGCAACCGGCAAGGAAGGCGCAAAGTACTGTGCAATCAACATCTTGGCGCAGGCAAAAGCAGCACTTGGCGATCTCGAAAAAATCCAGCGGCTGGTCAAGATCACCGTCTTTGTTGCATCAGTGCCGGATTTCGTCGAGCAGCATCTGGTCGCCAATGGCGCCTCCGATTTCCTGGTCGCGGCCCTTGGCGAGCGCGGCAAGCATGCCCGCTCCGCCGTCGGCACCGCCTGTCTGCCGCTTAATGCCGCAGTGGAAATCGAAGCCGTCTTCGAGGTCGCATGAGCAGGACCAAGACAATGACCGACCTTTCCTGGCTGACCGCCCGGCCGGTGGCGCATCGCGGCTTTCACGACATGAACAAGACGCGCTGGGAAAACACGCTGTCGGCCTTCGCTGCTGCCGCCGAGCGCGGCTATGCGATCGAATGCGACGTGCATTTGTCGTCCGACCGCGTCCCCGTCATCATTCATGACGGCGATCTCAGTCGGTTGACCGGCCAGGACGGCTTCGTCTGGCGGCGCACGGCAGCGGAACTGGCGGCGCTCAGGATCGGCGGCACCAAGGACCATGTGCCGACACTTCAGGAGGTGCTCGACCTGGTCGACGGCCGCGTGCCTTTGGTGGTCGAATTGAAGGGTGTGCCCGGCTACGACGAGGGCCTGGTGGCGAGCGTCGGCAAGATGCTGGAGCGCTACAAGGGCAAGGCGGCGATCATGTCGTTCGACCACTGGCTGGTCCGCGATTTCCCCAGGGATGCGCCAGGAATTCCGGGCGGGCTCACGGCCTATGGCCAGGACAACCAGTTGATCGAGGCGCATTTCGCCATGCTGGCGCATGACCTCGCCTTCACCTCCTATGCCGCGGGCGATCTGCCGAACCCGTTCGTCAGCTTCGTGCGCGAAAGGCTTAAAATGCCTGTCATCACCTGGACGGTGCATGACCAGCCGGCGGTGGATCTCACCTTCAAATACGCCGACCAGATGACGTTCGAAGGGTTCGAACCCGATCTGGTCAATGTCGCCTGATGGAAGTGCCTGAAACGTGACTTGTAGCGGCCCCGACAGAGCTTAAATAAGCCCCATGGATCAGGGTGATGAAGGTGACGGGCAAACGGCGAATGCGGAGTTTTCCATCCGCGTTGCCGCCGGCATCAATGCCTTCACCTGCGACGAGTGGAACGGCTTTACCGGCACAACCCGCAGCGACACAGAAAATGGCTATAACCCTCTCGTTTCATATGCTTTTCTGAGCGCGCTTGAAGATTCCGGCTGCGCTGTGCGGCGTACCGGCTGGCAAGGTCATCATCTCAGACTGGAAAATGCCCAAGGCAGATTGCTGGGCGCCGTGCCCTGCTATCTCAAATCGCACAGCCAGGGCGAATATGTCTTCGACCACGGCTGGTCCGATGCGTTCGAACGCGCCGGCGGCAACTACTATCCGAAACTGCAATGCGCCGTGCCGTTCTCTCCGGTCACCGGCCCTCGCCTGCTGGTCAGCAAAGGCGAGGACAGCGCCATTGTGAAGGCCGGTCTCGCAGCGGGCCTGAAGGCGGTGACGGAAAAGCTCGGCGTGTCGTCCGCGCATGTCACCTTCGCCAGTGAAAGCGACGTTGCAACGCTGGAAGCAGCCGGCTTCCTGCACCGCACCGACCAGCAGTTCCACTTCTTCAACGAAGGCTTTTCGACCTATGACGATTTCCTCGCTACGCTGGCATCGCGCAAGCGCAAGGCGATGAAGAAGGAGCGGCGCGAGGCGCTCGCCAACGATATCTCGATCGACCGGCTGACCGGCAAGGACCTGACCGAAGGGGCCTGGGACGATTTCTTCGCCTTCTATATGGACACCGGCAGCCGCAAATGGGGCCGGCCTTATCTCAACCGCAAGTTCTTCTCGCTGATCGGCGAGCGCATGTCCCAGGATATCCTGTTGGTAATGGCCAAGCGCAATGGCCGCTATGTCGCCGGCGCCATCAACTTCATCGGCTCCGATGCGCTCTACGGCCGCAATTGGGGCTGCATCGAGGACCACCCGTTCCTGCATTTCGAAGTTTGCTACCATCAGGCCATCGACTTCGCCATCGAGCGTAAGCTGAAGGTGGTCGAGGCCGGCGCGCAGGGTGAGCACAAGCTGGCGCGCGGCTATCGTCCCGTGACCATGCATTCGGCGCACTACATCGCACATCCCGGCCTGCGCAATGCTGTGGCCGATTATCTCCGGCGTGAGCGGCGCGAGGTCGAGCGGATGGGCGAAATTCTGGAAGAGCATACGCCGTTCCGCAAGGATCTTGAGGAATAGCGATCCGCCCTGCCCTCGCCTGTCGATATCGCCGGACCATCTTGCCGGTCCGGGACAGCTTCGCTACACCGGGAGCATACTCCCGGAGCGCCGCCATGACCGAGGCTTACGACCCCAGCAATATCTTCGCGAAGATCCTGCGCGGCGAAATCCCGTCGCACCGCGTCTACGAGGATGATGCCGTGGTCGCCTTCATGGATGTGATGCCGCAAGGCCCCGGTCACACGCTGGTGGTGCCCAAAGCACCGTCGCGCAATCTGCTCGATGCCGATCCGGCGACGCTCGGCCGGCTGTTCACCACGGTCCAGAAGGTGGCGCTGGCGGTCAAAAAGGCTTTCGGCGCTGACGGGGTCACCATCCTGCAGTTCAACGAACCGGCGTCTGGCCAGACCGTCTACCACCTGCATGTCCATGTCATCCCGCGGTTCGAAGGCATCGCGCTCAAGCCGCATACGGGACAGATGGAGAAGCCCGAACTGCTGACTGAGAACGCGGCCAGGATCCGGGCAGCGCTGAACGGTTGAGGTGGCGTGCGCCTCAGGGCGATGCGCTCAGCCACAATCCACCACGTCGGTTAGGAAAATATCAAACCACCCCGTGATAAAGTGCCGTACCGGGATGCGTTTGGGTTTTAAAAATCGTGGAACATTCGGTTGCGACATCAGAGCCGTTGGTAAAAGCAGCTGCCGGCCGGGCCTTTCTGCGCACCTTGGCGGACGCCTACCGGCGACACCGCTCTGCTGCACGCGATGGCCATCGCTGCCCTGCTTTTGGCAGCCGCGGTCGGCCTGCGCACCGGAAACATGCCGGATTTCGGCGTGCTGGAAGACTATGCCCAATACCTTCTTTTCGCTTTCTGGATCGGTGGCTGCGCCTTCGCACTCGGCAGCTTTTTTCACCTTGCGCAGGACATTGTGTGGAGCGGCTATATCGGGGCGACGCGAGGCAGTCTCGGCATATCCGCCTTCCCGTCCATGCATGTGGCGATGGCGGTGCTTTTCGCGCTTTATGCAACACGCCGCTCACGGTTGGCCGGCCTTTTGATGTGGGCATTCGCCGCAATCATCATGGTCGGCTCGGTCGTCCTTGGCTGGCATTATGCCGTGGATGGCTATGCGAGCGTTCTGATTTCGATCGCCATCTGGAAGGCGTGCGGGTACTTCCTGGGCAAGTTTGCACCCGAGGGCGTCGCCGCCTGACCTAACAACATCTGACCTGAAAAGCAGGGGCGCTGTGTCGGCAAACCGGCCAGCCAATGAAAAAAGGGCCCGTCACCGGGCCCTTTTTTCATAGGCGAACTTTTTAGCTCTTGCGCGGCAGTTGCGGCACCAGGCTGCGCTTGCCGCCATCCTTGCCCTTGGGCTCAGGCTCGTCCTTGCCCTTGGGCTGAGGCTTCTGCGCCACCGCCTTCTTGGCGACGGGCTTCTTGGCCACCGCCTTGCGGGCTTTCGGCGCCTCTTCCGGCTCCTGCTTCGGCTGCACCGGGGCTTCGTCGGCCAGTGATTCGAGCTTCAGGCCGGTTTCGCCGGTTTCCTTCTTCTCGACGGTGACGCGCACCGTGCCGCCCTTCTTGAGCTTGCCGAACAGCACCTCGTCGGCCAACGGCTTCTTGATGTGCTCCTGGATGACCCGGCCGAGCGGCCGCGCACCCATGCGCTCATCATAGCCCTTGTCGGCCAGCCAGGCGATCGCGTCCGGCGACAGGTCGAAGGTGACGCCCCGCTCGGAGAGCTGGGCCTCGAGCTGCATGACGAACTTCTGCACCACCTGATGGATGACCGGCACCGGCAGCGAACCGAACGGGATGATCGCATCGAGACGGTTGCGGAACTCCGGCGTGAACAACCGGTTGATGGCCTCGACATCGTCGCCTTCGCGCTTGGTCGATCCGAAACCGATCGCCGCGCGCTGCGCATCCGATGCGCCCGCATTGGTGGTCATGATCAGGATGACGTTGCGGAAGTCGATCTGCTTGCCGTTGTGGTCGGTCAGCTTGCCGTGGTCCATGACCTGCAACAGGATGTTGAACAGGTCCGGATGCGCCTTCTCGACTTCATCCAGCAAGAGCACGCAGTGCGGATGCTGGTCGACCCCGTCGGTAAGCAGACCGCCCTGGTCGAAGCCGACATAGCCGGGAGGCGCGCCGATCAGCCGCGAAACGGTGTGGCGTTCCATATATTCCGACATGTCGAAGCGGATCAGCTCGACGCCGAGCGAGGCAGCCAACTGCTTGGCGACTTCGGTCTTGCCGACGCCGGTCGGGCCTGAGAACAGGTAGGAGCCGATCGGCTTTTCCGGTTCGCGCAGGCCGGCACGCGCCAGCTTGATTGCCGAGGTCAGCGCGGTGATGGCGGTGTCCTGGCCATAGACGACGCGCTTCAGCTCGATGTCGAGGCCTTGCAGCACCTTCTCGTCGTCTGCCGAAACCGTCTTCGGCGGGATGCGGGCCATCGTGGCGATCGTGGCTTCGATCTCCTTGATGCCGATCGTCTTCTTGCGCTTGGCTTCCGGCACCAGCATCTGCGAGGCGCCGGTCTCGTCGATCACGTCGATCGCCTTGTCCGGCAGCTTGCGGTCGTTGATGTAGCGGGCCGACAGTTCCACCGAAGCCTTGATCGCCTCGTTGGTGAACTTCACCTTGTGGAATTCCTCATAATAGGGCTTGAGGCCCTTCATGATCTCGATGGCGTCCTCGATGGTCGGCTCGTTGACGTCGATCTTCTGGAAGCGCCGCACCAGAGCGCGGTCCTTCTCGAAGAACTGGCGGAACTCCTTGTAAGTGGTCGAGCCGATGCAGCGGATGGCACCCGAAGACAGCGCCGGCTTCAACAGGTTCGACGCATCCATGGCGCCGCCTGAGGTGGCGCCGGCCCCGATCACGGTGTGGATCTCGTCGATGAACAGCACGGCGCCCGGATAATCCTCGAGCTCCTTGACGACCTGCTTCAGCCGCTCTTCGAAATCGCCACGGTAGCGGGTGCCGGCCAGAAGCGTGCCCATGTCGAGCGCGAAGATGGTGGCGTCCTGCAGCACTTCGGGCACGTCGCCTTCGACGATGCGCTTGGCCAGACCTTCGGCAATCGCCGTCTTCCCGACGCCGGGATCGCCGACATAGAGCGGGTTGTTCTTGGAACGGCGGCACAGCACCTGGATGGTGCGGTTGATTTCGCTCTCGCGGCCGATCAGCGGATCGATCTTGCCGGCCTTGGCCTTGTTGTTGAGGTTGACGCAATAAGCCGTCAGCGCATCCTGCTGCTGCTTCTTCTTGCCGCCTTCCTCCTGCGGCTCGGCGCCGTTCTGGCCGCCCTGCTCGTCATCGGCGCCGCGCGGCGAGCGCGTCTCCGATGCGCCGGGGCGCTTGGCGATGCCGTGCGAGATGTAGTTGACCGCGTCGTAGCGGGTCATCTGCTGTTCCTGCAGGAAATAAGCGGCATGGCTCTCGCGCTCGGCAAAGATGGCGACGAGCACGTTGGCGCCGGACACTTCCTCGCGGCCGGATGACTGCACATGGATCACGGCGCGCTGGATGACGCGCTGGAAGCCGGCGGTCGGCTTGGAATCCTCATCGTAACCGGTGACCAGATTGTCGAGTTCGGTGTCGATATAGGTCAGAACGGTGTGCTTCAGCTCGTCGAGATCGACGTTGCAGGCGCGCATAACGGCGGCCGCCTCGGTGTCGTCGATGAGGGCGAGCAGCAGATGTTCTAGGGTTGCATATTCATGGTGCCGCTCATTGGCGAGCGTCAGCGCCTGGTGAAGCGCCTTTTCCAGGCCTTGGGAGAAAGCCGGCATGTTACCTCACTTCTTCTCCATCACGCATTGCAGCGGATGCTGATTCTGTCGGGCGAAATCCATGACCTGAGACACTTTGGTCTCGGCCACCTCGAATGTATAGACCCCGCACTCGCCCACCCCATGATTGTGAACATGAAGCATGATGCGTGTGGCGGCTTCGCGGTCCTTTTGAAAAAAACGCTCCAGGACGTGAACCACGAACTCCATGGGCGTATAGTCGTCGTTGAGGATGAGGACCCTGTAAAGGCTGGGCTTCTTGGTCTTGGTCTTCGTGCGCGTAATGACGGCTGTGCCGCGACCGGCCTCATTGCCGTCGCCGTCACTTTGCATCCGCACCACGCTTGTCGTGGCAGTCAAACCTGAAGTCACGTAATCCTGCCTCTTTCGAATCCCCATGGCGAGTTCGATATGTAGGTGTTCGATGGACGATTTTAAGCCCTTCTTGTTAGCTGACAATATGGCTAGGTGGGCAAACCGAGGCGATTTTCAAAATCGTGAACCGCCAAAGCCCCGGAATTGAAACCGGCATGAAAAAACCCGGCCGCGCATCCGCGACCGGGTCTGTTTTGCAAGCCCGAAAGGCCGTGCCTGTTATTCTCGAGCGAAATTACTTCGCCTTGGCGACAATCGATTCGAAGGGCTTGTAAGCCTCCTTGGCGAGATCGGCATAGAGATCGCCGAACTTGGTCGCCTCGGCGACGAAGCTCTCATAGCTCTGCTTGGCGAAGTCGGACTGGATCTCGACCGCCTTTTCCAGCGATTTGGCGGAGAACAGCTTTTCGACCGCGGCGCTGCCGGCTTCGAAGCTCTTCTTGGTGTATTCGCCAGCTTCAGTGGCGATCGCCTGCGCGCCCTTGGAGAGCGAGGTGAAGCTCTTCAATCCGGTATCGGCAAACTCCTTGCCGTATTTCGAGAAGTCCTCGTAGGTCTGGGTCATTTGACGTCCTTGGCGTTTTGAAGCGCCCTTGCCTGAGCGCGGTTGTGCAATGCACGAGAATATATTGTGCGCTGCACAAAAGTCAAGATTTCAGCGGCATCAGGCCGCGCTGCGCCGGCAACAGCTAAAATTCGAATAAAGAAAGGCTCAAGCCCGAGGAAAATGGTGAACGCGCCGGTTACCATAAACGGATTGGTAACGCTGGCCGCGATAGTTTGACGACAAGTGAGGTCGGATCCCTTTGCCGCCTCCAGGGCAATGAGTTTCAAAGGAACTATCAGTGCGTCAGGCGTTGTCGGTCTTCGGTTCAAAATCCGCATCTTCCCTCAAAACGATCATGATCCTCGCTTTGGCGATGTCATTTGTCGTTGCGGATGCCGCGTCCTCGATGGCCGCCAGGTCTTCGGCGATCGTCGTCGACGCCAAGACCGGCAAGGTGCTTTATTCCTCCGATGCCAACGGCCGGCGCTACCCGGCGTCGTTGACCAAGATGATGACGCTCTACCTGACCTTCGAGGCCATGGCGAAGGGCCGGATCAGCAGGAACACGCCGGTGCCGTTCTCGGCCAAAGCGGCGGCCGAACCGCCGACCAAGCTCGGCGTCAAGGCGGGCGGAGCGGTTTCCGTCGAGACCGCCATCCTGTCGATGGTGACCAAGTCGGCCAATGATTCGGCGACCGCGCTCGGCGAACTGCTCGGCGGCAGCGAAAGCAATTTCGCCCGCATGATGACCGCCAAGGCGCGCGCGCTCGGCATGGACGGCACCGTGTTTCGCAATGCCAACGGCCTGCCCGATCCCGGCCAGTTCACAACCGCCCACGACATGGCGATGCTCGGCATAGCGCTGAGGGAACATTATCCGCAGTATTACGGCTATTTCTCGCAGCGCTCCTTCCTGTACGGTCGCCAGCGCATCAATGGCCACAACCGCCTGCTCGGCCGCATCAAGGGCGTCGACGGCATCAAGACCGGCTATACCCGCGCCTCCGGCTTCAACCTGGTCTCGTCGGTTTCGGATGGCAACCGCCGCCTCGTCGCCGTCGTCATGGGCGGCACTTCGGGGCGCAGCCGCGACAACCAGATGGCCGGCCTGATCAACGCCTACATGCCGCGCGCATCGACCCGCGGCGGCGGCGCCCTGGTCGCCAAGGCCGGCGGCGACAATCCGGTCAAGGCGCTGGCCAAGGTCTTCCTGCCCAAGCATGACGCGCCGACGCCGGATGGCAAGCCGATCGTTGAAGACGATGCCGTAGCGTCCAATGACGATCCGACATCCGCTGACGAGCAGTCTGCTGAAGGCCAGTCTGCCGACGAACAGACGGTGGCCGCGGTCGAAGAGCCCGCCCCCGTCGTCAAGACCAGGAAGGTCAAGACCGTCATCGTGACGGCGCCGAAGGTCGAAACTGCGCAGATTGTGGCTGCCTATGCCGAACCCACGCCTGTATCCCCACAGGCGGTCGACCCGGTCAACACGGCCTCGGTGCCGGCTGGTTGGGCGGTGCAGGTGGCGTCGTCGCCCAAGCAGTCCGAAGCCCAGGCTTTCTTAGACAAGACCGCCAAGCAGGCGCCCAAAGTTCTTGGGGCTGCTTCCGGTTTCACCGTCGCCTTCGAAAAGGATGGCGAGACCTATTACCGCGCCCGGTTCGGCGGCTTCCGCTCGAAGGACGCGGCCTGGAATGCCTGCAATGCCCTGAAGAAAAAGAAAATCGCCTGCTACGCCGTCCAACAGTAGGGCGGCGTCGGAACCATCTCCCGAAAATTTACTGCGTCGAAGGAGACTAGTTGTGATTGGAGAGCAAGACGTCCTTGGCTTCGTTGATCCGCGCCGCCAGGAAAGACGTGCCGCCGATGTCGGGGTGCAGGCGCTGCATCAGGCGGCGGTGCGCCTTGCGGACATCCGCCGCGGCGGCCCCCGCTTCAAGACCAAGGATCTTGTAGGCCTCCTCCTTAGTCATGGCGCCCGCACCTGGCGCAACACCCAGCCCTTCGCCACCGTTCGCCTCAGCGTCTTTGCGCCAGACGGGAAAACGGCCGTCAAGATACGTCTCTAGGAGCTGGCGGCTCTCCGGGTCGCCGGGGAGTTCGCGGTAAAGCTGCTGCAGCTCGGCCAGGCCCATCGCGCCCAGCATCTTGCCTTCATGGCGGCCGGCCAGAACCAGGCCTTCAAGCCCGCCCGTATCGTGATCAAGCTCCATTTCCAGTGCGGCGGTCCGCACCGTCGAGCGCTTGCCGGGCGCCGGCCCGACCGACGGCCGCTTCATTCGCATCGAACCGTACCAGGCAAGGGCCGCGGCCAGGATGAGGCCGGCAATGCCTTCGCGCCCGACCACCAGCACGGCAAGGCCAACCAGCGCCAGAAGCACCGGCCCGAGCGTGCGCATGCCGCTTGCCAGTTTTTGCGCATCGGCACGGACAAAGATCGTCGCCGCGCCGAGCAGCACCAGAAACAGTGCAACAAGTGCAATGATAGCGCCCATCAATTCCTGCCGCCCCTGAGATGCTCGATCAGCAGCCGATCTCCCGGCCTGTCCCTTGCCTCGAGCGCCTTCAATCCACCCGTCGCATAGACGGCAACCGCCGAAAGCAGCCCGGCCAAGGTCGCGGCAGCCCGCCGATCAAATCGGAACCAAGCCCCTTTGGACAGCCGCGCAATCTCCTTGAACGCCTTTTCTGCGCCGGGATCATGGCCTTCCTGGAAGACGAAGACGGGAACGCCGTGCAGACCGAGGCTGCCGGCCTTCTGCGCCAGGTCGTCGATATCCTCTTCCATGGCGTCGCCGATATAGACCAGAGCATTGACCTTGGCCGCCGCCGTTTCCTTCAGCGCATGCGCCAGCACCTTGCCGATCTGGGTGTGGCCGGCACGGCAGTCGATCCGCGTCATCAGCTGCTTCAGGGCATTGGTGTCGGCGACAAAAGCCGACGAGCGGCACTCGCCCAACCCGCGAAAATAGGCCAATTGGACACTGAGGGTGCCGGCCTTGCCAACGGCGTCGAACATTTCGCCCTGCAGCTTGATGGCGAGATCCCAGGTCGGCTGGCGGCTCATCGTTGCGTCGAGGGCAAGGATCAGCCGGCCCGTGCCGGTCGCGACAAGCGTCCGGGCCTGACGGATAAAGGCGTCGATCTCGCCGGCATTGGATTGAGGCTTGACCGGCGCAGGATCGGCCCTTGCGGGCACACGCTGCTTCTTGTCGCTCATAAGAAGCAAGATGTGGCGTTGTCGGCCCCCTTGCAAGTCCAGCCTTGGACAAGATGAAGGGCCAGCGCTCGACGCTCTGGGAGAAGCGGCCGCGCCCTTGGCTCTACAGCAAGCCCAGATCGGCGAGCTCGCGCTTCAGTTTCGGCGGCATCTCGACCATTCCGGCCTTGCCCTTGCCGATATCGGCGGGCGCATCCGAAGGTTTGAGATAACGCCAGCCCTGGAAGGCGCGGCGCGGCTGCCAGTCGGTGCGCACGACGTCGAGGTCGAGCATCAGGCGGCAACGGCCGATGCCTTCGTCGTCCGTGAAGGGCCTGATATCAGTGATCAGCTGGCGGCATTGCACGCTGCCCTTGATCACCCAATAAAGCGAACCGCCATCGGTGACCTCGGCGCCGCGCGTCGGCACCATGCGGGTTGTGTGCCAGTGCTCGGCGGGTTCGCCGGCGCGGCGGCGCTCATCGAGGCGGAAGGCGATCCATTCTTCGAGGTCCTCGACGCTGTCGCAACCGACGCACAGTTTTAGGAGATTGAGTGCCATCGCTTAAGGTTTAGTCCGGCGCGCGATTGCGTCAACGGCCCTGCCCGACTTCTCCACAGTGCCAGTGGCGTTGCGCGGTCAGCATTCCACGACATTGACGGCGAGCCCACCAAGGCTGGTTTCCTTGTACTTCTCGTTCATGTCGAGGCCCGTCTGGCGCATTGTTTCGATCGCGGCGTCGAGCGGCACGAAATGGACGCCGTCGCCTTTGATCGCCAGAGAGGCGGCGGTGACCGCCTTGACGGCGCCGAGCGCGTTGCGCTCGATGCAAGGCACTTGAACCAGACCGCCGACCGGATCGCAAGTCATGCCGAGATGATGTTCGAGCGCGATTTCGGCGGCGTTCTCGACCTGCTCGGGCGTGCCGCCCATCACGGCGCAGAGACCCGCGGCAGCCATCGCCGAGGCCGAACCGACCTCGCCCTGGCAGCCGACCTCGGCGCCGGAGATCGAGGCATTGGTCTTGATGATGCCGCCGACGGCGGCCGCCGTGAGCAGGAAGTCGCGGATGCTCGGCTGGTCGGCCTCGGGGTGGAAATGCAGCCAGTAACGCAGCACCGCCGGCAATGTGCCGGCCGCGCCATTGGTCGGCGCGGTGACGACGCGTCCACCGGCGGCGTTCTCTTCGTTCACCGCCATGGCGTAGATCGACAGCCAGTCATTGGCCAGCAAAGGGTTGGGCTTGTTCTGCTGCCATTGCTCCTGCAGCTTGTCGTGCAGCATGCGGGCACGACGGCGCACTTTCAGCCCGCCCGGCATGATGCCATCCTGCGACAGGCCGCGGTCGATGCAGCCCTTCATGGCGCCCCAGATCGCATCAAGGCCACTGTCGAGCTCCTCGCGCGACATATGCGTCTCTTCATTGATGCGCTTCATGTCGGCGATAGACAGGCCGCTTTTGCCTGCCATCTTCAGCATCTCGACGGCATTCTTGAAGGGATAGGGCACCTTCTTGCCTTCTGTGGTCACCGAGCCCTTCACCTTCATCCGCTGCAGCTCTTCCTCGGACACCACGAAGCCGCCGCCGATGGAATAGTAGATGCGCTTGAGCAGCAGCCGGTCGCCGGCATCGTAAGCGTAGAAGGCCATGCCGTTGGCGTGGCCGGTGAGCGGCGTCTTGCGGTCGAGCACCAGATCCGTCGCCGGGTCGAAGCGATAGGAGGGATGGCCGCGGGGCGATATCCGCTTCTCGGCTGCGACGCGCGTGGCGATGCCCTCGGCCTGATCGGGATCGACCGTCTGCGGTGTCAGGCCGGCAAGGCCGAGGACAACGGCGCGATCCGAGCCATGGCCGATACCGGTATAGGCGAGCGAGCCGTGCAGGCTGGCGCCAATGCGATCGACCTTGACGCCGGCCGGGCGCGGCCAGTCATCGCCGGCGATCTCGTCGAGAAACCGCTGCGCCGCCGTCATCGGTCCCATCGTGTGCGAACTCGACGGTCCGATGCCGATCTTGAACAAGTCGAAAACCGAAAGAAACACGCTGCGCCGTCTCCGGGAATGGGATCAAGACCTACATATAGGACTTTCCATGATGTTTGTGCTGTTTTGCGGATTGCGGCGCTGCACCTGCCGACCTTGTTTGCTCTGGCAGCGACATCCCCGGCTGAAAGCGCGTCGCGCTGAAACGGGTTCATGCGACGCGCTTTAAGTTCTTGTTTTAATGCATGTGGTTGTCCCAGAACCGCAGCTCACTTCTGGGCGACATGCTTTGGAGCATCGAACTGACCGCTTTGCCTGTGGTAAAAGGGGGCATGGGCGATTCCTTCCATCTGTCGACGGCTGATCTGGCGGCGCTGGCTTTTTTCCTGCTTGCATGGTTGCTGCATACGCTGGCGTCCGACGGCAGACTGGTCAGCCGGGTGTCGTTGACGATGGCCATGAACGTGCAGCGCGAGGCCTGGATGCGCACCATGGCCGAGCGCGAAATCCGCATCGTCGACACCGCCATCATGAGCGGCCTGCAGCAAGGCACCGCCTTTTTCGCCTCCAGTTCGCTGATTGCGCTCGGTGGCTGTTTCGCGCTGCTTGGCGCCTCGGATCAGGTCCTTGCCGTGCTGAACGACCTGCCGTTGAACGCGACCTCATCGCGCTCCGCCTTTCAGATCAAGGTCTTTGGCCTGGTCCTGATCCTGGCCTTCGCCTTCTTCAAGTTCGGCTGGGCCTACCGTCTCTTCAACTACTGCACGATCCTGATCGGCGCGGTGCCGATCCCCTATGGCGAGGCGTCACGCAACCCGGTCAGCGAAACGGCGGTGTGGCGCGCGGCGCGCATGAACATGCTGGCCGGCAAGCATTTCAATTCAGGCCTGCGCGCGGTGTTCTTCTCGATCGGCTATCTCGGCTGGTTCGTCGACCCGATCGTGTTCGTGCTGTCGACGCTGCTGCTACTGGCAGTGCTGGTGCGGCGTCAGTTCTTTTCCGCCGCAAGGCAAGCCGTGATCGGTCAGCCGCCCGGGCCGGGGAAAAGCTGGTCGATCCGGCCCGACAGCCAATAGGCGGCGAGCCCGATCCACTCGCGGATCGCCATGGTCGTGGTCTGCAGCGAATCGGGTGCGTTGTCGCGAAACAGGCCAAAGCCTTCCTTGCCCGAGGTGCGATAGTCGACCGGCCACGGGACCGTGTGAAAGCCGGCCTTGTCGAACAGCGCCTTGGCGCGCGGCATGTGGAAGGCGGAGGTCACCAGCAGCCAGGTTTCGCCCGATTTCGGCGTTACCAGTTCCTTGGTGAAGACGGCATTCTCATAGGTGTTGCGGGATTTGCTCTCGAGCATCAGGCGATCGGCGTCGACGCCAAGCGCACCGAGCAGCCGCGGCGCGGTGGCCGCATCCCCCTCGCCATCGATGAACAGTTCACCGGTGCCGCCCGAGATAACCACTTTCGCCTCGGGAAAGCGCCGGGCAAGGATCGCCGCCTCGACCATGCGGTCGCCGCCGGAATTCAGCTCATAGCCGCCGCGCGCCAAGTTGATGGCGCCCTCGAAGCCGCCGCCGAGCACGACAATGCCGTCGACCTTCCGCGGCAGCGGCGGCTTTGGGAAGCGCTCTTCGAGCGGATTGAGCATCATGGCGCCAAGCGACGTCCAGGCCGACAGCGCCAGAATCAGGAAGGCGAACACACTGCCCGTCGCCGCCAATCGCCGGCGGCCGATCAGCGCCGCGAGCAAGCCGGCAAGCAGCAGGAAGATCGCCAGGTTGAGTGGTTGGACGAAGAACCAGAAGATCTTGGAGAGATAGAAGAACATTGCCTGCCTATCTCCAGCTCAAATTGTGACGGCCGGTGAAGTGCTCGACCGCACTCGCTACCGCTTCCGCTTCGAGGCGGCTTAACTCCCTGCCGAAAACAAGGACGCCGTTCGCGTTGGTCAAGCTGATGACTTCCGACAGTTCCACTTCGTCCGTGGGATAGGTGTGGTCGAGGATTTCGACCCTAAGATGCCCTTTCAAAGGCAGTGACCACCGATTTCGCAAAGAACCCCTCACCGAGCGCACGGCTGCGGTGTCGGTCAGCCGCAGGGTTTCCCTGCCGAACACCCGCCAGATGAAATCCTTGCCCAGGAAATAGGTGAAGAGGGCAATGACCGCCACGAAGGACAGCAGGCCGAGCGTGCCGCTGGTGAGCGTTGCGGACGACATATCCGTCAATCCCATGTAGCCGGTGTAGGCGACGATCGCGGCCCCGATCAGGACAAAGACTGTCCTGAAATCCGAGGTGCGTGGCGGGTTCGTGATCAGCAGTTCGTTTCCCGTCTCGACGATGGAAATGCGAGACGGAGGCGGCATGCTACCACCACTTCTCCGGCTGGAAGGTTCCCGCCGCCTGCTCGATGACGGCGGCTGTCTGGAACAGGGTTTCCTCGTCGAAGGGACGGCCAATCAGCTGCAGGCCGAGCGGCAGGCCCTTGGCATCGAGGCCGGCAGGCACGGCAATGCCCGGCAGTCCGGCCATGTTCACGGTCACCGTGAAAATGTCGTTGAGGTACATTTTCACCGGATCGGCGGCCATGTCCTCGTCAGCGATGCCGAAGGCGGCCGACGGCGTCGCCGGCGTCAGGATGACGTCGACGCCGTCGGCAAAAACCGTCTCGAAGTCGCGCTTGATCAAATTACGCACCTTTTGCGCCTGCAGATAGTAGGCATCGTAATAGCCTGCCGACAGCACATAGGTGCCGATCATGATGCGACGCTTGACCTCCCGACCGAACCCGGCGGCTCGGGTCTTTTCGTACATGTCGACAATGTCCTGGCCCGGCACGCGCAGGCCGTAGCGGACGCCGTCATAGCGCGCCAGATTGGATGACGCTTCGGCGGGCGCAACGATATAATAAGCCGGCAAAGCGTATTTGGTGTGCGGCAGCGAGATGTCGACGATCTCGGCGCCGGCATCCCTGAGCCAGGCAATGCCCTTCTGCCACAGCGCCTCGATCTCTTCCGGCATGCCGTCGACGCGGTATTCCCGGGGAATGCCGACCTTCATGCCCCTGATCGGTTTGCCGATCGCCGCCTCGTAATCCGGCACCGGCCGGTCGACGGAAGTGGTGTCCTTGGGGTCGACCGAGGCCATGGACTTCAGCATGATCGCGGCATCGAGCACGTCCCGGGCGATCGGGCCGGCCTGGTCGAGCGACGAAGCGAAAGCGACGATGCCCCAGCGCGAGCAGCGGCCATAGGTCGGCTTGATGCCGACGGTGCCGGTGAAGGCGGCTGGCTGGCGGATCGAGCCACCCGTGTCGGTGGCGGTGGCGCCGGCGCACAGGAAAGCCGAGACAGCCGAAGCCGAGCCGCCCGAGGAGCCGCCGGGCACCAGTTGGGCATTGTCCAGCGTGCGCGCGGTCTTGGTGCCGCCGGCCGAAACGAAACCGCCATCACCCTGATGCGTGGTCGGCATCACCACCGTGTCGAGGCGCGAGCGCCGCCACGGATTGACGACCGGGCCGTAATAGGAGGTCTCGTTGGACGAGCCCATGGCGAACTCGTCCATGTTGAGCTTGCCCAGCATGACGGCGCCGTCTGCCCACAGATTGGCGGTGACGGTCGATTCGTAGCGCGGCTTGAAGCCGTCCAGCACATGGCTGCAGGCCTGGGTGTGGATACCTTCGGTGCCGAACAGGTCCTTGATGCCGAGCGGGATGCCTTCCAGCGCACCGCCCTCGCCCTTGGCCAGTCTGGCATCCGACGCCTTGGCCATGTCGCGCGCCTTGTCGCCCGTGACGACGATATATGCGTTGAGGACCGGATTGGCGCGCTCGATGGCACCGAGATAGGCCTCGGTGATTTCGACGGCCGAAATCTCCTTGGCGCGCAGCTTGGCGCGCGCCTGCGAAATTGTCAGATGGGTCAGTTCGCTCATCAAAGGCTCTTTTCGTAAAACACCGACCACTCGGAATCGGGATAATCCAGCACCGGCCCGCAGCGCGAGAAGCCGGCGCGTTCGTAGACGGTCCAGGCGGCGGGATGGCGGTCGCCGGTTTCAAGCACCAGGCGCTTCAGCCCTTCGCTGCGCGCCAGCGTTTCGACATGTTCGACGATCTTGGCGCCGATCTTCCTGCCTCGATGCGAAGGCCGCGTGTACATACGCTTGACCTCACCGACGCGGGCATCATGGCGCTTCAGCGCGCCGCAGCCGATGGCTTGCCCGTCGTCGCGGGCGATAAAGACGGTGGTGTCGTCGCCAGCCATCTGCTCGACCGTCAGATGGTAGCAATGCTCCGGCGGCGTCAGTTCGAACAGAGCCGCGTTGAGCTCCTCGACCAAAGCGCGGACATCGTCCTGCAGCGGCGTTTCGATCGCGATCTCGATTGCCATCGGCCGCCTACTCCACGACCTTCGGCACGAGGAAGAAATTCTCGTCAGTGGCCGGCGCATTGGCGACGATATCGGCAGCCTTGTTGCCGTCGGTGACGATGTCTTGGCGCTTCTTCATCTCCATCGGCGTCACCGATGTCATCGGTTCGACGCCGGAGACATCGACCTCGTTCAGCTGCTCGACAAAGCCCAGAATGGCGTTCAGCTCGCCGGTCATGCGCTCGGCATCCTCCTCGCTCACCGCAATGCGGGCGAGACGCGCGACGCGCTTCACAGTTTGCAGATCAACGGACATGTCTTTAGCCTTTGGGAAAACCAGATGGCGCTATAGCGGCGTGGCGCGTGCCGCGCAACATCGATCGTGCTTGGGGATAGAGCCCGTTCATGCCAGGGCGGCATTTCAGCCTAGGGCAGCGATACACCCTCGCACAGATAATAGCTGCCGCCATTGCCGGCCTGCTCGCCTTCGTCGGCGGTCGGGCGCACCGAGACGATGTCGATTTGGGTCGCGTTCATCTGCGTGATCGACAGTATATCGGGAAAGAGAAAGCCCGGCTCCTGGCAGATTGCAGTGACCGCCCAGCTCGGCGAGCGCGTCGCCTTGGTGACCTGGACGAACTCGCAATTATACTCGACGCTTTGCAGGCCGTCCGCCGACAAGATGACATTGCCGGTGTCAATCAGCGTCTGCAGCGTGTCCTTTTTGGCTTGCGCGCAAAGCTCCTGGGTCTGGAGGTAAACGCCCTTGATGAAGTCCTCGGCGGCGGATGCGGGCGACGCCGCAACCAGCATCGAAACGCAAAGAGTCTCTCTCAAACCCATGGTTTAATTCCCCTTTGCGACAAGGGATCGTTTCAACGATCGCTCTATAGTGTGATCGTTTGGCCGATGGCTGGCAAGGCTACGTCGACACCTGATCCTTCGAGGCCGGCCACGAACTTCTCCGCCGTCGCGTCGATGATCGGGAAGGTGCCGAAGTGGCATGGCACGACGGTGTCGAAGTGGAAGAAGCGCCGGCAGGCCAGGGCCGCCACCGCGCCGCCCATGGTGAAGCGGTCGCCGACCGGCACGAGGCCGATCTTCGGCTCATGCAATTCCTCGATCAGCGCCATATCGGAGAAGATGTCGGTGTCGCCCATATGGTAGAGCGTCTTGTCCTCCGGGAAATGCAGGACCAGCCCGTTGGGATTGCCGAGGTAGACGTTCTGGCCGCCATCGAGCCCAAACGACGAGGAATGCAGTGCCTGCACGAATGTGGTGGTGAAGGCACCGCAATCGACGGTGCCGCCATGATTGCCGGGATTGATCTTCTTGCCGTCGACGCCCTTGCCGACCAGGTACATGCAGATCTCGTAATTGGCGACCAGCTGGGCGCCGCTCTTCTTCAGCACCTCCACCGCGCCGCTGACATGATCACTGTGGCCGTGGGTCAGAAGCACATGGGTGACGCCTTCCGCCGGCCCCTCCCAGCCGCTCGTCCATGATGGGTTGCCGACGAGATAGGGGTCGATCAGGATGTTCGCGCCTGATGTCTCGACGCGGAAGGCGGAATGTCCGTACCAGGTCAATTTCATCGATCGTGTTCCTCGATTTTGGTTGCGCCGGAAGATAGAACGCCGGCAGCAAAATTAAAGTGACATAGTGTGCTCGCGGTTCAAAAGAACGTGTCGCGCTCTTTGTGACGGCAAGTCTGGGTCACGGTTAGACTGGGTCACGGTAAAACTGGTTGGGGAAAGCCGTTGGGCATCATAGCAATCGAGGATCTGCCGGCACGGCTGGAGGGCGGCAGGACGCTGGCCGGGCTCGACCTCGGCGACAAGACGATCGGTGTCGCCGTTTCCGACCGCGGCCTGTCCTTCGCCCATCCGCGCGCGGTCATCCTGCGCAAAAAGTTTTCGCTGGATGCGGCAGCGCTGCTCGCCCAGCTGCAGAAGGACAATGTCGGCGCGTTTGTACTCGGTCTCCCCATCAACATGGACGGTTCGGAAGGTCCCCGCGCCCAGAAGTCGCGCGCCTTCGTGCGCAACATGGCAGGTATAACCGACCTGCCCTTCGTGCTGTGGGACGAGCGGCTGTCGACGGTGGCGGCGGAGCGGACGCTGATCGAGATGGATTTCTCGCGCCGAAAGCGCGCCGGCAAGATCGATTCGGCGGCTGCGGCCTTTATTCTGCAGGGAGTTCTGGACCGGCTCCAGTCGCTTGACCCACGCGATCGGACGGAACCGGATTCCCCGCCTGCCGCCTGACCCAGGCCATGATGTTGCGGCGGCGGCGAAACGCCCACAATGCCATCAGCAGGAAGCCGTCGAAGATGCAGGCCCTTGCCACCATGCCCGGAATGATCGCCGGATCGATGCCCAGCATCTGCCCGTAGAGCTGAAACACGAAATCATGCAGCTGCCGGCTGAGCATGACGTAGCCGAAATTGATGTCGTTGAGCGACAGGAAGAACCAGCCCCAGAACAGAGCGAGTGGCGCGGCCCACAATGCGAACAGCGTGCGCATCAGTGACCGTCCCTGCGGCTGGAGCCGCCTCTGCGACCGCTGGGACCAATGTCCGGACGGCCGGAAATGCGCGACAGCAAGGAGCCGTGCGCGGCACCCTTGGCCATGGCATGGGCGGTGGCGCGGCTCTCTGCCTCCCGAGAAACCATGACAGCGAAGACCGACCTCCGCTCGGCCAGCATGGCGACATAGGAGGCCAGAAGTGCCGCCAATTGCACGGCGACAACCAAAAACAGGCCGTTGATGCCTCGCGCTGCGCCGCCGATCAGGATGAGCGACAACACCGCGGATGCCGAAATGAAGGCGGTCCGCGCCACACTGTCGGCTTCGTCCGGGCTCGCTGCGGCGTTAACCAGGCTCTCGACGAAGCCCCAGCAAAACAGCACCGCCACGACCAGCAAGGCGATGGCCAGCGGCGCCACGACGGCAGCATTGTCGAGATCGGCCAGACGAGTGTTTTCCACGACGACGCCGAGCACGCCCAGAGCGCCCGCAACGCCGCGGTTTCCATCGACACAGATGAACGCCAGCAGGGCGAAAACCAGCGCCCAGTGCAAGGCCAGAAAGGACGTCAAAATGTGCCGCATGGCATTCCTGCTTTGGTGACAAAGACAGTGGGGTCTGCGGCCTGCGGCTGCAACGGAAACCATTCGTTAAGGTTAACGGCTGTCCACAGGCAGGCAAATTCGTTCACGGCCTGGCGGAAGGCCCTCAATTCACCGGCGGATAGAGCGTGTCGATGATCATGCGCGCATCGTGGCGCGAATCGAGCATGCCATAGGTGTTGCGCCACTGGCCGGCGAGCCGCGTCTCGACGAAGGCGTCCGCAATCCGCCCTGCCCCCAGCCGGCGCAATTCCGCAGCTGCCGCCGACAGCGCCAGCTGTTCGGTCAGCAGGCGGGCCGACCCCTCATCGGTGCCGGCGACCTGCATGGCCGCCTTGAGCACGCCAATGGTTCCGCGTCCGCCGGCGCCGAGATCGCGGTCGATGCCGGCCAGCACCTCCTCGAACAGGCCGGGCGCGCGGCCGAGCACGCGCAGCACGTCGAGCGCCATGACATTGCCTGAGCCCTCCCAGATCGCATTGACCGGGGCTTCGCGGTAGTAGCGGGCGAGCGGCGCTTCCTCGACATAGCCATTGCCGCCGAGGCACTCCATCGCCTCATAGAGCAGTGGCGGCGCGATCTTGCAGACCCAGTATTTGACCACCGGGGTCATGGCGCGGGCAAAAGCAGCCTCGCCGCGGTCGCCGGCAGCCTCGTCGAAGGAGCGCGCCAGTCGGAACGAGAGTGCCGTGGCGGCGGCGACATCGAGCGCCATGTCCGCCAGCACGCGCTGCATAAGCGGCTGTTCGATCAGCGTCGAGCCGGCCACCTGGCGGTGACGGGCGTGATGCACGGCCTCAGCCAGCCCCGCCCGCATGATTGCCGACGAGGCGACGGCGCAGTCGAGCCGGGTCAGCGTGACCATGTCCATGATCGTCTTTATGCCGGCGCCGGGCTCGCCGACCATCTCGCCGATGGCGTTGACGAACTCTACCTCCGATGAGGCGTTGGAGCGGTTGCCGAGCTTGTCCTTCAGCCGCTGAAAGCGGAAGCCGTTGCCGGAACCGTCGCCGAGGATGCGCGGGACGAGAAAGCAGGAAAGCCCTTCAGGCGCCTGTCCAAGCACGAGAAAAGCGTCCGACATCGGCGCCGACATGAACCATTTGTGGCCGGTGAGGCGATAAAAGCCGCTGCCGGCGCGTTCGGCCCGTGTGGTGTTGGCGCGCACGTCGGTGCCGCCCTGCTTTTCGGTCATGCCCATGCCGAGCGTCAGCCCGGTCTTGTCGACCGGCGGCTTCTGACTCTGGTCGTATTTGCGCGTCGTCACGCGCGGCGCCCATTCGCGAAACAGCTTTGGGCTGGCCATCAGGGCGGCCAGCGAAGCGCTGGTCATGGTGATGGGGCAGAGATGCCCGGTCTCGAGTTCGGCGGTCAGGTAGAAACGCGCGGCGCGCACCTGATGGCGACGGCCGATCTCGCTATCGCCGTTTTCCCAGATCGAGGAATGCAGGCCGCCGGCAACCGAGCGGCGCATCAGCGCATGATAGGCCGGATGGAATTCGACGAGGTCGATGCGCCGGCCCTGACGGTCATGCGTGCGGAGCTTCGGCGTCTCGACATTAGCGAGGCGCGCCAGCTCCTGCGCCTCCTGCGTCAGGACGAACCGGCCAAGCCCGTCGAGGTCCTTGCGCACCGGATCGGAAAAACGCTCGGCAAGCTGGATCAGCAACGGATCGCCCCGCCAGGCGTTGCCGCCCGTCAGCGGCGGCGGCTGGTTGGTCACGTCGTCGGTCACGCCCAATCCTTCTGAAAGTAGAAGGGCCTTCTAACGCTAGAAAGGCACTTATCATCATAAGGCTTCGAATCCGAAGCAATCGGCTAGATATAGCCCAAGGCAGGCGGCGCGCGCGACGAAAATACCGGGGAGAAAGGCCGCAATGCCAAGCTGACGCTTGCGGCAAGGAATTCTCCCCCCTATAGCAGCGCCTTGAGATGACCGACGCTTCGTCCCTGCCGCTTTATCCTCACCGCCATCTTCTGGGCATCCGCGATCTTTCCCCCGGTGACATCGAGCTTCTGCTCGACCGGGCAGATCGCGCCGTCGCCATTTCGCGGCAGTCCGAAAAGAAGACCTCGACGCTGCGCGGCCGCACCCAGATCAACCTCTTCTACGAAGCCTCGACGCGCACGCAGTCGTCGTTCGAACTGGCCGGGAAACGGCTCGGCGCCGACGTCATGAACATGTCGGTGGCGAGCTCTTCGGTGAAGAAGGGCGAGACGCTGATCGACACGGCCATGACTCTGAACGCCATGCGCCCCGACATCCTGATCATCCGCCACCAGTCTGCGGGCGCCGCCGCCCTTTTGGCGCAGAAGGTCGGCTGCTCGGTGGTCAATGCCGGCGACGGCGCGCATGAACACCCGACGCAGGCGCTGCTCGACGCGCTGACCATCCGCCGCGCCAAGGGGCCGCTGTCGAAACTGATCGTAGCGATCTGCGGCGACATCCTGCATTCGCGCGTCGCGCGTTCCAACATCATGCTCTTGAACGCGCTTGGCGCGCAGGTGCGGGTCGTGGCGCCGTCGACGCTGCTGCCCACCGGCATCGAGAAAATGGGCGTCATCGTCTCGCGCTCGATGGCCGAGGGCCTCAAGGGCGCCGACGTGGTGATGATGCTGCGCCTGCAGCGTGAGCGGATGGAAGGCGCCTTCGTGCCTTCGGTACGCGAATATTTCCGCTATTTCGGCCTCGATGCCGAAAAGCTGAAGGCCGCCAAGGACGGCGCGCTGGTGATGCATCCCGGTCCGATGAACCGCGGCGTCGAGATTGCGTCCGAAATCGCCGACGGTCCCCAAAGCGTCATCCAGGAACAGGTCGAGATGGGTGTCGCCGTGCGCATGGCGGTGATGGAAGCGCTGCTCGACCCGCGCCGCAACGAGGGCCGGGTGGCATGAGCACGACGGTCTTTGAGCGCGCCCGCATCGTCGACCCGTCACGCGGCATCGACGAGGTCGGCACCGTGATCGTCGAGGGGAAAAAGATCGTTGCCGCCGGCAAGGCTGCCCTGAACCAGGGCCTGCCGGCGGGAGCCACCGTGGTCGACTGCGCCGGCAAGGCAATCATTCCCGGCCTGATCGACGCGCGCGTCTTCATCGGCGAACCGGGCGGCGAACATCGCGAGACCATCGCTTCGGCCAGCGTTGCGGCGGCGGCCGGCGGCGTTACCTCCGTCGTTATGATGCCCGACACGGACCCGGTGATCGACAATGTCGCGCTGGTCGAATTCGTGCTGCGCACCGCCCGGGACACGGCAAGCGTCAACATCTTTCCGGCGGCGGCGATCACCAAAGGCCTCGCCGGTCGCGAGATGACCGAATTCGGCCTGTTGCGCGAGGCCGGTGCGGTCGCCTTCACCGATGGGCGGCACACAATATCCAGCGCACTGGTGATGCGCCGGGCTCTCACCTATGCCCGCGATTTCGGTGGCGTCATCGCACATGAGACACAGGATGGCGACCTCGCTTCGGCAGGCGTGATGAATGAAGGCCTGTATGCCAGCTGGCTCGGCCTTGCCGGCATTCCGCGCGAGGCCGAGTCCATCCCGCTGGAGCGCGACCTGGCGCTGGCGCGGCTGACGCGCGGCGCCTACCACGCGGCCAAGATCTCGACGGCGACGGCAGCGCAAGCGGTGACGCGGGCGAAAGCCGACCAGGCCAATGTCACGGCGGGCGTGGCGATCCACAATCTGTCGCTGAACGAAAACGATGTCGGGGAATACCGCACCTTCTTCCGGCTGACGCCGCCTTTGCGCGCCGAGGAAGACCGGCTGGCCATGATCGAGGCGGTCAAGGACGGCACCATCGACATCATCGTCTCCTCGCACGACCCTCAGGATGTCGACACCAAGCGCCTTCCCTTCGCCGATGCAGCTGCCGGCGCGATCGGGTTGGAGACGCTGCTTGGAGCAGCGCTTCGGCTCTACCACAATGGCGACGTGCCGCTACTTCGGCTGGTCGAAACACTGTCCACCGCACCAGCAAGGCTGTTCGGCCTGCCGGGCGGCACGCTGAAGCCGGGAGCGCCGGCCGATCTTGCGCTGATCGACCTTGAAGAACCCTGGATCGTGAGTGAAAGCGGCATCCGCTCGCGCTCGAAAAACACCTGCTTCGAAGGTGCGCGGCTGCAAGGCATGGTCTTGCAAACGCTGGTGGCGGGCCGCACAGTGTTTTCGAGCTAGAGCGATCGCGCCACGTCGCAGACCGATATGTTGCTGGGGAAATGCGGGGGCAAACAATGAGTTATAACGTTATCCTGGCATTGCTGTTCGGCTATCTCCTCGGCTCGATTCCCTTCGGCCTCTTGATCACCCGCGCGGCCGGCCTCGGCGATGTGCGCAAAATCGGCTCCGGCAATATCGGCGCCACCAACGTTCTGCGCACCGGCAACAAGGGCCTCGCCGCCGCGACGCTGGTGCTCGACGCGTTGAAGGGTACGGCGGCGGTGATGATCGCGCGCCATTTTGGACACGACTACGGACTGTGGGCCGGCCTTGGACTCTGGGCGGGCCTTGGCGCCTTCCTTGGCCATCTGTTTCCGGTCTGGCTCGGTTTCAAGGGCGGCAAGGGCGTGGCGACCTATCTCGGCGTGCTGATCGCGCTCGGCTGGCATGTGGCGCTGATTTTTATCGTCGTCTGGCTGGCGATGGCTTTTCTGTTTCGCTATTCCTCGCTGGCAGCGCTGACGGCGGCGGTCATCGTGCCGATCGCGCTTTATTTCTGGAGCACACCTGAGACCGCCGGGCTGTTCCTGGTGATGAGCCTGATCGTCATCTTCAAACATCGCGCCAACATTTCGCGCCTTCTTGCCGGCACCGAAGGCAAGATCGGAGCCAAGGGTTGAGCAAGCCCGCCGCCGGGCCGCGCCTCAGCGACCGGCAGCGGCTGAGCTGGCTGCGGCTGATCCGCACACAAAATGTCGGCCCGGCCTCGTTTCGCGAATTGATCAACCGCTTTGGTTCGGCGGAGGCGGCGTTGGAGATGCTGCCCGAGCTGATGATTTCGGGCGGAGCCAAAAGGATCATGCGCATTCCTTCCGTGGAGGAAGCCGAAGCGGAACTCGACGCAGCCAGTGAAAACGGCGCCCGCTTCGTCGGCATCGGCGAGGCCGACTACCCGCCGATGCTGAAAAACATGGACAATCCGCCGCCACTGATTGCCGTGAAGGGCGAGGCAGCCGTCTTTCGCCTGCCGGCGGTGGCCATCGTCGGCGCCCGCAACGCGTCGCTCGCCGGCATCAAGATGGCGCGCATGCTGGCGGCGGATCTTGGCCGCGACGGCTACGTCATCGTTTCCGGCCTGGCGCGCGGCATCGACACGGCAGCACACCAGGGCAGTCTCTCGACTGGTACAGTGGGTGTGCTGGCCGGTGGGCTCGATGTCCCCTACCAGCCCGAAAATATCGGCTTGTGCGAAGACATTGCCGAGCGTGGCGGCGCCGTTATTTCGGAAATGCCGTTCGGCTGGCAGCCGCGGGCGCAGGATTTTCCGCGCCGCAACCGGCTTGTCGCGGGCGCCGCCCTCGGACTGGTGGTCATCGAAGCTGCGCAACGCTCCGGCTCGCTGATCAGCGCGCGCCTGGCCGGCGAGATGGGCCGGCTGGTCTTTGCCGTACCGGGTTCGCCGCTCGATCCGCGCTGCGCCGGCTCCAACGGCCTGCTCAAGGACGGCGCCACCCTGGTCACCGAGGCGGCCGATGTTTCCGGTGCGATCGCACCATTGGCGGGCACGCGAACGCGAAGCATTGCGCCGCCAGAAAAGGCACCCGATTTTTCGGCAACTCCCCCGCCCGGTGAGGACGAACGCAGCGGCGTGATCGAGGTGCTGGGCCCAACGCCGGTGGGCGTGGACGAGATCATCCGCCACACCGGCCTCAACGCCGCGCAAGTCTCCATGGTGCTGCTGGAACTCGACCTTGCAGGCCGCATCGAGCGCCATGCCGGCGGCAATGTCTCACTGGTTTCGTGAAAGCCTGAGACTTAGTTTGCGGCCGCAAATACCGCAGCACTTTCAGACATGAGGCGCCGCGCGGCGGGTTGGACATTATCCCTGTATGTAATGCATTGGCGGTAGCGGCCATCGGCAACGCGCTGTTTACCAATGCGCTCCCACTCCGGTGTCCAGGAGGAATTCCAGTCAAAATCCTGGGACATCAGATTTTCCCTGTCGAAGCATTGCGGATCCCTCTCGAGTATCCGACGCGCTTCATCGGCGAGGGGACTATAATTTTCAACAGCCGCTATCTTCCGCGCCCGCGCGGCCGGGGAAAGCTGAATTGCCGATTCGACACGTCCCGCCACATTTGGAACCGCAGCGGAACAAAGCTGTTTGCCGACCTGTGCCGTCTTTCGCAGTCCTCGGCAGAGGGCCTGGCCAAACGCAAAGGCAAGATCATGTATGGGATTATAGCCGTCGACCGCATCCGATACGATCTGGACATTCTTTGCGGTCGTTAGATCGGCGCGCACTCTCGAAAACACGTCGATCAGGAAATCATGGTTCCCGGCCAGCAGCGCTTCGTACCAGGCGCCATCCGGAATTTCCCCAAACACCGCGCCGCGTGTCGCGCCCGCAGCTTCGACCAGATCGCGCGAATAGCGGGTTCGCGATGTTTCCTTGCCGCCTGATCCGTCGGTCAGAAGATAGACCCTTGGTTTGGCGATCTCGAGCCAATGGTGGATCCTGAGTTCGTGCCCGGGGTGAGCGAGAATCAGCACGTTTTCCAGTTTTTCTCCTGACTTTTCAGGCAACAATGGCTCCAATCCAGTTTCTGGTCCGATCGAGCCGAATGGCCTGGGGACAAATTCAGGAGCAAACCTTGGCCGCGACAATGCTGACGAAGCTTGTTTGGTCAGCGGCTTCAACTTAAGACGCTGCCAGAAACTCATGCGCCTTTCTCTCTCATATCAGATGTAGTGCGCAAGCAAGGAATCGCCCGTTGCGAATTCTTATCACCAATCTCTCCCTGTCGCGAAACAGCGGATCGGAAGCGGTCGTCGAACTGTTGGCCGACGGGCTTCGCGACGCCGGCCATCAGACCATGCTGCTGGCTCCCACTCTGGGCGACATGGCCGATAGAATGCGTCGGCGCGGGCATCATGTCGTCGATCGGATTGCCGAGATCGTCGAAAGGCCCGATGTCATTCACGCCCAGCATCTGACGCCCTGCCTGACTGCGCTCGCCAGGTTTCCCGACGTGCCAGCGGTATTTTCCTGTCACAGCGCCTATGCTGCATCCCCAGATACGCCATTGGATTGCGGTCGACGAGGCGTGCCGAGCCAAATGCCTGTCGAGGGGCATACCGGCCGACCAGATGAGCCTTGTCTACAACGCGGTCGATCTCAATCGCTTCAAACAGCGCCCACCGCTCCCCGCCAGACCCGCGCGAGGCCTGCTGCTGACCAAGAATTTCGAGCACCAGGCGGCGGTTCGTGAGGCCTGTGCGAGAAGTGGCATCCAGCTGGATGAGCTAGGTCCAGCCACCGGGCGGTTTTCGCAGCAGCTGGAACAGGATCTGCTTGGTTACGACATCGTGTTCGCAACCGCCCGGATGGCCATCGAGGCAGCTGCGGTCGGCTGTTCCGTCGTGGTTTGCGACGCGCGCGGTTTCGCGGGATTGCTCAGCAGCGCAAACATGGAGGCATGGCGTCGCTTCAATCTGGGCGTTGGGCTTTTGACCAAGCCGACCACGGTCGAAAATCTTCTGGGCGCGATATCCGGTTTCGGTGCGAACGATGCCGCGGCGGTGTCCACCTATTTTCGGAAGGCGGCCGGCGATGCGTATTTTATCGAGGAACATCTGCGCATCTATGATCAGGTGCTGCGATCCGACAGGGGGCTGGATCCCGATGAGCGCGCGCTTGCGACCGCCGTGTGGATCGAAGAGATCGGGGTCTCGCATCCACGCCGAAGATGGTTTCACATCGTGAAAGAATTGCACGGCTGGCCGGATGCGCCCGAATTGGCGACGCTTCTGGCTCAGTCCCACGCAAACTCGCGAGTTTTGGAGAAGCTTGGCGAACAGATCGCCAGAACCCAGCAGCTTGTTATGGACGAGGCTGTCTCGCGCGCCGCCGCGCTGGGCGACAACCCGGCTGTGCTGAGCCGGGTGGAGGAACAGCTTTCGAACCTTTCAAATTTTGTGGACGAGATAAAGCGGCTGTACAACGGTATGATCCCCCTGTTCATCAGAAAGCTTCTCCTTCGGGCGCGTAAAGGGGTCGGACATTGACAGGGCTCGACGGCTTGGACCGCGATAAATTGAGTGGCTACAGCATCTGCACCTCGCCACGATCCGGCAGCAATTTCCTGTGCCAGCATCTGAGCGGCACGGGCCTGCTCGGACATCCGCTGGAATATTTCAATTGGGGCGGGCGGCGCTATTTCGATGACCCGGACTACCCCAAGGATATCGCCGGCCAGGTCTGGAAAATCCTTACCATGGGCGCCACTCCCAACGGCATCTACGGCTTGAAGTTATTTGCCCACCAGCACGACTGGATTTCGGGCGAGGTGAACTGGGTCGATGCCCTTCCCAATCTTCGCTTCGTGCTGCTCACCAGACGCGACTTGCTTGGCCAAGCGATTTCCTGGGCACGCGCGCTGCAGACAGGACAATACCGATCGAGCCAACCGATGGCACAGAAGCCGGTCTTCGACGCTGGACTGATCCAGAGCCAGCTCAACGCCCTTGCTCGTGAACGAGCCCGCTGGGAGATGTTCTTTGCGCGCACCGGTATCGAGCCCTTGCGGTTCGAATACGAGACAATGATCGAGGACCCTCGCCACGCCGTCAGTCAGGTCGCCGAGCTGATGGGCCTGAAGCCGCCCTCCAAGCTGGACCCCGGCAACGTGACCGTTGAGCTGCAAAGGGATGCATCAAACCTCGAATGGGCAGACCGCTTCCGGGCAGAGCGCGGCGACCCGAACATCCTGGACTTGATCTAGCTCCGCAGAATTCGTCTTCGGGCTGTCTGGAGCGCCGCTGAGCGGGTAGCAAAAGTAGCCATTTACTCTTCGCCATCCCGTCTGTATCACCGCCCCAGACCGCGTGGGGCGCCACGCCATCCAGCCGGGGGGCAGATGTCGACACCGTTCAATGCATTTACTTTGGTTGAGTTTCTCGCCTTTGCAGGGTTGAGCTTCCTTTATGTCCGGGCAGACGATTCGTTATCCCCCAGGGGCAAGACCGAATACACCATCATCGCAGGGATACTGTTTGCGATCCTGGTCGCGGTAAGAGCCCCGGCGTTGCTTACTTTCTATAGGGTTTGGGCTGAAATTGGCCCTCTGTACTTCGGCTATGCCTATGCGAACGGTCCGTTAGCCGCTCTGTTCAACCCGGCAAGCAATTACTACGATCTAGCGGCAAACCTATCTTCAGCCGTTGCGGTGTCGGCCGGACTTCAGTGGTGGCCGGTCGTTGACACCGGCTCCGGTCTTCTGGTGGCTTTGCTGTTTCCATTTGTTGTCGCCGGCACAACGCAATCGATATCGTGGCGAACCGGAATCCTGTTGGCGGTTGCGACCGCGCTCTATTGCGTCACCGCATCGGAAACATTCGGAACGGCACTGCACATCAAAGGCTGGGGACCTGTTTATGCCGCGCTTGTTTTTGGGTCGTTGGCGTTCAAACAGCCGCTCAATCGCGTTCATATCGGTCTTCTTCTAGTGCTGCCGTTCACAGGAACCCCCGCAGCTTTCGCACTTATCATATGGGCGGCTGCCGGCTTTGTGCTACGGCAGCCTTATCTTGTCCGACCTCTGGTTTGGTCTATTCCTGGATTGGCGACGCAGATCGGCTGCGCACTGTTGCCGGCAACGAATACCGGCTTGGCCGTACGGCCGTTCACGTTCCTCGGTTTTGCAAGCTTGCCAGACCTGTTCCTGCTCAAGGTGGGTGGTGCGATCCTTTGGCCGGCCTTGTTTTTCAGCAACTTGACACCGGGTACGCTTGAACTGATAGCAGCTGCCATCGTGTTCCTTGGCGTGCTTGGAGCTGCAGTTTTCCTCGCCCGCCGCCAGCCCATCCTGCTGCTCGTCCCGATCGTTGCGCTGCAATTTTCGGCTACTGCGATTCTCGCCGTCGGAGGTGCCGAGTCACTGCTCCAATCAGGATCTGGCTTCAGGTATTACTTCGCGCCAGTTGCAACACTTCTGATCGTTCTGGCGATTTGGGCGTCTTCGTGGAGGTTGGTTACAAGGGTCGCGGCGGTTGCTATTTGCCTATGCGCGGTCCTCGCAAATCGAGACTACAACGCCATGGTCGACGGCTTGTTCTTCACACCGTCCCACACCAGTTGGTCCTCGCAAGCAACGACCCATCTCACGTCACCGTCGCAAACGCTTGTAAATTACCCCGGAGCAGGCGGAGTGCAGCTACCAGACTGTGGAGAATACCACTGCTAACAAGCACATCAGGTTGTTTCGGAATTGTGCCTATACATGACGAACCTGCCGACCAACGTCGCGCCTGCAATAACGCCTCCCGCCAGCATCAGCAAAAAAACCTGGTGAAACTCAGGCGATTCGAGAGACGCCGCATTGCCGAGCAATGAACCGACATAGACATAACCAAAAAGGGCGGGAAGCGACGCTGCGGTTCCTATCACGTAGTCGGCGAGGCGAATTCCACTCGCGCCCAGCGCAATGCTTGTGGCGGCAAAGGGAACGACCGGTGACAGGCGGATCAGAAAAACCGATCGCCAGCCGTCAGCGGCAAGGAACTGTTTGACCTTGTCGAGGCCGCCAACAATTTTCGTGTTGGTAAAAGGAACGTTTTGGAGACCCTTTCGGCCTACGTAGTAGCCGACGATGCCGCCGGCCAAAGTCCCGACGAGCGCCATTGCCGATCCACCGGCGAATCCGTAAACCGCTCCGCCTGCGATCCCGAGCAGGGACGCCGGCAATATGCCGGTGGCGGCCACTAGAAACTGCATCACGACCAGCGCAACGAAACCAAACAGCCCTGTCTGCTGAACGCTCGCTTTGGCGATCCGCAAGATATCGTCGAGATAGCCCGACAGCGCCGCGGGGACGAGAACCATCGCAAGGCCCGCCACACCGAGGGCCATTCGTGTCCGACGCCTCATCAGATATTGCTCCCGACGAATAACGGATCTTGTCGAATGCCCAGTTTGCTGAGGCGAAACTTCGCCGCGGTTTTCAAGACACCCAAGCCATAGACGACGCTACGCCGAAAGTTGATCGACGACGCCTCCGGGAAGTATCTCGTCGGACAGGACATCTCGCCACCACGCAGGCCGAGATAGACGGCCTGGCAGACCATCTCATTGTCGAACACAAAGTCGTCCGAGCACCGGTGATAAGGAATCTCGGTCAACGCTTTCCGGCTCCAGCACCGAAAGCCAGTGTGAAACTCCGACATTTTCTGGCCGATCAGAATGTTTTGAACCAGGGTCAGAAAGCGATTGGAGATATATTTATAGACCGGCATGCCGCCGCGCAGGGCACCCTTGCCCAAGATGCGCGAACCAAAGACGTAATCATACTCGCCAGAGGCGACCATCGAGGCAATGGCCGGCACCAACCTGGGCGAATATTGATAATCGGGATGAAGCATCACGACGATATCGGCATCGCGCTGCAGCGCCGCATCGTAACAAGTCTTCTGATTGCCACCGTAGCCCTTGTTGATCGAATGCTCGATTGTGTGAATGCCGAGCTGTCGCGAAATGCCGACAGTATCGTCCTTCGAGAGATCGTCCGTGAGAATAACGTCGTCGATCAATTGCATCGGCAAGGCGAAGTAGGTCTTCTCCAGTGTAGCCGACGCATTATAGGCGGGCATGATCACCGCCACACGCAATCCATCAATCATTTCTACGCTAACGCCCCGATGTTGCGTTTCCATTGCCGGAAAAGGTCCTATAGCGCAAGCCGGCCTAGCATTTCCCGATCCACGTGCGGCAAAAACGCCACGCAATGTTTCCGTCCGCACCAAACGACGCCGGAACGAGAGACCGTGGTGGTCGAGGTCCCCGTTGAGGTCCCGGTTTATGTCGAGCCGCCAATCCAGTCGACGGCAGAACTCGCGCGCCTGCAGGCAAAGCGGGTCCGGCGCAAGGCGCTTTCCCTGGTCGGGTTGTCCTAAAGTTAGCCGATCAAGCAAACTGGGGCCGTCGGTTGCCGGGCAACGACGGCGCGCAGTCAGATCCATTCCAGATTGATGTTTCGGATGTTTCCTGCGCGATGCGCTGGCGAATGCGCTCCACCCGACGCGCTATGTCTGGCGACACCCGGTCGTGCGTTTCAACCAGAATGGCGCCGATAGCATCTTGCAGCCCAGCTTCGAGGATGGCTTCCAGGCATTCGGCTTCGCTGCCCTCAATGTCCATCTTCATGCCGGTACAGATGCCACCGCAGGGTATTTTCCAGGCGGCTCTCGGAAAAGCACTCCGCCATTCCAGGGATCTCCGTTGCACTGACGATCACGCTCGCGATGGCATACTCGACAGCTGACGAAAACCGGGCTCGACAGTCTGCGCATCAGTCAGCGGAACAGATACTTCGATACCTCCGGATTGCCACGGCGCCACATCACATTGTCCAGAAAATAATGGTGCACATTGATGAAGATGAGCACGATGAAGAAGAACAGCGATGACCCCAGCACTTGCCTGTCATAGGGAATCAAAGCCGTCAGGGCGGATGGGATCAGCCAGAAGCCGAGATAGCCAAGGGCCGTGCCGCCGACGATGAAGCCGAGGAGCCGAAACCTGTAGAGGGGGCCAAGAAAGGACAGGATTTTCGGCTGCGGATCGCCTTCGGCATCGGAACTGTCTCGCTCGACGTTCGTCTGGTAGCGCCAGACCACGGGGAGATACTGCAGCGAGTGGAGCGCGGGCACGATCAGCAGCCAAAGCGGGTTTACGCGCGCAATCAGGATCCAGAGATAGAGCGACGCGACATAGGCCACCAAACCGTTATAGGGCAGGCCGCCACCGTTCTTCCGCCAGCGATTGACCAGCATCAAGAGCGTGGCCGCCGTCGACGCAACGGCCGCCAGCACGCCCATGTCGGTAATCCAGGAAGGGGCCGCGAATGTGTAATAGTCCAGGCCATAATATTTGCCCTGGGTGACCGCCGTATTCGTCTGCAGCCATGCCAGGATCCACACGGCATAGGAGTTGACCAGCAGCACCTTCTTGTCGCGGTCGTCGAAGAATTTGCGCTTCAGCACCGCATCCACCATCAGCATGCCGTAGCCCTGCTTGACGTAGTGCCAACCGACAAAAAAGAACATGGCGTTGGTGGCATAGCCGAGCAGGCGCGTGTTCGCCGCCGCGGCGCCATAGGCGAAGAACCCGGCCATGGCGAGGGGCACGACAATGCCCGCGAAGATGTAGCGAAGCTGCAGGCTCCTGTCGTAGCCGTCGCCCGTCACCTTGCGCCCGAAATTGCGGTAGAAGAGCTGGTAGGAGTGGGCGAAGTGGGGATAGTTCACGAGATAGGCCACGAAGACCATCGTTGCGGCCACCGGACCTTCATATTCGAGCGGAACGAGAAACAGCACCGGCAGGATGAGAAAGGCGCTGCCGCCCAGCATGAGGAAATCGGCGACCGGGCCGAAGAGGTATTTTTGAGCGGTCGCCGTCTTAGGGGCTACAGCATCCGCCGAAAGCTGAAGTGTCATGTCAGAACCTCCCCTGGGAAAGGCTGAGTTTAGCCATCGACTGGGATGGGGACAAGGTTGGAGCTGCCGCTCCGCGCCCGAACACTGGACCATCCTGCTGTTTCGCCAATGGTACTCGATCCGCCATGGGCTTCGAACCTGCGAAGGCCCTCCGCTGTTAAAAAGCGCACCACCCCAATTTACGACTAACATGTTAGTGTGCTAGCACGGCATACACACCTACTTCGGAGACCTTCCGGTGACATCACGCTTTGGCCTTTCGGCCGCTCTCGCCACGCCTTTCGATGCCCGCGGGCAGATCGCCACTGCCCCCATGATCGCTCAGGCCGAAAGTTGCCTGGCGCAGGGTTGCGGCAGCGTGACGCTTTTCGGCACCACAGGGGAAGGCGCATCGGTGGGCACGACGGAGCGGCGGTCGGTGACCGAAGCCATGCTGGCTGCTGGAATCTTGCCGCATCAACTCGTTGCCGGCGTGCTGGTCGACGCCGCCGAAGACGCCGCCGAACAGGCACAGCATGCCTTGCAGCGAGGCGCCCGAAACATTCTGCTGGCCCCGCCGAGCTACTTCAAGAATGTCGGCGAGGACGGCCTTTTCGGCTGGTTCTCCGCCGTCTTTGCCGCGCTCGGCCCCCTCGCCCGTGACGTGCTGCTCTACAACATCCCTTCGGTTACCATGGTGCAGCTTTCGCTTGGCCTGATCGGCCGATTGCGCACTGCTTTTCCCGACGTGGTCGCCGGGGTGAAAGATTCCGGTGGAAATTGGAGCTACAGCGAGGCGCTGGTTGCCGCCCATGGCGATCTGGTGATCCTGATCGGCGATGAAAGGCACCTGGCGCGTGCGGTGCGACTGGGTGCTCAAGGCGCAATCTCGGGCATGGCCAATTTCGTCCCGGGCGAAATCCGCGCCATGGCCGAGGACGGGCGCGACGATCCTCGCGTCGAGAGTTTTGTGCTCGAATTGCTCAAATATCCGGTCACCCCGGCGGTAAAGGTGATGGTGGCGCGTAAGACCGGCGACGAGCGCTGGCTGGCGGTCCGTCCGCCGCTGGAGCCGATCGCGTTGCAAGGGCAGCAGCAGCTTGCCTCAGCCTATGACAGCTTGTTTGCCAGGGAACCGGCCTGACCGGCAAAGGGAAGCGCGCCGAAATGGAAGACGGCAACGAACCGACCACCCTCAGGGAGAAGGCCTATGCCAGCTTCACGCGGCATTTGCTGGCGCGCGACTTCAAGCCAGGCCAGTTCGTGTCGCAGCGTGAGCTGGTTGCCTTCACCGGACTGCCGCTCGGCGCCATTCGCGAGATCGTGCCGCGTCTCGAGGCGGAAGGACTGCTGACGACCATTCCGCAGCGCGGCATGCAGATCGCCCATATAGACATCAGCCTGATCCGCGAGGCCTTTCAGTTCCGCCTGTTCATGGAGCGTGAAGCGGTGGCGCTGTTTACGGTCAGCGCCTCCGATGCCGAGCTTGCCCGCTTGCGGCGCGAGCATGAGGACATGCTTGCCCGGGCGCTGGAGCAGACCCCGACGCCGGAGATGGAGGCCAAGGCGCAGACCATCGACTGGGCCATGCACGACACGTTCATCGATGCGCTGGGCAACGAGATCATCGCCAAGGCCTATCTGGTCAATTCGGTGAAGATCCGCCTGATCCACCAGGAACGGTTCCGTATCGACGGGCGCGTCGTGCCGGTCATGCGCGAGCACCTGGCGGTGATCGATGCGATGCAGAGCCGCGACCCTGGCAAGGCTGTCGAGGCCATTAGCCAGCATATCGATAAGGCGCGCCGGCTGGCGCTGCAAATCTGAGGAAGCATGAGCCGCGCCGCGGTCGCTGCGGCGCAATCGACAACGACAACAACCGGGAGGAAGAAAATGTCGTCCAATCTGTTCAACCCAACCAGGAGGCAACTCCTCCAGGGAACCGCCGCCCTTGCCGCCGCCGGCTTTGCCGGTGTTCGCCCAAGCTTTGCCGCCGGCGTCGACTGGAAGCGCTTTGCGGGAACGACGCTTGACGTCAATCTGGTGAAAAGCCCGCGCAGCGACACGCTGATAAAATATATCGCCGAGTTCGAGGAACTGACCGGGATCAAGGTCAATGCCGAAGCGACGCCGGAACAGCAGCAGCGCCAGAAGACGGTGATCGAACTCAGCTCCGGCAAGCCGAGCTTCGATGTCGTGCATCTGAGCTACCACGTGCAGAAGCGGCAGTTCGAAAAGGGCGGCTGGCTGGCCGACATATCAGGCTATCTCGCTGACTCGACCCTGACCGATCCTGCGCTGGTGGAAACCGATTTCGCCGATGCCGGCATGCTGTTTGCCAAGGACGGCCAGGGCGTGCTGCGCTCGCTGCCGTTCTCAGTCGACTACTGGATCGTCTACTGGAACAAGGAATTGTTCGAGGCCAAGGGCCTCAAATACCCTGAAACCTTCGAGCAATTGGTGGCGGCCGCCGAAGCGCTGACCGACCCGTCGACCAACACCTACGGCTTTGTCGCCCGCGGCCTGAAAAACGCCAACACGCCGGTATGGACGTCGCTGATGCTCGGCTACGACATGACGCCGCTCGATGATAAGGGCAAGCTGCGCACGACCTCGCCCGAGGCGGTCGAGGCCGCCAGCCTCTACCAGCGGCTGATGACCAAGTCGGCGCCTCCAGGCGTCACCGGATTCAACTGGGCCGAAGCCCAGTCCGCCTTCCTGCAAGGCAAGATCGGCATGTGGTTCGATGGCGTCGGCTTTGCCCCGCCGATGGAAAACCCGGAAAAGTCGCGTGTGGTCGGCAAGGTCGGCTACGGCGTCATGCCCAAAGGGCCCAAGGCGCATGCCGCCGGCACCTTTGGCGACGGCCTCGGCGTGACGGCCGCCAGCGAGAAGAAGGAGGCCGCCTATCTCTTCTGCCAGTGGGCGATTTCGCCTGCCATGGGCACGCGCCTGCTGCAGGCGGGTGCCGGCGTGCCGTTCCGCAAGTCGGTGCTGGAAGATCCCAAGGTGCGCGAAGGCGTCACCATGCCGGCGAGCTGGCTCGATGCCGTGGTCGGCTCGGGCAATGTCAGCCGGCTGTCGCTGCCGGTCATCATTCCGGTCACCGAGTTCCGCGATATCTATGGCGTGGCGCTGACCAATCTGATCGCCGGCGCCGATCCGGCGGAGGAACTGAAGAAGGCCACCGAGCAGTTCCAGCCGGTGCTCGACCGGAGCGAGCAAGGCTGATGTCCGCCATCACCCCAGAACGCACCGGGGTGACGACGCAAGCCATCGAAGGGGGGCAGACCATCCGTCTGGCTCCCAACTACTGGCCTTTCGTCGTCCCGGCGCTCGTCATCGTCGGCGCCGTGATCGTCTTTCCCTGGGCCTTCACACTGTGGATGAGCGTCAACCGCTGGACCCTCGGCCAGGCGCGAAGCTTTGCCGGGATGGAAAACTATCTGCGGCTGGCAGCCGACCAACGCTTCTGGGAATCGCTTTTCCATACGCTGACCTACACGGCGCTTTCGGTCGCGGCGCCGATGTTCCTTGGCACTGTCGCGGCGCTGATCTTCGACGCCAAATTTCCGCTGCGCGGCCTGTTGCGCGGCGTCTTCGTCATGCCGATGATGGCAACGCCAGTCGCCGTGGCGCTGGTCTGGACGATGATGTTCCATCCCCAGCTTGGCGTGCTCAACTATCTGTTGTCGCTGGTCGGCATTCCGGCGCAGGAATGGATCTTTAACGCCAGGACGGTCATCCCGTCCCTGGTTGCGGTCGAGACCTGGCAGTGGACGCCGCTGGTGATGCTGATCGTGCTGGGCGGCTTGGCCTCCGTGCCGCGCGAGCCCTTCGAGAGCGCCGAGATCGACGGCGCCAACGCCTGGCAGCAGTTCCGCTATCTCACCTTGCCGATGATCGCGCCGTTCCTGATGATCGCCATGATCATCCGCACCATCGATGCGCTGAAGAGTTTTGACATCATCTACGCGATGACCCAGGGCGGACCGGGCACGGCCTCGGAAACCATCAACATCTATCTCTACAACACCGCCTTCTCCTACTACGACATCGGCTATGGCTCGGCCATGGCCGTGGTGTTCTTCATCGTCATCGTCGCGCTGTCCTTCATCCTGCTGATGATGCGCCAGCGCTCCCAATGGATCGGGGTGGAGGGCAAATAGATGAGTTCACGGCTGCTCAACCGGATCGGGCTGTTTTTCGCGGCTCTGGTCTTCGTCTCGCCGGCGATCCTGTTCTTCCTCTGGATGATCTCGCTGTCGCTGAAGTTCGAGATCGACAACGGTGCCTACCCGCCGATCCTGATCCCGGAACATCTCGCCTGGTCGAACTATGTGAAGGTATTCGAGGAGAACAATTTCCTGCTCTATTTCTGGAATTCGGTTCTGGTGACGGGCACGGCAACGTTGCTGGCGCTGCTGATCGGCGTGCCGGCGGGCTATGGCATCGCGCGGCTCAAGGCCGAACGCTCGGCGGTGGTCATCATGATCGCCCGCATGACGCCGGGGCTTTCCTATCTCATTCCGCTGTTCCTGCTGTTCCAGTGGGTCGGCATTCTCGGCACGCTGTGGCCGCAGATCATCATCCATCTGGTGGTGACGGTGCCGATCGTGGTCTGGGTGATGATCGGCTATTTCGAGACCACGCCGATGGAGCTGGAAGAAGCGGCCAACATCGATGGCGCCAGTTCCTGGCAGGTGTTCCGGCTGGTCGCCTTGCCCATCGCCAAGCCGGGCATTGTCGTCGCCTTCATCCTGTCGATCATCTTCTCATGGAACAATTTCGTCTTCGGCATTGTGCTCGCCAGCCGCGAGACCCGCACGCTGCCGGTCGCCGTCTACAACATGCTTTCCTACGAGCAGGTGAGCTGGGGTCCGCTCGCCGCCGCAGCACTTGTGGTCACGCTGCCGGTGCTGGTGCTGACCCTGTTCGCGCAAAGGCAGATCGTCGCCGGGCTGACCGCAGGCGCCGTCAAGGGCGGCTGAGGCACGGCCCCGACATGACTCATTTCCGGGAGAAATCCAATGGCATCGGTAACAATCAACAACGTTCAGAAGGCTTTCGGAGCCGCCAAGATCATCCACGATGTCAGCGTCGACATCGCCGATGGCGAATTCGTCATCCTGGTCGGGCCGTCGGGCTGCGGAAAGTCTACGCTGCTGCGCATGATTGCCGGACTGGAAACGATCACGGGCGGCAGGATCGCCATTGGCGATCGCGTCGTCAACAATCTCAGGGCGCGCGACCGAAACATCGCCATGGTGTTCCAGAACTACGCGCTCTATCCGCATATGACGGTGGCCGACAATATGGGCTTTGCCCTGAAGATCAAGAAAGCCGATCCGGCCGACACCGCCGGCCGCGTCGGGAGGGCCGCCAGCATTCTCGGCCTGGACAAGCTGCTCGACCGCTATCCGCGTCAGCTTTCCGGCGGCCAGCGCCAGCGCGTCGCCATGGGCCGCGCCATCGTGCGCGACCCGCAGGTGTTCCTGTTCGACGAGCCGCTGTCCAATCTCGACGCCAAATTGCGCGTGCAGATGCGCGGCGAGATCAAGGCGCTGCACCAGCGGCTGGGAACCACCACCATCTACGTCACCCACGACCAGATCGAGGCCATGACCATGGCCGACAAGATCGTCGTGCTGCATGACGGCCTTGTCGAGCAGATCGGCGCGCCGCTCGATCTCTACGATCGCCCGGCCAACCTCTTCGTTGCCGGCTTCATCGGCTCGCCGGCGATGAATTTCATTCGCGGCCATGTCGAGGAAGGTGTTTTCCGCAGCGCCGGTGGACTGATCTTGCCGCTGCCGGAAGGCATCGACCTGGCAAACATACCCGGCGGCGACCTCATCTACGGCATCCGCCCCGAACACATCCGAGCGACGACCGCCAAAGGAATCCCCGGCACGATCGTGCTTCTGGAAGCAACGGGTTCGGAAATCTTTGCCAGGGTCGACTGCGCCGGAGAAGAAATCTCCTGCCTTTTCCGCGAGCGGCTGGCACTGAAACAGGGCGAGCAGATGCGCATCGAGATCGACCGCGCCTGCGCTCATCTGTTCGACGTCAAGACCGGGCGGCGATTGTAGGGGGCGATGGGGGCTGCTGACAGGGCAACTTCCGCACGAAATATTTCTGGTGAGCGCGTCGGGGTTCGAACCCGAGACCTACTGATTAAAAGTCAGTTGCTCTACCGGCTGAGCTACGCGCTCCCGCGGGCTCTAAAGGCCGCCCTCGAAATTGCGCGGAACATAGGGAGAGTGCCGCGACCGGTCAACCGGAAAAAGATGGCCCTTCGACCGGGGTTTCAGCCATCGCCAGACGCGCCGCAAATTGCGTCGTCACCAGCCCGGTGAGCCGCTCCCGCAACGTGGTCGCCGCTTCGATCTGTTGGCGCGCGAGACGCGCCTTTTCTCACGCGCCGAGTTCGAGAAACATTACAAATCAGCAACTTACTGTTTTGGTGGGAACCATCGCACGAGCGGGCCGTTTTCGTCTCACAAGGGACGTCAACCACCCTTCAAGGAGAAGATCATGAACAAGATCGCAACGGGTCTACTGGCGACCACCCTGTCAATTTCGTTTGCCGCGGCCGCCGCTATGCCGGCCAATGCCGCCCAGATGTTCGTGCCCCAGTCATCAGCAACTTCGTCCGACATCGTGAATGTGGGCGATTCTCGTCATGACAACTGGCGGTGGATGCGCCACGGCAACCGCAATTCCGGCAATCGCGATTTCCGCGTAGGCCGCCAGTTCTCGCGCAACAATGATAGCGGCAGCTATTGGAATGGCCATCGCGGCTATCGCGAATATCACCGCGGCTATCGCCGTCACGGCGACTACTGGTTCCCGCTGGCTGCCTTCGCCACCGGCGCCTTGATCACCGGTGCGATCGTCAACAGCGAGAACAACCGCGTCTACGGCGGCGATGCGCATGTGCAGTGGTGCTACGACCGCTATCGCTCCTACCGCGCCTCGGACAACACATTCCAGCCCAACTACGGCCCTCGGCGGCAGTGTAATTCGCCCTATTGATGTGTTTAGGGCGAAGTTAGGGTAGGACGGAGCCTGCGCCGGCAATGGGCGCGGGCTTCGTCTTTTCGCGGACTTGGTCTTAAGTGCGAAATCAGGACGCGCTCAATGTCCGGCGCACCGCGTCGCGCCAACCCGCCAGTTTTGCCGAGCGGGTGTCGGCATCCATGTCCGGCTTGAAGCGGCGCTCGAGCGCCCAGCTCTTGGCAAAATCCTTCGCCTTCGGCCACACGCCTGCTTTCGAGCCGGCAAGCCACGCCGCACCCAGCGCCGTCGTCTCCAGAATGGTCGGGCGATCGACCGGCGCATCGAGGATATCGGCCAGCCGCTGCATGGTCCAGTCGGAGGCCACCATGCCGCCGTCGACGCGAAGCACGGTTTTGGCCGACGCCCCCTTCCAGTCCTTGCGCATTGCGTCGAGGAGATCGCGCGTCTGGTAGGCGACGGATTCCAGCGCCGCGCGGGCGAACTCCGCCGGGCCAGAGTTGCGGGTCAGCCCGAAGATCGCGCCACGCGCCTCGGCGTCCCAATGCGGCGCGCCGAGACCGACGAAAGCCGGCACCAGATAGACGTTCTGCTTTGGGTCGGCGGTTGCAGCCAAAACGCCGCTATGCTCGGCCTTGCCGATCACCTTGATGCCGTCGCGCAGCCATTGCACGGCGGCACCGGCGATGAAGATCGAGCCTTCCAAGGCATAGGTGGTCTTGCCGTTCAGCCGATAGGCGATGGTGGTCAACAGCCGGTTCTTCGAGCGCACCAGATCGGCGCCGGTGTTGAGCAGCGCAAAGCAGCCGGTGCCATAGGTCGATTTCATCATGCCTGGCTCGAAACAGGCCTGGCCGATGGTCGCTGCGTGCTGATCGCCGGCCACGCCAAGGATTTTGATTTCGGCGCTAAACAGGCTTTTTTCCGTCACGCCGTAGTCGTCGGCGCAATCCTTGACCTCAGGCAGCATCGCCACCGGGACGCGCAGGATGGAGAGCAGCTCGTCGTCCCAGACATTTTTCTCGATGTTGTAGACCAGCGTGCGCGAGGCGTTGGTGGCATCCGTCGCATGCACCTTGCCGCCGGTCAGCCGCCAGATCAAAAAACTGTCGATGGTGCCGGCGAGCAGTTCGCCCTTTTCGGCGCGCTCTCTCGCACCGTTCACCTTGTCCAGCATCCAGGCGATCTTGGTGCCGGAGAAATAGGGATCGAGCAGCAGGCCGGTCTTTTTGGTGAACTTTTTCTCCACGCCGTGTTTCTTCAGCTTCTGGCACAGCGGCGCGGTGCGGCGGTCCTGCCAGACGATGGCATTGTGGATCGGCTTGCCGGTCGCCTTGTCCCAGATGACGACGGTTTCGCGCTGGTTGGTAATGCCGATCGCCGCCACGTCGGAGGCGTCGCAGCCGGCGGCCTTCAGCGCGCCTTTGACGGTGGCGACGACGCTTGCCCAGATCTCTTCCGGATCATGCTCGACCCAGCCGGAGGCAGGATAATGCTGCGTGAATTCCTGCTGCTTGCTGCCGGCGACCTTCATCGCGCTGTCGAACAGGATCGCCCTGGTCGATGTCGTACCCTGGTCGATTGCAAGGATGTATCCGGTCATTAGTCCTCCCGGTAGCTGCCTATACAAACAGGGGAGACGGCAAGATGCCGCCTCCCCGTTCACTATGATCCTGGCGGGTACGCCAAGATTACTTCTGCCAGCTCTTCACCAGTTCGTCGTAGTTGATGGTGATCGGCTTTTCCTTCTCGTTCTCGATCTTCAGCTGAGGAGCGAGATTGCCATTCTTGACCGCGTCGGCGTTCCAGTAGGCGAGGTCATGCTCTTCGGCCATCTTCGGGCCGATATCGCCCTGGACGCCCGACTTCTCGATGCGGGTCATGACTTTTTCCTGCTCGGCGCAGAGCGAGTCCATGGCTTCCTGCGCCGTCTTGGCGCCGGACGAGGCGTCGCCGATCGCCTGCCACCAGAGCTGTGCCAGCTTCGGATAATCGGGCACGTTGGTGCCGGTCGGCGACCACTGAACGCGGGCCGGCGAGCGGTAGAACTCGATCAGACCACCGAGCTTCGGCGCACGTTCGGTGAAGCTCTTGTCGTGGATCGTGCTTTCGCGGATGAAGGTCAAGCCGACATGGCTCTTCTTCACGTCGACCGTCTTCGAGGTCACGAACTGCGCGTAGAGCCAGGCGGCCTTGGCGCGGTCGGTCGGCGTCGACTTCATCAGCGTCCAGGAACCCACGTCCTGATAGCCGAGCTTCATGCCGTCCTTCCAGTAGACGCCATGCGGCGACGGGGCCATGCGCCACTTCGGCGTACCGTCGTCGTTCAGCACCGCCTTGGCGCCGGCGTCGACCATCGAAGCGGTGAAGGCGGTGTACCAGAATATCTGCTGCGCGACCGCACCCTGTGCCGGCACCGGGCCGGATTCGGAGAACGTCATGCCCTGGGCTTCGGCCGGAGCGTAGGCCTTCAGCCAGTCGAGGTATTTCTGGATCGAGTAGACGGCAGCCGGGCCGTTGGTGTCGCCGCCGCGCGCCGTGCAGGAGCCGACCGGCTGTGATTTCTCGTTGACCTTGATGCCCCATTCGTCGACCGGCAGGCCGTTCGGCAGGCCCTTGTCGCCGTTGCCGGCCATCGACAGCCAGGCGTCGGTGAAGCGCCAGCCGAGCGACGGGTCCTTCTTGCCATAGTCCATGTGGCCATAGACCTTCTTGCCATCGATCTCGCGGCCGGTGAAGAACTCGGCGATGTCCTCATAGGCCGACCAGTTCACGGGAACGCCGAGGTCGTAGCCGTATTTCGCCTTGAAGTCGGCCTTGTTCTTCTCGTCGTTGAACCAGTCGTAACGGAACCAGTAGAGGTTGGCGAACTGCTGGTCGGGCAGCTGATAGAGCTTCTTGTCCGGCGCGGTGGTGAAGGAGGTGCCGATAAAATCCTTCAGGTCGAGGTTCGGATTGGTAACGTCCTTGCCCTCGCCCGCCATCCAGTCGGTCAGGTTGCGGACCTGCTGGTAGCGCCAGTGGGTGCCGATCAGGTCGGAATCGTTGACCCAGCCGTCATAAAGGTTCTGGCCGGTCTGCATCTGGGTCTGGATCTTCTCGACGACGTCGCCTTCCTGGATGACGTCATGCGTGATCTTGATGCCAGTGATGGCGGTAAAGGCCGGCGCCAGCACCTGCGATTCATACTGGTGGGTGGCGATGGTTTCGGACACGACCTTGATGTCCATGCCGGCGAAAGGCTTCGCGGCATCGATGAACCACTGCATTTCTGCTTCCTGGCCGGCGCGGTCGAGCGTCGACAGCGGGCCGATTTCCTTGTCCAGAAACGCCTTGGCCTCATCCATTCCGGCGTAGGCGTTGCCTACCCCGAGCAACAGGACAAGGGCAGTTGTTGATGTTAAAAATTGCCGTCGCATAGGTTTCCTCCACATTTAGGTTTCAAGTGCGATCTGGAACGGCCGCCGGCACGCGGTCGATCCAACAGTTTCCCCCTCTATACGTAGCGGAACACGCCGACGGCGTAGACCACGGAGAGAGCGAGAGCCCACCACAGGTTGGATCCGACAAGACCCAGCCAAGCGAGATGGATAAAGGCGCTGCCAAGCAGCGACAGAAAAAGACGGTCGCCGCGCGTCGTCTCGAAGCGCAGGATGCCGACGCGCGGATTGCCGCCCGGCGAGGCAAATTCCCAAAACGCCATGCCGCACAGCAGCAGAAGAATGGTGCCGAAGAACGCCGCCGTCGGCCACGTCCACGCCATCCAGGTGAGGTCGAGATTCATGGTGACACCCTCCCCAGGGCAAAGCCCTTGGCGGTGGTGGTGAGGATGAACCCGTGCTTTTGTTTCATCACACCCTCCCCAGGGCGAAGCCCTTGGCGATGTAGTTGCGGACAAACCAGATGACGAGCGCGCCGGGGATCAGCGTCAGCACGCCGGCGGCGGCGAGCAGGCCCCAATCCATGCCGGCGGCCGAAACGGTGCGGGTCATGGTGGCGGCGATGGGCTTGGCGTCAGTGGTGGTCAGCGTGCGGGCGATCAAAAGTTCGACCCATGAGAACATGAAGCAGAAGAAGCAGGCGACACCGATGCCACTGGCGATCAGCGGCATGAATATCCTGACGAAGAAGCGCGGGAAGGAGTAGCCGTCGATATAGGCTGTTTCGTCGATCTCTTTGGGCACGCCCGACATGAAGCCTTCGAGGATCCACACCGCCAGCGGCACGTTGAACAGGCAGTGCGCCAGAGCCACCGCGATGTGGGTGTCGATCAGGCCGAAGGCCGAATAGAGCTGGAAGAACGGCAGCGCGAACACCGCCGGCGGCGCCATGCGGTTGGTCAGCAGCCAGAAGAACAGATGCTTGTCGCCGAGGAAGCGGTAGCGCGAAAAGGCGTAGGCCGCCGGCAGCGCTGCGGCCACCGAGATCACCATGTTCATCACCACATAGGTGATCGAATTGATGTAGCCCGAATACCAGGAGGCGTCGGTAAAGATGGTGACGTAGTTGGCGATCGTAGGCTGATGCGGATAGAGCGTCAGCGAGGAGACGATCTCGGCATTGGTCTTGAAGCTCATGTTGATGAGCCAGTAGATCGGCAGCAGAAGCACGATGATGTAGATCGTCGGCACGATCCACCACCAGCGCGATTCCTCGCCGCGCTTGCGCATCAGCCGGGCGACCTGATCCTGCGAAGGCGTGCTCGCCAATTTTCCCGAAGCGGTGGTTTCGCTCACTCTGTCGGCTCTTTCGTTGGCGCCGCTCATCTCAGCGCTCCGCGTCGTAGTTGGTCATCACGGTGTAGAACACCCACGACAACAACAGGATGATCAGGAAGTAGACCAGCGACATGGCGGCCGCCGGACCGAGGTCGAACTGGCCGAGCGCGGTCTTGACGAGGTCGATCGACAGGAAGGTGGTCGAGTTGCCGGGGCCGCCGCCGGTGACGACGAAGGGCTCGGTGTAGATCATGAAGCTATCCATGAAGCGCAACAGCACGGCGATCAAAAGCACACGCTGCATCTTCGGCAGCTGGATATAACGGAACACCGCCCAGCGCGAGGCGCTGTCGATCTTGGCCGCCTGGTAGAAGGCATCCGGGATCGAAACCAGGCCGGCATAGCAGAGCAGCACGACAAGGCTGGTCCAGTGCCAGACGTCCATGATGATGATGGTGACCCAGGCGTCGAACGGATCCTGCACGTAATTGTAGTCGATGCCGAGCGCGTTGACGTAGTAGCCGAGCAGGCCGATGTCGTTGCGGCCGAAGACCTGCCAGATGGTGCCGACGACGTTCCACGGAATGAGCAGCGGCAACGACATAAGCACCAGGCAGACCGGCACGCCCCAACCCTTCTTCGGCATGTTGAGCGCGATGAAGATGCCGAGCGGCACTTCGATGGCCAGGATGATGAAGGAGAAGATCAGGTTGCGCACCATGGCTTCCCAGAAGCGGCTGGACGACAGCAGTTCCTCGAACCACTGGGTGCCTGCCCAGAAGAAGACGTTGTTGCCGAAGGTGTCCTGCACCGAATAGTTGACGACCGTCATCAGCGGAATGACGGCCGAGAACGCCACCAGCACCAGCACCGGCAGCACCAGGAACCAGGCCTTGTTGTTCCAGGTCTTTTCCATCTATGCCCCCATCTCGACACGCCCCATCTCAACCAGCCAGGAATCGGCATAGATGTTGATGCCGGCCGGATCGAAGCGAACCTTTGGGTCGGCCGGCACGCTCTCGTCCTCGCCGATGACGGCAGCGATCTCGCGGCCTTCGAGGCTGGCGCGCACCACCTTGTGGCGGCCGAGATCCTCGACCTTGCTGATTTTAACCGCCATGCCGTCACGGCCGAGCCTGACATATTCGGGGCGGATGCCGAGTTCGATGGCGCCGGAGCTCCCAGCGGCGGTCTTTGGCGCGCCGGGCAGCTCGATGCGCTGGCTGCCGATCGTCGCGGTCTTGCCGTCGATCGCCACCGGCATGACGTTCATGCCGGGCGAGCCGATGAAGTAACCGACGAATGTGTGGCGCGGGCGCTCGAACAATTCGGCCGGCGTGCCGATCTGGACGATGCCGCCATCATACATGACGACGACCTGGTCGGCGAAGGTCAGCGCCTCGGTCTGGTCATGGGTGACATAGACCATGGTGTAGCCGAAGCGGCGGTGCAGTTGCTTCAACTGCGAGCGCAGCACCCACTTCATGTGCGGATCGATAACCGTCAGCGGTTCGTCGAACAGGATAGCATTGACATCCGAGCGCACCAGGCCGCGGCCGAGCGAGATCTTCTGCTTCTGGTCGGCGGTCAGGCCCCTCGCCTTCTTCTTCGCCCACGACGCCAGGTCGATCATCTCCAGCGTCTCGCGCACCTTGCGGTCGACATCGGCCTCCGGCACGCCGCGGTTGCGCAGCGGGAAGGCAAGATTGTCGTAAACGGTCATGGTGTCGTAGATGACCGGGAACTGGAACACCTGCGCGATGTTGCGCTCCTGCGTCGACAGATTGGTGACGTCCTTGCCGTTGAACAGCAACTCACCGTGCGAGGGGTGCAAAAGTCCCGAAATGATGTTGAGCAGCGTGGTCTTGCCGCAACCCGAAGGCCCAAGCAGCGCGTAGGCGCCGCCATCCTCGAATGTGTGGTGCACTTCCCGCAGCGCAAAATCGGCATCCTTCTGCGGATTGGGCAGGTAGGAGTGCCTGACATGGTTGACGTCGATGCGCGCCATCTCTCCCCCCTCAGGCCGCAAGCTTCGGCGCGGCGACGGCGCTGCCGTTGCTGTCGAAGACCATGATGTGACGCGGATCGATAAACACCTCGATCTCGGCGTCGGGCTCGAAATCGCGGATGCCGTGGGTCAGCATGACCCAGCGCGCATCGGCAAAATCGAGATGGATGAAGCTTTCCGAGCCGGTGATCTCGGTGATCGTCACCTTGGCGCGCACAGGCACCGCGGCAGCGTTGGGCCGCTCGAGCGACAGATGATGCGGCTGGAAGCCGATCGTGTAGTTGGCGTCGGAAATGCCGGCGAGTTCGGCCGGTACCGGCAGCTTGACGCCGCCCTCGAGAAGGAAATCGGGACCTTTCTTGGCCAGCACGATGGTGTTGAGCGGCGGATCGGCAAAGGTTTTCGCCGTCACCAGGTCGATCGGCTTGCGGAAGACGTCGATGGTCGGCCCGAATTGGGTGATCCGCCCCTCGGACAGCGTCGCCGTATTGCCGCCGAGCAGCAAGGCTTCATGCGGCTCGGTCGTGGCGTAGACGAAAATGGTGCCGGCGGCGGCAAATATCTTGGGCAGCTCGGCGCGCAACTCCTCGCGCAGCTTGTAATCCAGATTGGCGAGCGGCTCGTCGAGCAGCACCAGACTGGCATTCTTGACGATGGCGCGGGCCAGCGCCGTACGCTGCTGCTGGCCGCCGGACAGGCTGAGCGGCGTGCGGTCGAGATAGGGTGTGAGCTTCAAAAGCCCTGCCGCGTTGCGGACTTCTTTGTCGATCTTGGCCTGGTCGGTGCCGGCGACGCGCAACGGCGAGGCGATGTTCTCGTAGACGGTCATCGCGGGGTAGTTGATGAACTGCTGATAGACCATGGCGATCTTGCGCTGCTGCACCGGCATGCCGGTGACATTCTGGCCGTCGAACCAGACTGAACCGGTGGTCGGCACGTCGAGTCCGGCCATCAGCCGCATCAGACTGGTCTTGCCCGACAGTGTCGGCCCGAGCAAAACGTTGAGCGAGCCGTGCTGAAGCGTCAGCGACACGTCGCGGATATGCTCCACCGCGCCGACCATCTTCGTCACGTTTCTCAGTTCCAGCATGATGCCTCCTCCCAGGCTTTGTGCATCAATCGCCTTCCCTATTCCGCTGCCGCGACATGGCGCCGGCTGATGCCGCGCATGAATTCGTCAAGCGCCGAGGCCTGTTCGCGGCTGAGATGCAGACCCCGCTTGGTGCGACGCCACAATACATCTTCGGCGGTCAGCGCCCATTCATTTTCGCTGAGGTAGCGTACCTCGGCCTCATAGAGATCAGCGCCGAAATTGCGGCCGAGATCGGCGTTCGACTTGGCAAGGCCGAGCAGCACTTGCGCGCGCGTGCCGTAAAGCCTGGTCAACCGACGCGCCAGGAGCTGGTCGAGGAAAGGATAGGCGCTCTTCAGCTTCGCCACCTGGACGTCGAAACCGGTGGCCGGGAAATCGCCGCCCGGCAAGGGCGCGTTCGCCGTCCACGGCTTGCCGCGCTTGCCGAGAAAACCTTCGACCTTTTCCAGCATCGATTCCGACAACCGGCGGTAGGTGGTGATCTTGCCGCCGAAAGCGTTGACGATCGGCGCCTTGCCCCCGCCGCCATCGGCTTTCAGCACATAGTCGCGGGTCGCTTCCTGCGCCTTCGAAGCGCCGTCGTCATAGAGCGGGCGCACGGCCGAATAGGTCCAGACGATGTCGGGACGCGTCACGGCTTCAGCAAAATATTCGCTCGCCGCCGCGCAGAGATAGTCGATCTCGGTGTCGCTGATCTTCACGTCATGCGGATCGCCGGGATAGTCGCGATCGGTGGTGCCGATCAGCGTAAATTCTTCCTCGTAAGGGATGGCGAAAATGATGCGCCCGTCCTTGTTCTGGAAGAAGTAGGCGCGCGGATCATCGAACTTCTTTTTGATGACGATATGACTGCCCTGCACCAGGCGCACATTGTGCACGTCGTTCTGGCCCACGGTGGTCGACAGGACGTGGTCGACCCATGGACCGGCGGCATTGACCAGCAGCCGGGCCTTGACCTCCTCGGCCTCTCCCGTCTGCACGTCTTCCACGCGGATCGCCCACAGATCGCCTTCGCGCCGCGCCCCGACGACTTTCGTGCGGGTGCGGATGGTGGCGCCGCGGTCGGCGGCGTCACGCGCGTTCAACATCACCAGCCGGGCATCGTTGACCCAGCCGTCCGAGTACTCGAAGGCCTTGTGAAATAGCGGCTTCAGAGGCTTGCCGGCCGGATCCTTGGACATGTCCAGTGTCCGGGTAGCCGGCAGCAATTTGCGGCCACCAATATGATCGTAGAGGAACAGGCCGAGCCGGATCAGCCAGGCCGGGCGCAGGCCCTTGGCATAGGGCAGCACGAAGCGCATCGGCCAGATGATGTGCGGCGCGTTCTTCCACAGAACCTCGCGCTCCATCAGCGCCTCGCGCACAAGCCGGAACTCGTAGAATTCGAGGTAGCGCAGGCCACCATGGATCAGCTTGGTCGAACCGGAGGAGGTTCCGCTGGCGAGGTCGTTCATCTCGGCGAGAAATACCGAAAAGCCCCGCCCAACGGCGTCGCGGGCGATGCCGCAGCCATTGATGCCGCCACCGATGACGAAGATGTCACGGACTGCGTCCACAAATCCCTCCCGCGATTTCGCATTGCAGCATTTTTGAGTTGTTACGAAACCGTATCGGGATTATTTCGAAATAAGAACGAATGTCAAACGAAATGTAACGGGACCGTGATCGATAGCCTAGCCGAGCGAAGTTTCGATCAATTGAACCTCCGCTTCCTCGCAGATCTTACGCACCGACGGGATGTCGCAACGGTCGGTGATGAAGGTGTTTACCTGCGAGAGATGGCCGATGCGAACCGGCGCGGTTCGTTCGAACTTGGTCTGGTCGGAGACCAGGATGACATGCCTGGCATTGGCGATAATGGCTTGCGCGACTTTCACTTCGCGAAAGTCGAAATCGAGCAGCGCGCCGTCATGGTCGATGGCCGAGGCGCCGATCACCGCATAGTCGACCTTGAACTGCCTGATAAAATCGACCGCGGCCTCGCCGACAACGCCGCCGTCGGAGCCGCGCACGACGCCGCCGGCGATTACCACCTCGATCGAAGGATAGATGCGCATCCTGTTGGCAACATTGATATTATTGGTGATGACCATGAGCCCGGTATGGTCAAGCAGCGCCTTGCTGACCGACTCGGTCGTGGTGCCGATATTGATGAACAAAGATGCGTTGTCGGGTATCAGCCTGGCCGCCGCGCGGCCGATCGCCTCCTTCTCGTCGGCGGCAATCTTGCGGCGCGCCTCATACTCCATGTTCTCGATGCCGGACGGGAACAAGGCCCCGCCATGAATGCGCGTCAGCAGCCGCTGATCGCAGAGATCGTTGAGGTCCTTGCGGATGGTCTGCGGCGTCACGTTGAAGTGCGTGGCGAGGCCATCGACCAGCACACGGCCATGGTCCTTCGCCATCTGGATGATTTCGGCATGGCGCGGCGACAAATACACTGAGAACCTCCCGTTTTCGTTTTTCTTGTTTGTAGCTGAAAACGAAAGCAATGAAAAGGGAGACGCCGGCTAATGAAATATCGATGATTGCAAAGGCGAACCGGGCAGATACGGCTCAGACCCGCTCCGCCACCTTGCGGGTGACAGCCGCGACTTTACCTGGCGAGCGGATCATCAGGAAATTGCCGGACCAGTATCCCGGGATTCGCCAAGTGCCTTTGATCTCGGTTGCATCACCGTTGATGATGCCGCTGTAGTGAATCGGGTGCGCCTTCAATTGGGCCTTGTCGTATGTCTTGGTAAAGGAGACGGCGTTGCCCTCTCGCTGGCCCTGCAGGCTTGCGTATCTTGCCGTGCTGGTCGCCGCCGGTTCGTGGGTCATCCCCGTCAAGCTGGTTGCCGTCTCGATCAGCGTTGCAACGAAGGAAACCGGCGGCAGTTCGCGCGGATAGAAATAGCGCCCGCTCCAGACGCCCGTCAGATTCTGGCTAACCCCTTCAGCCCTTCCGGCCATATGCTTGCTCGCAAGTCCTTGCTGGCTTGCCCCGGCGGCGGCAACCACCCGGGCAATCCCTGTCAGTCCTTCGGGGATCTTGCACACTCGCAGATGACAGTGAAGGCGGTATCGACATCGGCCGCGGTTGTCTCGAACTGGCCTGCCTGGAAGCGGATGGCGACCCGCCCATCGACACGCGTCTGCGTCAGGTAGATACGGCCGTCATTGTTGATGGCGTCGACCAGACGCAGATTGTGCTCGTCGCAGTCAGCGCCGGATGCGGCGCGATGCCGGAACGAGAACAGCGACAGCATCGGCTGGCTGGCGAGCTCGAAATCCTCCTCCTCGGCCAGGCGCGCTGCTATGCCTTCGCTCCAGGCGACGTGATTGCGGATCATGGTGCGCAGCGCCTCGAGGCCATGGGCGCGCAGCAGGAACCACAGCTTCAGCGCCCGGAAGCGACGGCCGAGAGGCACCGACCATTCGGAGTAGTTGATGATGCCGTCATGACCGCGAGTTTTCAGATAGTCCGGCTTGATCGCCAGCGTGCGCACGAGATCCTCCGGCTGACGGACGAACTGGATCGAGCAGTCGAATTGCGCGCCCAGCCATTTGTGCGGGTTGAAGACGATCGAGTCCGCGCCCTCGACACCGGTCCAGAAATGCCGGTATTCCGGACAGATCATCGCCGATCCGGCCCAGGCGGCGTCGATATGCAGATAGAGCCCCTGGCGTTTGGCCACCGCGGCCACTTCAGCGATGTCGTCGGTGCCGCCGGTGCTGGTGCCGCCGACGCACGCGATGATGCCGGCCGGCAATAGGCCGGCCGCGCGGTCGGCAACAATCGCCGCTTCCAAAGCCGCGGTATCCATGGCGCGGTAGGTGCCGGCGACGGGAATGCGGACGAGGTTTTCCTCGCCAATGCCGGCGACCCAGATGGCGCGGTCGATCGAGGTGTGCACCTGGTCGGAGGAATAGACGCGCAGCCTGCCCTGCCCGGAAAGACCCTTCTTGTTGCCCTGCCAGTCGAGCGTGCGCTCGCGCATGGTCAACACGGCGGCCAGCGTCGCCGATGATGCGGAGTCCTGGATCACGCCGGAAAAGCCTTCGGGCAGGCCGAGCGCCTGGCGCATCCAGTCGACGATGCGCGTCTCAAGCTCTGTCGCCGCCGGCGAAGTCTGCCACAGCATGCACTGCGCGGCCATCGCAGAGACCAGATATTCGGCAACCACCGAGACGGGTGCTGCATTGGCCGGGAAATAAGCAAAGAAACGCGGATGCTGCCAATGCGTCATGCCGGGCACGATCTTGGCTTCGAAATCGGCGAAGATCGTCTCCATCGATTCAGCCGCCTCCGGCGGAGAAGCTTCGATGCTCCTGAAGATCTCGCCCGGCGCTATGGCAGGTCGCACGGGCCGATCGCGAAGGCCGGCGCGGTAATCAGCGCCCCAGTCGGCGGCGCGCCTCGACCAGTCGCGGAATTGCTCATTGTCCATCTATCCTCCCGACGTGCCGATCAGTCCCAGCCGTATGGGTTTTTGATTAACATGTTAAATAGAGTGAGGCAACCGCGACGAAGGTTCCCGCGCTACCCCGGAAAATCAGGCAGGCTGGCAAAGGCCGTCTTCAACGCGTTCGACCAGCCTTCGGAAATAGCACGATAATATCGATCGTCCTGGCCGATGCGCTTTTTCAAACCCACCGTGAACGTATCCTCCTCCAGGAACAGCAGGTCGAGAGGCAGGCCGACGGACAGGTTCGATTTCAGCGTCGAATCGAACGATACCAGCAAGAGCTTGACCGTTTCAGCCAGGCTCATCGTCCTTTCATAGGCACGGATGATGATCGGCTTGCCGTATTTGGTCTCGCCGATCTGGAAGAACGGCGTGTCGTCGGTGGATTCGATGAAATTGCCCTCGGGATAGATCATGAACAGCCGTGGCGGGCTGCCCTTGATCTGGCCGCCGAGGATGAAGGAGGCGTTGAAATAGGAATCCGCCTTTTCGCCGGCAGGCGACGAGCTGGCGATGACTTCCTTGACGGTGTCGCCGACCAGCCGCACCGTCTGGTACATGGATGGGGTCTCGAGCAGCGTCGCGTGGCGTTCCGCCACCGCTTTGGTGCGCTCGTCGAGCAGGCTGACCACGGCCTGCGTCGTAGCCAGATTGCCGGCCGACATCAGCACGATGACGCGCTCGCCTGGCTCTTCCCAGACATGCATCTTCTTGAAAGTGGAGATCGAATCCATCCCTGCATTGGTGCGCGTGTCCGACATGAACACGAGCCCACGATCGATCTTGAGGCCGACGCAATAAGTCATGGAATCTCTTCAGGCAGCAATCTTGCCGGAGACTACTGCTCTACCGTGACGGTGACTGCAAGCTGTTCCTCCGCCTGTCCCAGTCGAATTCCCGACACCGGCGAGGCGTCGCGATAATCACGGCCGGTGGCTACCCTGACATAGCGTTCATCGGGGGAAATGCCGTTGGCGGCGTCGAAGGCGACCCAGCCGAGACCCTGAACATGGGCTTCGGCCCAGGCATGGCTTGCCGCCTGCTCGATGGCCGCATCCATCATCAGATAGCCACTGACATAGCGGGCCGGAAAACCCATGACGCGGGCTGCGGTGACAAAGATGTGGCTGTGATCCTGGCAAACGCCGGTCTTCAGCGCCAATGCCTCTTCCGCCGGGGTCGTCACGCTGGTGGTGCCCGGCGTGTAGGCGACGCGTTGGACGATCAGCCCCATCAGCCGATGCAGCCTTTCGATGTCGGTACCTTTGCCGACCGCCGCGGCAAGCTCGCTTATGCCCTCGCCGGGGATGGTCAAAGCTGTCTCCTGGCTGAACAGCCACAGTGGCGCAAAGCCGTGATGCGGACCCGAGACGCCTGCTGTGTCGCGCGTGACAACCTCGCCGGAGGCCTCGACGGTGATGAAGTCGCGCTCGCCCTCGACGCTCAACAGCCTGTTATCGTTGCCAAAATGGTCGTTAAAGCGGACTTCCTCGCGCGCGCCCTCGATCTTCAGCGCCCAGGACAAGACGGTCTGCGTCGGTCCGCTGACCGGTAACAGGCGTAGCCGCTGCAACAGATAGTGCACCGGCGCGTCGTAGCGGTATTCGGTACGGTGGGTGATCTTGAGCCGCATGCCTATTTTCCGTTTGTAAGCATGATCTTATCCGAAAACCGGGTCTCACTTGTCGCTAGCGCGGCCCTCCGGTTCGCGATCATGCTCAATTGAACCGGTAATCTTGTGCGATCTCTTCGCCAAGCTTGGTGTTGTCTTGAATGAACCTGGCCAGGAATTCGTGCAGGCCGGCGTCGAATATGTCCTTGATCGACCCTGCCTGCAGCATCGCCTGTGTCCTGTCGACGGTGGCGTGGCAGGCATGACGGTCGCCATAATCATCGCCGAGGAACTTCAGATGCTCGGCGAGAAAACGATAACAGAAGGTCAGCGAGCGCGGCATGCGCACATTGAGGATCAGATAGTCGGCAATGTTGGTCGGTTTGTAGTCGGCCTCATAGACCCAGCGATAGGAACGGTGCGCCGACACCGAGCGCAGGATCGATTCCCACTGGTAGTTGTCGAGGCTCGAGCCGACCCAGGAGATCGACGGCAGCAGCACGTAGTATTTCACGTCGAGGATGCGTGCCGTGTTGTCGGCCCGCTCGACATAGGTGCCGAGCTGCGAGAAGTCGAAGATCTCGTTGCGCAGCATGGTGCCGTAAAACGAGCCCCGGATCAGCGCCGTCTCGCGCTTGATGGCGTCGAGCACACTCGGCAGGTCGCGCTCGTCGATCGGCTTTGCCAGCATGCGCTTCAGCGCCATCCAGGCTTCGTTGATGCTCTCCCAGGTCTCGCGCGTCAGCGCGGTGCGCACCATGCGGGCATTGTTGCGAGCGGTCTCGATCGCCGACATCGTGCTCGACGGGTTCGAGGTGTCGCGCAGCAGGAAGTCGGCGACATTGGCGGCGGTATAGTCCTTGTATTTCTGCGTGAAGCTGACGTCGGAGCCGGCGCTGAGCAGCACCGAATTCCACTCTTCCGACGCGCTCTGGGTGCGGGTCAGCGCCATGCGAAGGCCGGCATCGACCAGACGCGCCATGTTTTCCGCCCGCTCGATATAGCGGTTCATCCAGTAGAGCCCGTTGGCGGTGCGGCCGAGAAGCATGTGAAGTGGCCCTTCGGGCTAGTGAGTAGGGAATAGTGAGTAGGGATTGGTAAGCATTTGAATCTCTGTGGAATATGGCATTTCTTGTCCCTCTACTGCCTACTGCCTACTGCCTACTGCCTACTGCCCTATTCCCTACTAATCGTCCAACACCCACGTATCCTTCGTGCCGCCGCCTTGCGAGGAATTCACGACCAACGACCCCTCCTTCAGCGCCACCCGCGTCAAGCCGCCGGGAACGATCTGGATTCGGTCGGAGACCAGAACATAGGGCCTGAGATCGACATGGCGCGGCGACAGGCCTTTTTCGGTCAGGATCGGGCAAGTCGACAGCGCCAGCGTCGGCTGGGCGATGTAGTTGGAGGGCTTCGCCTGCAGCTTCTTGGCGAAATCCTGGCATTCCTTCTTGGTCGCAGCCGGGCCGACCAGCATGCCGTAGCCGCCGGAGCCGTGCACTTCCTTGATGACCAGCTCATGGATGTGTTCGAGCACGTATTTCAGGCTGTCGGGCTCCGAGCAGCGCCAGGTCGGGATGTTGCCGAGGATGGCCTTGCGGCCGGTGTAGAACTCGACGATGTCGGGCATGTAGGAATAGATCGCCTTGTCGTCGGCGATGCCGGTTCCCGGCGCGTTGGCGATGGTGATGTTGCCGGCGCGGTAGACGTCCATGATGCCGGGCACGCCAAGGGCCGAGTCCGGCCGGAAGGTCAGCGGATCGAGGAAGGAATCGTCGACGCGCCGGTAAAGCACGTCGATCTGCTTGTAGCCTTCGGTCGTGCGCATGGCGACGTGGCCGTCTACAACGCGCAGATCCTGGCCTTCGACCAACTGCACGCCCATCTGGTCGGCGAGGAAGGCATGTTCGAAATAGGCGGAGTTGAAGCTGCCCGGCGTCAGCACGGCAATGGTCGGTGCACCCTTGGTGCTTTGCGGCCGCACTGCCGCCAGCGACTGGCGCAGCAATTGCGGATAATTCTCCACCGGCCGCACCTTGATCTGCTGGAACAGCTCGGGAAAGAGCTGCATCATCGTCTCGCGGTTCTCCAGCATGTAGGAGACCCCCGACGGCGTGCGCGCATTGTCCTCCAGCACGTAGAACTCGTTCTCCGAGATGCGGACGATATCGACGCCGATAATGTGGGTGTAGACGCCGGCCGGTGGCCGCACTCCGATCATTTCCGGCAGGAACGCCTCGTTCCTGGCGATCAGCTCCCTCGGCACGCGGCCGGCGCGCAGGATTTCCTGGCGGTGGTAAATGTCGTCGAGGAAAGCGTTCAGCGCCTGCACGCGCTGCTCGATGCCTTGCGTCAGCCTTCGCCATTCATTGCCGGAGATGATGCGCGGCACGATGTCGAAGGGGATCAGCCGCTCGGAGGCTTCCTGCTCGCCATAGACGGCGAAGGTAATGCCGGTCTTGCGGAAGACGCGCTCGGCGTCCTGCATCTTTTCGGTAAGCCTGGCCGGGTCCTGCTCCTTCAGCCAGCGGTCGTAAGCCGTATAGGGTTGTCTAAGCCCGGAAACTTCCGGAAGCATTTCGTCGAACGCTGCCAATCGCATACTCCCCTGTGACGCCATTTCACTGGCGTCGCGGGAGAAAATCAAGCGCAATCGGTGATTTGGAGGATATCGGCGATCAGTATGTTCCGACTGCCCAAAATTCGGGCAGTCGGAACAGGACCTTAATCAGGCTCTGCCTTGTCGCCGGGCAAGTGCCTGATGCGGCTCTAGCAGTTCACCGGGCAAGTGCCTGATGCGGCCATAGCAGTTCACCGTTTCATGGAAACGGCGACCTGCCATGGCTTTTTGCTTTGCCGCAATTCCGGACGGAAAACCGCTTCACACTTTTCCTGGAATTGCTTTAGAATGCGCGGAAAGTGACGACCGTGAAGGTGTCCTTGATTCCGGGAATAATCTGCACTTTCTCGTTGACGAAGTGGCCGACATCTTCCTCGTCGTCGACGTAGAATTTGGCAAGCAAGTCGTAATTGCCGGCGGTCGAGTAGATCTCCGAGGCGATTTCGGCATCGGCGAGCGCGCTGGCGACCTCATAGGACTTGCCCAGATCGCACTTTATCTGCATGAAAAACGTCTTCATTGCCGGTCCCGATCAAGCTTCAGCACTCAAGCGGCCCTTGTGGCAGACTGCCGCCCGGCTTTCAAGCATCAGGCGGAGCGGGCCTTGGCGACGGCTTGTCTCAGTTCGGACACGGGCATGCCGCGCCGGTACAGGTTGCCGCCGATGACCAGGGCTGGCGTGCCGCGCAGCTTGAAAGCCGTCGCCTGGGCTTCGGTGCGGACAAGGGCAGCGTCGATGTCGGGTTCACGGATGGCGAGGTCGGCACGCACCATCGCCACATCGACACCGACGGAAGAAAGGATGTCGTTGGTGCGGCGTTCCGAAAGGCCGCGCTGGTTGGTCATCAGCGCATCGACCGCCGCGCCATAGTGTTCGCCGCTCAGCAGCGTCACCCGCGCCGCGTCGCGCGACACGTCGCCGAAGATCGGCCAGTCCTTCATCACCAGCCGGACGCCGTTGTCCTCTTCCATCAACTTCTTCAGTTCGACGAAGACGAGCTTGCAGATCGGGCATTGATAGTCGACGAATTCGGCGATGGTGACGTCGCCATCGGGGTTGCCGAGCGCTGGAATGGCGGGATCGAAGGCGACTTCCGTGACAGTCGGCCCGGTGCTTGCCCAGGCGGGCAAGGGAGCCAAAACCGCGAGGCTTGCCGCGCCCTTCAGCAAAAGGCGCCGGTCGATCGGCTGCTTGAACATGGTCGTCCCCTGGTTGCGCGAACGGGTCCCCACCCGTCCCTACGATGCGCGCCCCGCGTTAAAGGAGGCTTAAGCATGATCATGTGGCACTTGCGTGGCGAATATTGCGGTTGCTGAAACCGTGAGGCTCCGCAAACCGTATGGTATGATGCGTCCCGGGACAGGTTTTGTTGGGGGACAATGGAGACAGGCCATGCGCCGCACCGCATTCGCAGTTGTTTCATTGCTGTTCGCGTTGTTCGTGTCGGCAGCCCTTGCCGGCGACGCCGAAGTCAAGGCCGGCCAGGCCGTCATCGATGGTCAGTTGAAGGCGCTCATCGCCAATGATGGCGCCAAGGCGTACAGTTTCGCCGCTCCAAATGTGAAGCGCATCTTTCCGACCGTCGACACCTTCATGAACATGGTGACCAACGGCTATCCGCCGGTGCGCCAGCCGCAGAGCTATTCCTTCGGCAAGGTCGAGCAGATGGGGCCAACTTCGCTAATCCAGCAAGTGCTGATCGTTGGGCCCGACGGCAAGGACTATGAGGCGGTCTACACGCTGGAACAGCAGCCCGACGGCAGCTTTCAAATCACCGGCTGCAGCTTGCGCGCAGCGAATTCGCTCAGCACCTAGATGTGCTTATAGCACCGGAATATCGCCCCTCGCCCATCCCTCTGAAATGTCTGATGTGTGCGCTTCGAAGGCCTTTGCCTCGATCGCGGCGCGAATGTCCTGCATCAGCTTCTGATAGTAAGACAGGTTGTTCCAGGTCAGAAGCATCGCGCCCAGCGCCTCCTGCGAGCGCACGAGATGATGCAGATAGGCGCGTGAATAGTCGCGTGCCGCCGGGCAGTCACTCTCCTCGTCCAGCGGCCGCGGATCGTCCGCATGGCGGGCATTCCTGAGATTGACCTTGCCGCGCCTGGTATAGGCCAGGCCATGGCGGCCGGCGCGGGTCGGCATCACGCAGTCGAACATGTCGATGCCGCGCGCCACCGATTTCACGATGTCGTCCGGCGTGCCGACGCCCATGAGATATCGAGGCTTGTTGTCAGGCAATTCCGGACAGGTGACCTCCAGCATATCCAGCATCACCGCTTGCGGCTCGCCGACGGCCAGGCCGCCGACGGCATAGCCCTTCAGCTCCATCGCGCTCAGCGCCTGCGCCGAGCGCACCCTGAGTGCTGCGTTGTCGCCACCCTGGACGATGCCGAACATGGCCTTGCCGGGCTGGTCGCCGAACGCTGTCTTGCAGCGCTCGGCCCAGCGCAGCGACAGCTCCATCGCGCGCTCGATCTCCTTGAGGTCGGCCGGCAGCGCTGTGCATTCGTCGAGCTGCATCTGGATGTCGGAATCGAGCAGGCCCTGGATCTCGATCGAGCGCTCCGGCGACATCTCGTAGGCAGCGCCGTCAATGTGCGAGCGAAAGGTGACGCCCTTCTCGGTCAATTTTCTGAGCTTCGACAGCGACATGACCTGAAAACCGCCACTGTCGGTCAGGATCGGCTGTGGCCAGCGGGCGAACTCATGCAGGCCGCCAAGCCGCGCCACGCGCTCGGCGCCTGGCCGCAGCATAAGATGATAGGTATTGCCCAGAATGACGTCGGCGCCGACGCCGCGCACCTGGTCCATATACATGGCCTTGACCGTGCCGCCGGTGCCGACCGGCATGAAGGCCGGCGTGCGGATTTCGCCGCGCGGCATGTCGATGACACCGCGCCGCGCCTTGCCGTCGGTGGCGAGAATCTTGAAGGTGAATGTCTCAGCCATTGAATTCCTTGTCATGGACAGGCGCGCCTGGCGCCTGCCTGTCGAGCGACTGCCGGTATTGGATGCAGCCGCGCATGAATTTCGGCCATGGCGGCACAGCAATCGATGGATCGGTCTTTTCCGGCAGCAGGTCCCACAGGTTGGGATGATGCCAGCATAAATCATGGCCGGTAGAATCTCGGTGCTGGCGAATGCCGGCACGCAATTTCTTCACTTCGGCGATCAGGCTTTCGCGATCAAAGGCCTGCAGGTCATCGTCCATCGCTCATCTCCGCTCGATAAAGCAGGCTTGCATCTCCGTAGGAATAGAACCTGTAATCGTTCCCGATGGCATGAGCATAGGCCGCACGCATCGTATCTAGGCCGCTGAAGGCCGAAACCAGCATGAACAGCGTCGAACGCGGCAGATGGAAATTGGTCATCAGCAGATCGGCGGTGCGGAAGCGATAGCCCGGCGTGATGAAGATGTCGGTCGGGCCGGACCAGGCGGTCAGCGAGCCATCAGGCCGTGCCGCGCTCTCCAGCAGGCGCAGCGAGGTCGTGCCGACAGCGATGATGCGCCCGCCCCGCGCCTTGGCGCCATTCAGAGCGTCGGCTGTTGCTTCGCTGACCGAGCCGGTCTCGGCATGCATCTTGTGGTCAGCGGTGTCGTCCGCCTTGACCGGCAGGAAGGTGCCGGCGCCGACATGCAAGGTGACGAAGCGGCGTTCGATACCTTTAGCGTCGAGTGCTGCAAACAGTTCCGGCGTGAAATGCAGGCCGGCGGTGGGCGCTGCCACAGCACCTTCCTCTTTGGCATAGATGGTCTGGTAGTCGGTCAGGTCGCGCGCGTCGTCGTCGCGCTTCGACGCGATATAGGGCGGCAGCGGGATGTGGCCGACGGCATGCAGCGCCTCGTCGAGAAACGGGCCGGAGAGGTCGAAGCCGAGCAACGCCTCGCCGGCGTCGCCCTTCTCGATCACCGTGGCGTCGAGTTGGCCGAGAAAACAGGAATTGCCGTCATGGCCGAAATGGATGCGGTCGCCGGCGGCGACGCGCTTGCCCGGCCGCATGAAGGCCAGCCAGCGGTCAGGCGCCATGCGCATATGCAGCGTGGCGTCGACCTGCGCCTGCGCTTCGCCGCGCCGCCTGATGCCTCTTAACTGGGCAGGAATGACCTTGGTGTCGTTGAAGACCAGCACGTCGCCCGTTCTGAGCAAGGACGGAAGGTCGCGCACCGCGCGGTCCGCAAAGTCTTCGCCTGGCCTGACCACCAGCATTTTGGCGCTGTCGCGCGGCTCGGCCGGGCGAAGCGCGATGCGCTCCTCAGGCAGGTCGAAGTCGAAGAGGTCGACGCGCATCAGTAGAGCCGGACGAGCAGCGCTCCGGCCAACAGCAGCACCGCGCCGGCGATGCGGCCGAGCGAAATCTCGCGCACCGCCACGCCGAGGAAGCCGACGCGGTCGATCAGCATGCCGGCGAAGAGCTGGCCGGCAACCAGGAACGCCATCAACGCGGCTGCACCGATGCGCGGCGTAAGAATGGTCGACAGGGTGACATAGAAACCGCCGAGCATGCCGCCGGCGATGAACAGCCAAGGTGCCGGCGCCTTCCAGTCGAGCGAGATGTCCTGCAGCCGCACAACGGCAATGGAGATGATACCAAGCACGATCGCGCCCGACAGGAACGAGAAGGCAGCAGCCGCGACCGGGAGCCCCAGGCCGCGCGCCAGCTGCGAGTTGATCGGCGCCTGGACGGCGATGAAGGCGCCTGACAGGATGCCGAGCAGCGACCAGACCACGCCCATCATCGTCGTTTGTCCTTACTTGACGTCGGCCGCGACCTTCAGCGACACGATCTTGTCGGGATCGACCACCGGCTCGCCGCGCTTGATCTTGTCGACATTGTCCATGCCTTCGATGACCTGGCCCCAGACCGTGTACTGGCGGTTGAGGAAGGCGGCATCGTCGAAGCAGATGAAGAACTGCGAATTGGCCGAGTTCGGGTTCTGCGAACGGGCCATCGAGCAGGTGCCGCGGCCATGGTTGGCGTTGGAGAACTCAGCCTTCAGGTCCGGCTTTTCCGAGCCGCCCATGCCCGCACGCGACGGCGCGAAGGTCGGCTTCGACGAATTGCCGAACTTCACGTCGCCGGTCTGCGCCATGAAGCCTTCGATGACGCGGTGGAAGACCACGCCGTCATAGGCGCCTTCGCGGGCCAGTTCCTTGATGCGGGCGACGTGGCCGGGAGCCAAATCGGGGAACAGTTCGATGACGACCTTGCCCTTGGTCGTTTCCAGGATGAGCGCGTTCTCGCGGTCCTTGATCTCAGCCATGTCGTATATCCTTTATCTCAGAAAAACAGATTGATTTGATTGGTTTACTTGTCGGCGGCGATGCGTACCTTGATCATGCGGTCGGGCTCGCTGACCGTGCCGTTGTCGGCCTCGTCGCCCTTCTTGATCTTGTCCACCAGCTCCATGCCGCTGACGACACTGCCAACGATGGTGTACTGGCCATCGAGGTTCGGCGCCGGCGCGAACATGATGAAGAACTGCGAGTTGGCGGAGTTCGGGTCCTGCGAGCGGGCCATGCCGAGCGTGCCGCGCTTGAAATGTTCGCTCTGCGAGAATTCGGCCGGCAGGTCGGGCAGGTCTGAGCCGCCGGTGCCGACGGCCTCGGGGCTGAACCCCTTCTTCATGTTGCCGAACTTGACGTCGCCGGTCTGCGCCATAAAGCCGTTGATGACCCGGTGGAATGCGACATCGTTATAAGCGCCTTCACGCACCAGCTTCTTGATCTGCGCGACATGCTTGGGTGCCAGGTCGGGGCGTAGCGCGATGGTGACGTCGCCGTTCTTCAAGGTGATGACCATGGTGTTTTCCGGTTCGGCGGCGAAGGCCGAAACGGATGCGGTCACGAGACCGGCAAGCACGACGAGGAACGAGGCGAGCTTTTTCAGCTGCATAAGGGATCTCCGAAGGTCTTTGTTAGGGTGCATGTCGTTGCCCCAAAAACCGGCATCCACTTTGGGGCGACATGCACTATTTCGCGAATTTGGCGGTGAGCGCACCGGCAACGGCGGCCGGTACGAAGGGACGGATGTCTCCGCCCATCGAGGCTATCTGGCGCACAAGTGTGGCGGTAATGGTGCGTACCGATGGGCTGGCGGGCAGAAAAACCGTCTGCAGTTCCGGCGCCATGGTCTCGTTCATGCCAGCCATCTGCATCTCGTAATCGAGATCGGTGCCGTCGCGCAGGCCTCGGATCATGATCGAGGCGCCATGCTTGCGGGCCGCGTCGATGACCAGCCCGTCAAAGGCGACAACCCTAATGCGGGCTCCGTCGCGGCCGAATTCGGCGTTCGTCGCGGCCTCGATCAGCTTCACCCGTTCGTCGAAGGAAAACAGCGGCGTCTTGCCGGGATGGGTGCCGATCGCCGCATATACCGTGTCGGCGACAGCCAGCGATGCCTTCAGCACATCGAGATGGCCGTTGGTCAGCGGGTCGAAGGAGCCGGCATAAAGGGCGATGCGATCGGTCATGGGAGGTGCTTCTAGCGGGGCATTGGCCGGAAGGCAAATGCGATTGGGAACATCTGCGTGAACCTTTTCGCAGACATGAACGACAGATGAATGCCTTGATCACGAAGACTTCACGCCGCGTTCGCTAGTTTGCACTTCGGAAGATGAAACCAAAACCCGATCTAACCGTTGGATAGGCGCAGGAGAACACGCACATGCTGATCTACATGCTCGCCACCGCAATGACCGTCGCCATGCTGATCGCCACCGCATTCGGATTGCATAGCGAGGCAGAGCGCGTCCGTGTCCGCACAAAGCGGTTCGAAGGTTTCGGCGCTCGCTGGCCCCACCATCGCCCCTGATTTATTGCTAGTTTCTTGTTTGCGCCGGCCCATCGGGCCGGCGTTGTTGCTCAAACCTATTCGGTGCTGTCCGGTACGGCATCTCCGGCGCCGGCCTCAATGACACCCTCTTCGACATCCTCGTCGGCCTGCGGCTCCGAAATCCGTTCGACCGAAACCACCTTCTCGCCTTCGGCGGTGTTGAAGATGGTCACGCCCTTGGTGGCGCGGCTGGCGAAACGGATACCGTTGACCGGCACCCGGATGACCGTGCCGCCATCCGAAACCAGCATGATCTGGTCGTCATTGCCGACCGGGAAAGTCGCCACCAGCTGGCCGATCTCGGCCACCTTCGACACGTCGGTGGCGCGGATGCCTTTGCCGCCGCGTCCGGTCAGGCGGAAATCGTAGGATGACGAGCGCTTGCCGTAGCCATATTCGGTCACCGTCAGCACATACTGCTCATGCGCCTTGAGCTCTTCGTAACGGCTGTCGGAAAGCTCAGTCTCCTCGCCAATCTCCTCATTGGTGAGTGCAATCTCTTCTTCCTCGCCGGTCACCTCGGCGGCAAGCCGCCGCTCCAGTGCTGCCCGCTTGAGGTAGGCGGAGCGTTCCGCCGGTGAAGCATCGACATGCTCGATCACCGACATGGAGATGATGCGGTCGGTCTCGGCCATGCTTATGCCGCGCACGCCGACCGAATTGCGGCTCTGGAAGACGCGCACATCGCCAACGCGGAAGCGGATGCACTGGCCGGAGCTGGCGGTCAAAAGCACATCGTCATTGTCTGTGCAGGTCTCGACGCCGAGAATCTCGTCGCCCTCCTCCTCCAGCTTCATGGCGATCTTGCCGTTGCGGTTGACCTGGACGAATTCGGACAGCTTGTTGCGGCGCACGGTGCCGCGCGTGGTGGCGAACATGACGTCGAGTTCGCCCCAGCTGGTCTCGTCCTCGGGCAGCGGCATGATGGTGGTGATGCGCTCGCCCTGCTCCAGCGGCAGCATGTTGATCAGCGCCTTGCCGCGCGACTGCGGATTGCCGATTGGCAGCCGCCAGACCTTTTCCTTGTAGACGATGCCGCGCGAGGAGAAGAACAGCACCGGCGTATGCGTGTTGGCGACGAACAGCCGGGTGACGAAATCCTCTTCCTTGGTCGACATGCCGGAGCGGCCCTTGCCGCCGCGGCGTTGCGCCCGGTAGAGCGACAGCGGCACGCGCTTGATGTAGCCGGAATGGCTGACGGTGACGACCATGTCCTCGCGCTGGATCAGATCCTCGTCTTCCATGTCGGCGCCGCCGTCGGTGAGCTCGGTGCGGCGCGGCGTGCCGAACTCGTCGCGCACGGCGGCAAGCTCGTCCTTGACGATCTGCTGGATGCGGGCGCGGGACGACAGAATGTCGAGGTAATCCTTGATCTCGTCGCCGATGGTGTTCAGCTCGTCGGCGATTTCGTCACGGCCGAGCGCAGTCAGGCGCTGCAGGCGCAGTTCGAGGATGGCGCGCGCCTGTTCCTCGGACAGGTTGTAGGTGCCATCCTCATTGATGCGATGGCGCGGATCGTCGATCAGCAGAATCAATGACTCGACGTCGCCGGAGGGCCAGCGCCGCTCCATCAACTGCTCGCGCGCCGTCTGCGGATCGGGCGCGGTGCGGATCAGCTTGATCACTTCGTCGATGTTGGCGACGGCTATGGCGAGACCGACCAATACATGGGCACGGTCACGCGCCTTGCGCAGCAGGAACTTCGTGCGCCGGCTAATCACCTCTTCGCGGAAGCCGACAAATGCCTTTAGCATGTCGGTCAGGTTCATCACTTCCGGCTTGCCGCCGTTCAGCGCCACCATATTGGCGCCGAAGGAGGTCTGCAGCGGCGTGAAGCGGTAAAGCTGGTTGAGAATGACGTCGGCGACAGCGTCGCGCTTCAGCTCGATGACGACGCGGTAGCCCTGGCGGTCGCTTTCGTCGCGAATGTCGGAAATGCCTTCGATGCGCTTGTCGCGCACCAGCTCGGCCATTTTCTCGATCATCGAGGCCTTGTTCACCTGGTACGGGACTTCCGTGATGATGATCGATTCACGGTCGTTGCCGCGCTGTTCGACATTGACCTTGCCGCGCATGACGATGGAGCCACGGCCCGTCGCATAGGCGCTGTAGATGCCGGAACGGCCGAGCACGATGCCGCCGGTCGGGAAATCGGGACCCGGAATGATCTCCATCAGCGCCGGCAAATCGATCGCCGGATTGTCGATGATGGCGATGGCGCCGTTGCAGATCTCGGCCAGATTATGCGGCGGAATATTGGTGGCCATGCCGACGGCAATGCCGCCGGAACCGTTGACCAGAAGGTTGGGGAAGCGAGCCGGCAGCACCTTCGGCTCGGTGTCGGAGGCGTCATAAGTCTCCTGGAAATCGACGGTTTCCTTGTCGATGTCCTCCAGCAGCTCATGTGCGACCTTGGTCAGCCGCGATTCGGTGTAGCGCATCGCCGCCGGCGGATCGCCGTCGATGGAGCCGAAATTACCCTGCCCGTCGATCAGCGGAACGCGCAGCGACCAGTCCTGCGCCATGCGCACTAAGGCGTCGTAGATCGAGGCGTCGCCATGCGGATGGTATTTACCCATCACGTCGGCGACCGGGCGGGCCGACTTCACATATTTGCGGTTCCAGTGATAGCCGCTCTCATGCGCCGCATAGAGAATGCGGCGGTGCACCGGCTTCAGGCCGTCGCGCACATCGGGCAGCGCACGGCTGACGATCACGCTCATGGCATAAGAGAGGTAGGAGCTCTGCATCTCCTCGATGATGGAGATGGGCTCGATGCCGGTGGGGCCGCCGTCGGCGCCGCGCGGGGGTTTTTGGTCGGTCAAATCGGATCACAATCTAATCAGGAATCATTGACCGCTTATATAGGAAGCACGGCCGAAACTCCAATATTCGTGGTGCTTTTCCAATGACGATTTCAGCGGTAAATTCAAATGGATACCTCTGATTGCGACGATTTGGCCATAACGCATTCGCCGCCGCCAGGGGCAAAAGCCTGCGAAGGACAGTTTTCCAAGCCAGAACGTATCAGGAGGCAGGCGGACGCATTAGCGGGTAGCCATCCGCCGGGCGCGATAGTCGCCGGGCGTTTCGCCCATGACGCGCCGGAAACGGCGGTTGAACGTCGACAAATCGTTGAAACCGGCCTCGAAGGCGATTGCCGAGATGGCATCGCCTGACATGCGCAGCCGCACCGCCGCGCGGTGCAGCCGGGTTCTCAGCAGAAACTGATAGGGCGTCATGCCGGCGACCTGCCGGAAGGTGCGCAGGAAATGATACGGGCTGGTCGCCGTCGCGCAGGCAAGCTCGGAAAGCGAGACCGGCCTGTCGGCATTGAGCTCGATCTGCCGCACCGCCTCGGCAACCCGTTTCTGGTCGCGGCGGCTCGGCGGTCGAACGCCAGGCACCGCATCGCTGGCGACGGGCAGTGCTGCGCCGGCAACTGCCAGTGCTGCACCGGCAATTCGCAGGCCAAGCTCTTCAAAGGCGTCGATGTCGACCATCTCGCGCGCCGCTTCCGCCTCGGCCAGCAGCGATGCGAGCGCCGGCAAAGGCGGCATATGCGGCACGCCGAAGGCGAGCTTGCTCGCGCCGGGCACGTCGCTGGCGATGCGGTCGAGATAGGCCGGAGCGAAGTGGAAGGACAGGCAACGGTCGCCGGCGCCATGCTCATGCCCGCATTCATAGCAGGCGCCGACATTGCCTAGCAGGATTGCGCCCGGCGCCAGCATGGCGGCGCCTTGCCTGGTGCGGTAGCGGAAGGTGCCGCTGGTGACAGCGGCAACGCAGAAGGTGTCGTGCGCCTCCTCGAACGGGCGGTCGCCGGCGCCGGCCGTGCACAGCACGTCGGACACATGCCAGCCCTGCCCCGATGCCAGGTTTTGTTCGCTCGTCGTCATGGCTTGAAAGATAGCAATTTTTCCCAAGCGCGACACCCTGCCGGGGCCTATCGCTTGCAGCCTCCTGACACAACGAAGGCAGCAAGTATGATCGGTACATGCTCCTTTGCCGAAGCGCTCCACAGCGACGGCCCCAACCCCGGTCTGGCTGACAAGCTTGATCTCTACGGCCGCTTCGTCGGCGCCTGGACATTCGATGCCACGCGCCATCTCGAGGACGGCACGGTTCTCACCGGACGCGGCGAGGTGCATTTCGGCTGGGTCCTGGAAGGCAGGGCGATCCAGGATGTATGGATCCTGCCCGCGCGGGATGCCGGCCCCTCGCCTTCTCTCGGCAAATGGACTTTCTATGGCACAACGCTGCGGGCCTATGATCCCGGCTCGGATGCCTGGCACATCTTCTGGAGCGACCCGCGCAACCAATACTACAGCCGCCAGCTTGGTCGCGCCGAAGGCGACACGATTGTGCAGGTCGGCGCCGACGGCACTGGTTCCTCGGTCCGCTGGAGCTTTTCGCGCATCACGAAAGACAGCTTCCGCTGGCTCGGCGAGCGTTCGCACGACGATGGCAAGACATGGCGTCTCGAAGTCGAGTTCCTGGCGCGCCGCGTCGCCCACGACTGATGACGCAACATATTGCAAAAAGGTGACCAAAAGCATGCTTGACCATGTCTCGATCGGCGTCCGCGACACCAACGTTTCGAAGCCCTTCTACGATGCCGCGCTAAAGCCGCTCGGTTATTCCTGCCTCAGCCAGTCGCCAGGCTCACTGGGTTATGGTGCGCAAGCCGTCGCGCTGTGGGTGAACGACGCGGAGCGGCCAGTGCCATCGGACGAGAAGTCCGGTCTGCATTTCTGCTTTGCCGCGCCGACGAGGCAGAGTGTCGTCGCCTTCCATGCCGCCGCCTTGCGTGCAGGCGGCAGCGACAATGGCGCGCCGGGCCTGCGCGCCGAATATGGCGAGAACTATTACGCTGCCTTCGTCGTCGATCCCGACGGCTATCGCCGGGAGGCCTATTGCAACGCTGCCGCCTAACACTGACGCCGTCTCCGGTATCGCCATGTCAGACGGTTCCCACCGGTCGGGCTTTGCTCTACCACTATGGTGGCGCAGGGGTCCGGCCCGGCGGGAGGGGTCAGCGATGCCGAGTTTCGACAGCCTGTTCAACGCCTTCGTCACCATTCTGGTGACCATCGACCCGCCAGGTCTCGCGCCGCTCTTCCTCGCGGTGACACGCGGCATGAACCGCGAGGAACGTCAGCAGGTTTCGGTGCGCGCCTCGATCATCGGCTTCCTCGTGATGGCGTTGTTTGCGGTGGCCGGGGCGTCCATCCTGTCGGTGTTCGGCATCACGCTGCCGGCTTTCCGTGTCGCCGGCGGGTTTTTGCTGTTCTTCATCGCTTTCGAAATGGTGTTTGAGCGCCGCCAGGACCGCAAGGAGAAGATCGGCGACGTCGCCATCACCAAGGACATGATCCACAACATCGCGGCCTTCCCGCTGGCGATCCCGCTGATCGCCGGCCCCGGTGCGATTTCGGCGACTGTGCTACTGTCGGGCTCGTTTCAGGGTTTTGCAGCACAAGCGGCGCTGGTCGGCATCATCTTCGTCTGCCTTGCCATCACCTATCTGGTGTTCGTGCTGTCGGAGCGCATCGACCGCATCCTCGGCCAGACCGGCCGCTCGATCCTCACCCGCCTGCTCGGCGTCATCCTGGCCGCGCTTGCGGTTCAGTTCGTCGCGGATGGCATCAAGGCGCTGATGGCGGGGTAAGCGGCAGCCCCTACTCCACCGCCGTATCGACGACCTCGAAATCGTGAGTGATGACAGCCGTCTTGGCCAGCATGGCCGAGGCCGAGCAGTATTTCTCGATCGACAGGTTGATGGCGCGCTGGACCTTGTCGCGCGACAGCGCGTGGCCCGTGACGATGAAATGCATATGGATGCGGGTGAAGACTTTGGGGTCGGTTTCGGCCCGGTCGGCGTCGAGTTCTACAACACAGTCCTCGATCGCCTCGCGGCCTTTTTCGAGGATGTGGACGACATCATAGGCCGAGCAGCCGCCGGTGCCGATCAGCACCAGCTCCATCGGGCTCGGACCTGGCGTCTTGCCTTCCGGCCCGGGGGCGGTCCCCAGCACCAGTTTGTGGCCGCTGCCGGACTCGCCGACGAAGGTGCGCTCCTCGACCCATTTAATCCGTGCTTTCACGGCAATCTTCCTTTCAGAAAGCGTCACTGGCCGAAGACGACCGTGTGCATGATCCGCCCCGGCAGCAGCGTGAACACGCCGGCGCCGATCAGGGCGAAAACATACAGCGATATCATCACCCTGCGATGTTTGGCGACCCGATGCATATGCGCGTGCCAGACCGCAAGCGGCACGGCGATCAACACTAAAATCGACAAGAGATGGATCGGGCTGAACGGACCGACGAGGCGTATCTGCTGGATCCAGAAACTGGAGATGGCGACGACCATCATCAGCGCCGCCCAGGCATAGCCGACGACACGATGGCGCGTCGTGCCTTTCGGCAGTGCCAGTTGCGTAGCGCCAATGGCCAGCGCGGCAAGGGCCGCGAAGGCGTACCATGGAATGGGAGGGCGCGCCGACAGAAGCGGTCCGAGCGACATCGCGCCCTCTCCTCAGATATCGCTGACTATCGTCAGCTCAGAACGGGATTTCGTCGTCCAGTTCGCGCGACGAGCCGCCGCCACCGCCGCCCTTGGAACCGCCGCCACCGCTGTTGCCGCCGCGATTGAAGCTCTCATTGGGGCCAGACTGGCCGAAATCCGAGCCACGGCTCGCGCCGCCGCCGCCGGCATAGTTGCCGACCTGACCGCCGCCCTCGCCGCGAGAATCGAGCATCTGCAGCTCGCCGCGGAATTTCTGCAACACGACTTCGGTCGTGTACTTGTCGGCGCCGGTCTGGTCTTGCCATTTGCGTGTCTGCAGCTGGCCTTCGACGTAAACCTTCATGCCCTTCTTCAGGTACTGCTCGGCGACCTTGGCGATCTGGTCATTGAAAATGACCACGTTGTGCCATTCGGTCTTTTCCTTGCGCTCGCCGGAGTTCTTGTCGCGCCAGCTTTCCGACGTGGCGATGCGGATGTTGACGACCGGATCACCGGAATTCAGGCGGCGGATTTCAGGGTCCGCGCCGAGGTTACCGACCAGAATGACCTTGTTGACGCTACCCGCCATGACACTTCTCCGTGCTCATCCGAAACAAATTTCAAGTCGTTCACCTTACAGGCCGCGCACAATCCTGGCTTGCCGCGGCTGGCTTTTCCCACAAGGTTTTTGTTCCCTTTTCGTTCCTATACTGTTAACCACGGATTGTCAAGGAATGGCAGCAATCGCGGACGCGGGCGCGTGGATTTAGCTGACACGCAGGGGCGAGAAGCGGTGTCGTCAGCGCCGTTTTTTAGCTGGTCGCAACGGACCGAAAAAGCCGCTCCACTCCATGCCCATGCCATGGGCGCGCTGCGCGATCACGGTTGGCGCCGACATCAGCCCGACTGCAGGTTCAGATTTCAGAGCCGGGTCATTCAGCAATTTCCCGATCGCGCGCCCGTGCCACCACACCTGAGCGACGAGCGCCGCTACCACCGCGATTAGGCCCCAGGTCCCCAATCCTTCGCCGAAGATGTAAATCCCGTATGGCGGCGATAGCGCCGTACCCAGCTTGGCCAACAAGATCACGGCCACGAAACCGATGACGGCGATCGCTCCTATACCGAGTACGAGGCGGCGATAGAGCCTCAGAGCCTCGTTGAGGTTCTCGGCGGACGAAAGATCGACGTTGGAATTCATAAATACTACTCCTGCCTCGCGATGATCGGCCCATCTTGTTCCCCACGGCTTAGAGGCCCGGCAGGATCCAATCAATACGCGGCATTCAAAACACCCCTTGCCAAATCGATAAGTATCGACTTATGCTTTTGCCATGATCGAAGCAGAGATTTTTCGCGCCCTGGCCGACCCGACGCGACGCGCCGTCTACGAGCGGCTGACTTCCGGCGAGATGAGCGTGTCGGAGTTGCGCACCGGCATGAGCGTGTCGCAGCCGGCGGTGTCGCAGCACCTTGCCGTGCTGCGCGGCGCAGGCCTAGTCAGCGAAAGACGCGCCGGCCGCAACGCCTACTATCGCGCCGATCCGCAAGGGCTCGAGCCGCTGCTCGGCTGGATCGAACGCTACCGCGCATTCTGGCCGGAGCGCATCGAAAGACTGAAGGTCGTTTTGAAGGACATGGACCAATGACCGACGAAAAGCAGACGCAGACCGCCAAAGATGCCCTCGCCTTCGAATGCGATCTGCCGGACGCACCGGAAAAAGTGTGGCGGGCACTGACCGTGCCGGACCTCTTGGCGGAATGGATGATGCCGAACGACATCAATCCGGAAACCGGCAGCCGCTTTGCCTTTGCCGGGCCTGAGAAGCCGATCGAGTGCGAAGTGCTCGATGCCGAACCGGGGCGCCTGCTGCGCTATTCCTGGCGCGAGCGTTCCGGCGACGCCGACCGCGAGGAGCTGGGGAGCATCGTCACCTTCACACTCGCCCGCACCGTTTCCGGCGGCACGCATCTGCGCATCGTCCACGACGGGTTTGTCCTGACGCCTGCGGTCGCGATGGCCGGCGCCGGCTGCCGGCTCTGGCTGCGCGCATACAAGCCCAAGCGGCCTGTCGCCGCCAACGCGCCACGCCTGTTGCTGCGCGCCGCCTGAACCGGAAAAATCAAAACGGAGACAATGAGATGAGCGGCTTTGCCAATCTGGTGCCGATGGTGATCGAGCAATCGAGCCGCGGCGAACGCGCCTTCGACATTTTCTCGCGGCTGCTGCGCGAGCGCATCATCTTCGTCAATGGCGAGATCAATGACGGCATGTCGGCGCTGGTCTGCGCCCAGCTCCTGTCGCTGGAATCGGACAATCCCGACAAGGAGATCTCGCTCTACATCAACTCGCCGGGCGGCGTGGTGACCAGCGGTTTCGCCATCTACGACACGATGCAATATGTCAGCTGCCCGGTGTCGACGGTGTGCATGGGCTTTGCCGCGTCGATGGCCTCCTTCCTGCTGATGGCGGGAACGCCGGGGCGGCGCATCGCGCTGCCCAATGCCAGCATCGTGCTGCATCAGCCTTTGGGCGGCTTCCAGGGCCAGGCCTCCGACATCCAGCGTCACGCCGAAGGCATTTTGCGCACCAAGCGGCACATGGCCGACCTCTACGCTCACCATTGCGGCCGCACCCACGAAGAGGTCGAACGCACGCTCGACCGCGATTTCTTCATGACCGCGAAGGAGGCCAAGGACTGGGGCCTCGTCGACCACGTCTTCGACACCCGCAAGCAGGCAGCGGCCTGATCGGCGGATTGAATGCAGGCCGGTGTTCCCTCAATTTCAACGCCGCTGGTCTGGCCTCGCCTTGAGCGCGGCACTATAGTCTTGCCATGCGCTACCACCTGAACAGACTGACCATAGCCTTTGCCATCACGGCGGCGACATCGAGCATGGCCTTTGCCGGGGGCAGCACCAGCACGTCGCGGAAAGGCGCCCTGCCCGGCGTGACCGGCGACTACCGCATCGCCAAGCCCGCGCCGCAGCCGGAGCCGGACGACGCGCTGCCTGCCGGCGAGAACGGCACGTTCAAGATCGGCGACACCGATGTCAGAATTTCCGGCAGCATCACTGTCGATGTCGGCACGGGTGGGATCAAGCCGCCGCGCCGGTAGCCCCTTCTCCCAGCTACTATACGGGAGAGAAAGCCTGCGCCGACGACTTCCTCGCAAACGAACAGCCCCGCCGTTGCTTCCGCAAACGGTCGGGGCTTTTTTTGGATTTCAAATCCAAACTGCCGGTAGTGTTATACCGACTTTGATTTCGGATGCTTCGCGGCATTCAGCCGACGATCCGACTAGCCGTCTCTGATTTTTGTGGGATTCGGCAGGTCACGGTTTGTCTGGTGGTTTGTTGGACTGACGCGATGCGTTCGTTTGGACGCATACACTCCAATGCCTTGAAACTACCTGGCACTTATGCCCGCCGCGGCTCCACTAGCAGGTGGAGCCTCAAGGGACTATCCGGTGGCGTCATGCTCCGCTCCTATGTCCGTTGCGACTGGTGTCAATCCGAAGCACAAATCGCAAAAACCTGCGGCGTCTCGCAGGCCGCTATGGGCGGCGAGGCCATCAAAGACGGCCGGCTCCGTTGACTCCGGCAGAGTGCGCCCCTGATTCGACGGCGTCAACCTTGAATAGCCGGTTACGGAAAATGTGATCGCCGGGAGCTTACGTCAGGGTCAGTTTCTGAAACACCCTTGTCAGTTTCTGCACAGCTTTGTCAGGAGCGTGTTCGGTCTTTGTTCTTTCCGCTTGCCCGTTCGCGCGAAAGACGGTTAAACGGCTTTGGTCGAGAAGTGTGGCGTCTCTCGACGTGGCGGCAAAAATACCTACATAGGGAATGGCCGGGAAAACCCGCCGATCCCACTGACACCAGACCTGAGGCGGCGACCGGCGATGGCCGACCATAAATACCTTTCCATTCGCGGGGCACGCGAACACAACCTAAAGAATGTCGATCTCGACCTGCCGCGTGACAGCCTGATCGTCATGACCGGCCTGTCGGGCTCCGGCAAATCGTCGCTTGCTTTCGACACCATCTATGCCGAGGGCCAGCGCCGTTACGTCGAGAGCCTGTCGGCTTATGCGCGCCAGTTCCTCGAAATGATGCAGAAGCCGGATGTCGACCAGATCGACGGCCTGTCGCCGGCCATCTCGATCGAGCAGAAGACCACGTCGAAGAACCCGCGTTCGACGGTCGGCACCGTCACCGAGATCTACGACTACATGCGCTTGCTGTTCGCGCGCGTCGGCATCCCCTATTCGCCGGCGACCGGCCTGCCGATCGAGAGCCAGACGGTTTCACAGATGGTCGACCGGGTGCTGGCGGTCGAGGAAGGCACGCGCCTTTTCCTGCTGGCGCCGATCGTGCGCGGCCGCAAGGGCGAGTATCGCAAGGAACTGCTGGAGCTGCAGAAGAAGGGCTTTCAGCGCGTCAAGGTCGACGGCGTCTTCTATGAGATCGCCGATGTGCCGGCGTTGGACAAGAAGTACAAGCACGACATCGACGTCGTCGTCGACCGCATCGTCGTGCGCGGCGACCTGGCGACACGGCTTGCCGATTCCATGGAAACGGCGCTGAAGCTCGCCGAAGGGCTGGCGGTGGCCGAGTTCGCCGACCGGCCGCTCGACGCCAGCCAGACCGGCGAGGACTCGGTCAACAAATCGAAGAACGAGACGCATGAGCGCATCCTGTTCTCGGAAAAATTCGCCTGCCCGGTTTCCGGCTTCACCATTCCGGAGATCGAGCCCAGGCTGTTCTCGTTCAACAACCCGTTCGGCGCCTGCCCGACCTGCGACGGCCTCGGCAATCAGCGCGCCATCGACGCCAGCCTGATCGTGCCGGACGAAAACGTCTCGCTGCGCGACGGCGCCGTCAGCCCGTGGGCGAAATCGACCTCGCCCTATTATGCGCAGACGCTGGAAGCGCTGGGCAAGGCATACGGCTTCAAGCTCGGCGACAAGTTCAAAGACCTGACCGAAGAGGCCAAGGAAGCCGTCCTGCGCGGCACCGGCGAGCGCGAGGTCACCTTCCAATATGATGACGGCCTGCGCTCCTACAAGACCACCAAGACGTTCGAGGGCGTCATTCCCAATCTCGAACGGCGGTGGAAGGAAACCGAATCCGCCTGGATGCGCGAGGAGATCGAGCGCTTCATGTCGGCGACGCCCTGCCCGGTCTGCAAGGGTTACCGGCTGAAGCCGGAAGCGCTGGCGGTCAAAATCGCCGGAAAACACATTGGCGAGGTCACCGAGCAGTCGATCCGCAACGCCGACAAATGGTTCACCGAACTGCCGCCACATCTCAACGACCAGCAGAACGAGATCGCGGTGCGCGTTCTCAAGGAGATCCGCGACCGGCTGCGCTTCCTCAACGATGTCGGCCTCGACTATCTGACGCTGTCGCGCAATTCCGGCACGCTGTCGGGCGGCGAGAGCCAGCGCATAAGGCTGGCGTCGCAGATCGGCTCCGGCCTCACCGGCGTGCTCTATGTGCTGGACGAGCCGTCGATCGGCTTGCACCAGCGCGACAATGCCCGCCTGCTCGACACGCTGAAGCATCTGCGCGACATCGGCAACACGGTGATCGTCGTCGAGCATGACGAAGACGCCATCCTGCATGCCGACTACGTCGTCGACATGGGTCCGGCCGCCGGCATTCATGGCGGCGAGATCATCGCCCAGGGCACGCCGCAGCAGGTGATGGCCAATCCCAACTCGATCACCGGTAAATATCTGTCGGGCGCGCTCGAAGTCGCCACGCCCGGTGTCAGGCGCGAGGCCAAGAAAAACCGCCGGCTGAAGATCGTCGGCGCGCGCGGCAACAATCTCAAGAACGTCACTGCCGAAATCCCGCTCGGCACTTTTACCGCCGTCACCGGCGTGTCTGGCGGCGGCAAATCGACCTTCCTGATCGAGACGCTGTTCAAGGCGGCGTCGCGCCGCATCATGGGCTCGCGCGAGCATCCGGCCGATCACGACCGCATCGAGGGCCTCGAATTCCTCGACAAGGTCATCGACATCGACCAGTCGCCGATCGGCCGCACACCGCGTTCGAACCCGGCCACCTACACCGGCGCCTTCACACCGATCCGCGACTGGTTTGCCGGGTTGCCCGAGGCCAAGGCCCGCGGCTATCAGCCGGGCCGCTTCTCCTTCAACGTGAAGGGCGGCCGCTGCGAGGCCTGCCAAGGCGACGGCGTCATCAAGATCGAGATGCACTTCCTGCCCGACGTCTACGTCACGTGCGACGTCTGCCACGGCAAGCGCTACAACCGCGAGACGCTGGATGTCGTGTTCAAGGGCAAGTCGATCGCGGACGTCCTGGACATGACGGTCGAGGAAGGCGTCGATTTCTTTGCCGCCGTGCCCGGGGTGCGCGACAAGCTGGAGACGCTGAAGCAGGTCGGCCTCGGCTACATCCATATCGGCCAGCAGGCGACGACGCTGTCGGGCGGCGAGGCGCAGCGCATCAAGCTCGCCAAGGAATTGTCGCGCAAGGCGACCGGCAAGACGCTCTACATCCTCGACGAGCCGACCACCGGCCTGCACTTCCACGACGTCGCCAAGTTGCTGGAAGTGCTTCACGAACTGGTCGACCAGGGCAACACGGTGGTGGTCATCGAGCACAATCTCGAAGTCATCAAGACCGCCGACTGGGTGCTCGACCTCGGCCCCGAAGGCGGCGATGGCGGTGGCGAACTGGTGGCACAGGGCACACCGGAAGCCATCGTGCGCGAAAAGCGCAGCTACACCGGCCAGTTCCTGAAGGAGCTTTTGGAGCGGCGGCCCGGAGGCAAGCGCGAAGCGGCGGAGTAACTGACAGACCGGTCGGGCGCCTGGAGAGCTTTGAATGACAGTCCGACAGGCGCTTGCCGGTGATCTCGACGCAGTCGTCTCGCTGACGCAGACCGCCTATGAGCACTACACGCCCCTGTTAGGCGCGCCGCCGCTCCCAGTCACCGAAGACTATGCGCCACGCATCGAGCGTGGCGAGGTCTGGCTCTTGGAGAGCGGCGCGGAACTCGCCGGGCTGATCGTTATTGAGCGCCATCCCGATCATGCGATGATCTTCAGCGTCGCGGTCTCCCCCGCTTTCCAGGGCAGGAAACTCGGCACCGCGCTGCTCGACTTCGCCCAGGAACAGGCGCGGCTATGGGGTGTGCCGGAGGTGCGGCTCTACACCAATTCGCGCATGGAGCGGAACATCGAGATCTATACGGCCTATGGCTTCCACGAAACGGGCCGCCGAGCCAATCCCCACCGTCCCGGATGGACCGTGGTCGACATGATCAAACCGATTGGAAAAATAGCCTGACCGCATTTTTAGAACTGGGAGGAAGACGATGATCAGCCAAGGAACAATCCGCGCCGGGATGGGCGGCTGGACTTTCGAACCCTGGGATACGTCTTTCTACCCGGACAAGCTTTCCAAGGCCAAACAGCTAAGTTACGCCACCCGCCAGGTACCGAGCATCGAGGTCAATGGCACCTACTATTCCAGCTTCAAGGAGCCGACCTTCGTCAAATGGGCGGGCGAGGCGCCGGACGGTTTCGTCTATTCGCTGAAGGGCAATCGCTTCGTCACCAACCGGCGCGTGCTTGGCGAAGCCGGCGAGTCCATGACGCGCTTCCTCGGCTCCGGCATTGCCGCGCTGGGCGACAAGCTGGGCCCGATTCTTTGGCAGTTCGCGCCGACGAAAAAGTTCGACGCCGACGATTTCGAGGCCTTCCTGAAGCTGCTGCCGGAAAAGCAGGATGGCGTGGCGCTGCGCCATGCGCTGGAAGTGCGCAACGACAGTTTCAGCGTGCCGGAATTTGTGGGCCTGGCGCGCAAATACAAGGCGGCGATCGTCTATGCCGACCATGCCAAATATCCTGGTATCGCCGACATCACCGGCGATTTTATCTATGCGCGGCTGCAGACCGGCAGCGACGACAATCCGGATTGCTATACGCCGAAGGGCCTGGACGAATGGGCAGCGCGGGTGAAGACCTGGGCGCAAGGCAAGCAGCCGGCCGATCTGCGGCGCGCCGATCCGACTTTCGACGCGCCGGTGAAACCGCGCGACGTGTTCGTCTACTTCATCACCGAGGGCAAGGTGCGCGCGCCGTTCGGCGCCATGGCGCTGATGAAGCGAGTGAGCTGATCGGTTAAAGCGCGTCGCGCTGAAACGGATTCATACGGCGCGATTTAAGTCTTAAGTCTTTGTCTTGATGCATGCCGTTGTCCCAGAACCGCGGCACACTTCTGGGCGACATGCATTAGGAGCAATTCCAGGAAAAGTGCGGACCGGTTTTCCCGGAAATCCGGGTAGCGCTTTCCCTTGAAAAGGGTTTCAACCCAGAATTGCTACGATCAACAGAAGCGTGATAGCTTATGCGCATCGTAACCTTATCGATACCTCCTTCCTGCATAAATCCGGTGCGGGTCCTTTCTATAGGCCGGCCGCCGCGCGCAAGGACGAGGGCATGTCGCTCGACTACAGTTCCCTTCTGTTGGCTGTCGGGTTTTCCGCCGCTTGCCTCGGCCTGACGCTGTTCGGCATTTGGCTTACCGCGCGCTCGGAAAAATTCCTGCTGACCTGGGCGGTCAGCGTGCTTCTGATCGTCGCCGACGTCTTCGCCTACCAGGCCTATATCGACGCGCCCGGACGCCTGCTCGGCCTCGCCAGCTTCACGTTCCTGCTGCTCGGCTTCGCGACCATGCTGGGCGCTGCCCATCAGTTCACGACAGGGAGGTCACCGCTGCCCCGCATTGCTGTCGGCGCCGGCGTCTCGCTGGCAGTCGCCTTGCCGCCGATGGCGCTTGGCTATGACGGGCTGGGCTTCATGCTGGAGAATGCCTTCGCCGCGCTGCTTTTGTTTGCGACGGCCTATGAATACTGGAAGGGCCGCACCGAATTCCCTGCCCCGATCCTCGGCATTGCCGGGCTCTACACAGCCACCGCAATTTCCTTCGTGCTGTGCTCCGGTGCACTTGTCTGGGATGGCAGGCTGGTGCTTGGCCATGCGCCGAGCAACTGGGCCGAGGATTTCAGCCTCATCGTCGTCATCGCGTGCATGACCGGCATCGGCGCGCTCTCGCTGGCGCTCAACCAGGGACGCCTGGCGCAGTATCATCGCCGCGAAGCGCTGACCGATCCGCTGACCGGACTGCTCAACCGGCGCGCTTTGTTCGATCTGCACGGCAAAACACCTGTCCGGTCCTTCACCGCCGTGATCGTGTTCGATCTCGACGGCTTCAAGGCGATAAATGACGAGTTCGGCCATGCCACCGGCGACGAGGTGCTGAAACTGTTCGCCAAGGATTTGACCGCCAATCTCCAGCCGGGCGATGTCGCCGCGCGCATGGGCGGAGAGGAATTTGCATTGGTGCTCGATCGCACCTTGCCTGAAAAGGTGGAATTCATAGCCGAGCGGATCCGGGCCAGTTTTGCCATGCGCCGGATCGATACCGAGACCCGCCTGCTGTCCTGCACGGTCAGCGCCGGCTACGCCTTCGGCAGCGAGGGCGGCACCAAATTCGACAAGGTGCTCAGCGCCGCCGACAAAGCGCTTTACGGCGCCAAGCGCGGCGGCCGCAACCGTGTGCTCGCCTTCCGGCGCGCCGGGTAGGCTGGGCTGATATTCAGCCGGCCTGAACCTCACCACACGTAAAACAACACCCCAAAGCGCGTCGCATGAGGCCGTTCAGGCGCGACGCGCTTTTAGGCCGCTATGACGATCTCGTTGTAAGTGTCGAGGTCGACGTAGAAAACCTTGGTGATTTCGCCGATCAGCTCATCCTGCTGGTAGCCTTGCGAGCGCAGAATGTTGATGGCGGTGATGATGTCGACACGCTCTGTCAGCCGTCGTTTCTGGTGGTCCTCGACGAACCGTTCCATAGCCCATTCTCCTGGCAAGATTATCTGAACGCATTGACCGACAATCAGAACTGCGAGGGAAGCTAGGGTGGCTTGCTTGCGTGGAACTTGCAGGCTGAGCCAGCATATTCCCTCGATCTGCTACAGAACCAGACTGATACGGAAGCGGCCGACTCACCGAGGCCTAGGAAAGACTAGCATGTAGTATTCGGCGTGCCAGAGTGTGGCGGCCTCGGACGAAAGTCCGACGCAACGGGTGCGGACCTTCGCGACTTCATCATCCTTGGGCGTAGCGACGCGAAGCGGAGCGAAGACCCAGGGATCCATGCCGGGACGAAGAAGCGTCATTAACGGTGCAGAATGTGGAATGGCCAATGTGCCGCAGAAGCGATCTTGTTCTGCATCGCGGCACTCTTTGGCTGATGTCGCGGCATGGATTCTAGGGTCTGCGCGCGTCGCTCCGCTCCTTGCTCCGCCCTAGAATGACGAAGTGATTGTGGGCATTTCAGCCAATCTTCGACGTGTACGATCCGTGCAGCCGTCGACCTGCGTTAAACCGTCAGAAACTTCCTGACGTCCGCCCGGTCGAGATCTTCGGCCGGGCCGGTGTGGACGATCTGGCCGCGGTCCATGATGTTGACCTCGTCGGCGAGCTCGCGGCAGAAATCGAGATATTGCTCGACCAGAAGCACCGCAATGCCGGCCTGATCGCGCAAATAGCGGATGGCGCGGCCGATGTCCTTGATGATCGAGGGCTGGATGCCTTCGGTCGGCTCGTCGAGCACCAGCAGTTTCGGCCGCATGACGAGCGCCCGGCCGATGGCGAGCTGCTGCTGCTGGCCGCCTGAGAGATCGCCGCCGCGCCGCCCCAGCATCTGCTTCAGCACCGGAAACAGTTCGAAGACATGCGCCGGCACGTTGCGGTCGGCGCGCTTCAACGGCGCAAAGCCGGACTCCAGGTTTTCGCGCACCGTCAGCAGCGGAAAGATCTCCCTGCCCTGCGGTATGAATGCGATGCCCGACCGGGCGCGATCATACGCCGCGCTCCGGTCGAGCGCCTTCCCCTCGAAGGCAACGCTTCCGCTCGTCAGCCGGTGGTGGCCGACGATCGATCTCATCAAACTGGTCTTGCCGACGCCGTTGCGGCCGAGCACGCAGGTGATCTTGCCGGCACCCGCCGTCAGCGACACACCGCGCAACGCCTGAGCAGCGCCGTAATGGAGCGTGGCGTTGGAAACTTCGAGCATGTCAGCGCCTTCTCCAGAAGCGGAGGAACGAAAAGTCGAAGCGATGGAATTGCACCCGCCAGACCATGCTCATCTCCCGAGATAAACTTCGACGACCCGCTCGTCGGCCGAGACGAAATCGAGCGAGCCTTCCGACAGCACCGAGCCCTCATGCAGGCAGGTGACCTTGACGCCGAGTTCGCGCACGAAATGCATGTCGTGCTCGACGACGATGACCGAATGGTCGCGCGCTATGTCCTTGAGCAGCCGCGCGGTTTCCTCGGTCTCGGCATCGGTCATCCCTGCGACCGGCTCGTCAACCAAAAGCAGCTTCGGGTCCTGCGCCAGCAGCATGCCGATCTCCAGCCACTGTTTCTGGCCATGGCTGAGATTGGCTGCCAGATCGTGGCGCTTGTCGCCCAGCCGGATGATGCCGAGGATGTCGTCGATCTGTCTGGCTTCGGCGGCCGAGCGGCGATGGAACAGCGCCGGAAAGATCGAGCGCGGGCCCTTCAGCGCCAGCATCAGATTGTCTTCGACGCTGTGGCTTTCGAAGACGGTCGGCTTCTGGAATTTGCGGCCGATGCCCATCATGGCGATCTCCGCCTCGTCGTGCCGGGTCAGATCGACCTGGCCGTCGAAGAACACTTCGCCCTCGTCGGGCCGGGTCTTGCCGGTGACGATGTCCATCATCGTCGTCTTGCCGGCGCCGTTGGGACCGATGATGGCGCGCATCTCGCCCTTGTCGAGCACCAGCGACAGATTGTTGATGGCGCGGAAACCGTCGAAGGAGACCGAGACGCCGTCGAGATAGAGGATGGTGTTGGACTTCGACATCGCTCTATTCCGCCGGCTGCGGTTCAGGCCCGGACGCGGACCAGGCACCGGGCGTTGTTGCTGCGCTGCGCACGATCTTCGATGGCGGCGGGGCATCAGGGTCTGTGCCCGCTTCCTCTGCAATCGCTGCAGCCCGCATCGCCCGAGCGTTACCGCGCCAGGAATCCCACATGCCGACGATGCCCTTGGGCAGGAACAGGGTTACGGCGACGAACAGGCCGCCGAGCGCAAACAGCCAGAACTCCGGCAGCAGGCCGGTGAACCAGGATTTGCCGGCATTGACCAGCAGCGCGCCGACGATCGGGCCGACAATGGTGCCGCGCCCACCGACGGCTGCCCAGATCACGACTTCGATGGAATTGGACGGCTCGAATTCGCCGGGATTGATGATACCGACCTGCGGCACATAGAGCGCGCCGGCGATGCCGGCCATGACAGCCGAGACGGTGAAGGCAAACAGCTTCACGTTCTCCGCCCGCCAGCCGAGGAAGCGGGTGCGGCTCTCGGCGTCGCGCACCGCCATTAGCAGCTTGCCGTATTTGGAGCCGACGATCGCCCAGGTGATGAAGACGGCGAGCGCGAGTATGATGGCGCTGGCGGCAAACAGGGCCGAGCGGGTGGCGTCGGCCTGCACGTTGAAGCCCAGAATATCCTTGAAATCGGTCAAGCCGTTGTTGCCGCCGAAACCCATGTCGTTGCGGAAGAAGGCGAGCAGCAGCGCGTAGGTCATCGCCTGGGTGATGATGGAGAGATAGACGCCGGTGACGCGGCTGCGGAAGGCGAACCAGCCGAAGACGAAGGCGAGCAGGCCGGGCACCGCCAGCACCATGATGGCGGCGAACCAGAAGTGGTCGAAACCGGTCCAGAACCAGGGCAATTCCTTGTAGTTCAGGAACACCATGAAATCGGGCAGGATCGGATTGCCGTAAACGCCGCGCGAGCCGATCTGGCGCATGAGGTACATGCCCATCGCATAGCCGCCGAGGGCGAAGAAGGCGCCATGGCCGAGCGAGAGGATGCCGCAATAGCCCCAGACGAGATCGAGCGCCAAGGCAAGCAATGCATAGCAGAGGTACTTGCCCGTCAACGCGACGATGTAGGACGGAATATAGAACGCGCTTTGCGGCGACACTGCGAGGTTGAGCAGCGGCACGATAATGGCGGCCGTCAGCAGGATGAAAATAGTGATGGCGATGCGACGGTCGGCACCCGCGGCGAAGAAGCGTCCCGTGATCATGTTTCCACCGCCCTGCCCTTGAGCGCGAACAGGCCGCGCGGGCGCTTCTGGATGAACAGGATGATCAGCACCAGCACGACGATCTTGCCGAGCACCGCGCCAGCATAGGGTTCGAGAACCTTGTTGACGATGCCGAGCGAGAAGGCGCCGACCAGCGTGCCCCAGAGATTGCCGACGCCGCCGAAGACCACGACCATGAAGCTGTCGATGATGTAGCCGCGGCCGAGATTGGGCGAGACATTGTCGATCTGGCTGAGCGCGACGCCGGCAATGCCGGCAATGCCGGAGCCGAGCGCAAAGGTCAGCGCATCGACCCAAGGCGTCCTGATGCCCATCGAGGCGGCCATGCGGCGGTTGGCGGTGACGGCGCGCATCTGAAGGCCCCAGGGCGTGCGCTTCATAACAAAGAGCAGCACGCCGAAGACGGTGAGCGCGAAGACCAGGATCCAGAGGCGGTTCCAGGTGACGGCGAGTTGGCCGACATCGAACGATCCCGACATCCAGGAGGGGTTGCCGACCTCCTGGTTGGTCGGTCCGAAGATCGAGCGCACCGCCTGCTGCAGGACAAGCGAGACGCCCCAGGTTGCGAGCAGCGTTTCCAGCGGCCGGCCGTAGAGGAAACGGATGACGCCGCGCTCGATGATCAGGCCGACGGAAGCGGCAACCAGGAAGGCGAGCGGCAGCGCGATCACCAGCGACCAGTCGAACAGGCCGGGGAATGAGGTTCGGATCACCTGCTGGACGACGAAGGTGGTGTAGGCGCCGAGCATCACCATCTCGCCATGCGCCATGTTGATGACGCCCATGACGCCGAAGGTGATGGCGAGACCGATGGCGGCCAGCAGCAGCACCGAGCCAAGCGAGATGCCGTACCATATGTTCTGGCCGGCATCCCACAGCGCCAGGCTCGAATTGATGCTGGCGATTGCCGCCGTCGCGGCATCCTTGACCGCGCCTTGCGCATTGGCCTCGACCGCGGTGAGCAGCGAGACCGCGTCGCGGTCGCCGCGCGCGCCGATCAGGGCAATGGCGGCAAGCTTGTCGGCCTCCGGCTTGTCGGAGACCAGCACCGATGCCGCGCGCGCCTGTTCGAACAATGCCTTGACCTTGGCGTCGGTCTCGGCGGCGATGGCTGCATCGAGCGGCTCGATATTGGCGGCATCGGGGGTCTTGAACATGGTGTCGGCGGCGGCGATGCGGACAGAAGGATCTTTCGCGCGCAACGTCAGCGTTCCCAGCGCATCTCGGATGACACGACGCAGCGTGTTGTTGACCTTGATCTTCGTGATGTCGGCCTTGGGGGCGTCGCCGGCTTTCTCGCCACTCAGCGGGTCGAGCAGCGTGACGCTGTCGGCGGCCTCACTGCCGACGAAGACGGCTGAATCGGCTTTACGGATGTAAAGGTTGCCTTCGGCGAGCGCTGCAAGCGGCCGTTCAACCAGCGGATCGCCGGTGGCGGCAAGTTCGCGCACGACGGCCTCAGTGGCGGCAAAGCCCGTGCCCGTGGCGAATTTGGCGACGATGGCGCGCAGATCGGCTTCGGCTGCGTTCGACGGCAATAGGCTTGCCACCAGGAACACCAGCATGAGGCCGAGAGTGCGCAACAGGATCATCCGTTCAGATACTCTTCTGTGGGGAAATTCCGCGTCCGGGCGGGCTGAAGCGCCCGGACGCTTGGCGGTACCGATCGTGGACGCGTCCACGATCGGTCAGTCCCGGGAGGGATCAGTTCGTGCCCTTGCCGCCGCATTTGCCGGTGGCAACGTTGAAGTTGCCGCAGGACAGAGGCGCGCGCCAATCCGAAATCAGGTCCTTGGAATCGGGCAGATAGTCGGACCATTCGTCGCCCATCACGAGGCCGGGCGTCTGCGACACGGTCTCGAACTGGCCGTCGGCCTGGATCTCGCCGATCAGCACCGGCTTGGTGATGTGATGGTTCGGCATCATGGTCGAATAGCCGCCGGTGAGGTTCGGCACGGACACGCCGACCATGGCGTCGATGACCTTGTCGGGATCGGTGGTGCCAGCCTTTTCGACCGCCTTCACCCACATGTTGAAGCCGATATAGTGAGCTTCCATCGGGTCGTTGGTGGTGCGCTTGTCATTCTTGATGAACTTGTGCCAGTCGGCGATGAACTTCTTGTTTTCGGGTGTGTCGACGCTCTCGAAATAGTTCCAGGCAGCGAGATGGCCGACCAGCGGCGCGGTATCGAGACCGGCCAGTTCTTCCTCACCGACCGAAAAGGCCATGACCGGGATGTCCTCGGCCTTGATGCCCTGGTTGCCGAGTTCCTTGTAGAACGGAACGTTGGCGTCGCCATTGACGGTCGAGACGACGGCGGTCTTCTTGCCGGCCGAGCCGAATTTCTTGATTGCGGAGACTTCGGTCTGCCAGTCGGAGAAGCCGAACGGCGTGTAGTTGACCATGATGTCTTCGGCGGCGACGCCCTTGGCCTTCAGATAGGCCTCGAGGATTTTGTTGGTGGTTCGGGGATAGACGTAGTCGGTGCCTTCCAGCACCCAGCGCTTCACCGAGCCACCGTCCTCGCTCATGAGATAATCGACGGCAGGAATCGCCTGCTGGTTCGGGGCGGCGCCGGTGTAGAACACGTTGCGCTCGCTTTCCTCGCCCTCATACTGGACGGGGTAGAACAGGATGTTGTCGAGTTCCGAGAACACCGGCAACACCGATTTGCGCGACACCGAGGTCCAGCAGCCGAACACGGCGGCGACCTTGTCCTTCGAGATCAGCTCGCGCGCCTTTTCGGCAAAGAGCGGCCAGTTGGAGGCCGGATCGACAACGACCGCCTCGAGCTTCTTGCCGAGCAGACCGCCCTTGGCATTCTGCTCTTCGATGAGCATCAGCATGGCGTCTTTCAGCGTCGTCTCCGAAATCGCCATGGTCCCCGATAGCGAATGCAGAATGCCGACCTTGATCGTGTCTTCGGCGGCCTTGGCCGGAGACGACATCGACAGGCCGGCGGCGATCACGCCCGCCGAAAACATTTTTGTTATTGTGGAGAAATTACCCCTCATACCGAAGACTCCCAAGCTGTTTGATTGCACCGCGACAATGCAAAGCAACTGCCGTGCCAAACGCGAAGGCGCCGCTCACAAAGATGGAATAGCCGAGCGTTATCAGCCGGTTGGTATATTAGCCTGGAGAAACAAAAAGGCAGCCGGTAAAAATTGATTGAGGCAAATTTGCGCAGCGCACACCACTTTTGCCTAATTTTCGCCCAATTGAGACAAATGCCTAGTTTTTGATCTCCGGCCGTGGGTTCCGGGCGAACAATGTTGCGGCACCGCGCAAAAATAGGGCAAGCTCGCCCTTCAAAAGAGAGACGTCATGACATCTCGCATCTCACGCATTTCCTGCATCCTGCTGCTGATGGCAACGAGCGGCGCCGCGCGCGCCGATTTCAGCGAGGGCAAACTTCCTGACGGCACCTATCATTGCGAGGTCTATTTGCTCGGCGCCTTCCTCAACCTCGGCGACATCACTATCAAGGGCAATGTCTATACCGGCCCGGTGACGTTCGGAACGGCGCTGCAAGGCTACAACTATCAGATGAACGCCAATGGCGAGATCACCTGGCTCGGGCCGCTGGGCGGCTATACCACCGGTGGCAACTCCGTCTCCATGACACAGGCAACACTGGACGGCGAGACCGCCCCGTCATTCGACATCATTCTGAAGCAGCCCGACGGCGCCTTCACCGCCTCGACCTGCACCAAGGGCTGAGCGATGCGTAGTGCCGCGCCCCGTTGCGGCAAAACCTTCCTCTTATGTCATGTGAATGTTGCCTAAGCAGACTAGGGCAACGGTGCGCCGTAACATCCACCCTGAGAGGCAGACACCATGGCCAATACACCGTCTTCATCCTCCCCCGTCATCCGCGAAATCATTGCCGAGCGCGTCTCGCGCCGGTCTCTTTTGAAAGGCAGCCTCGCCTCCGGCGCGCTGATTGCCGGCGGCAGCTTTGTCGGCTCCTTGTTTGCCGGCGAAACGCATGCCGCCGCAGCGCAGTCGACGCTCGGCTTTCCCGAGCTGAAGCGGGTCTACGACAAGACCCATGCCGCCGCCGAAGGCTATGAGACGACCATCGTCGCGCGCTGGGGCGACCCGCTTGCAGCCGGCCTCGCCGAATTCGACGGCAACAAGGTCGCGGCGGAGGAACAGGAAAAGCGCTTCGGCTACAATTGCGACTACATCGCCTTCATGCCGCTGCCCAAGGGCACGGTGAATTCCGATCATGGCCTGCTCTGCGTCAACAACGAATACATCTCGCCCAATGTGATGTTTCCGGGGATGACCGAGGGCGATGCCGGCAAGACGATGACCAGGGAACAGGTCAATCTCGGCATGGCCGCGATGGGCCATTCGATCCTCGAGGTGCAGGTGAAGGACGGCAAGTGGGAAACCGTGGCGGACAGCCCGCTCAACCGCCGCATCACCGCCAACACCGAAATGACCGTTTCCGGACCGGTTGCCGGCCATGCGCTGATGAAAACTTCGGCCGACCCGACTGGCACGAAAGTGCTCGGCACCAGCTATAATTGCAGCGGCGGTTTCACCCCCTGGGGTACGGTGCTGACCTGCGAGGAAGGCGTGTCCGACATTTTCGGCGGCGACCCGAAAAAGGCGCCGACTGCCGACCTGCTCGACCGTTACGGCTTCGACGGCTCCGACATCTATGGCCGCGGCCGCTTCCATGACCGCTTCAACCTCGACAAGGAACCGAACGAGGCCAACCGCTTCGACTGGGTGGTCGAGATCGACCCTTACGATCCTCAGTCCAGGCCGGTGAAGCGCACGGCACTTGGCCGCATGTCGCATGAGGCCTCGACCGTGGTCCTCAACAAGGACGGCCGCGTTGTCGTCTATATGGGTGACGACGACTATTTCGAATATATGTACCGCTTCGTCTCGGCCAAGGCCTATGACAAGGCCAACCCGGCCTCCGGCGCCGATCTGCTCGACGATGGCGTGCTGTCGGTCGCCCGCTTCGATGCCGATGGCTCGATGACGTGGCTGCCGTTGGTGCACGGCCAGGGCAAGCTTACCGTCGAGAACGGTTTTGCCGACCAGGCCGAGGTGCTGTTGAAGACGCGGTTTGCGGCAGATGCGCTCGGCGCCACGCCGATGGACCGGCCCGAGGACATCGAGACCAATCCGGTGACCGGCCGCGTCTATGCGGTGATGACCAAGAACAAGAAGCGCGACCAGTCAAAGGTCAATCCGGCCAACACGCGGCCGGAAAATCTCTGGGGCCATATTGTCGAACTGATCCCGCCCGGCGGCCGCGGCGCGGATGCCGACCACACGGCGGAAAAGTATGCCTGGGACCTGTTCGTGCTCTGCGGCAACCCGAAAGATGCCAAGGTCGGCGCCACTTTTCATCCGGACACGTCGGACAATGGCTGGTTCGTCTGCCCCGACAACATCACCTTCGACCCGGCGGGGCGGCTGTGGGTGGCGACGGACGGCGCCAATGATTTCGACCTGCCGGACGGCGTCTATGGCGTCGACACCGAAGGTGCGGCGCGCGGCCTGCCGAAGCTGCTGTTCACCTGCCCGCACGGCGCCGAAGCGACCGGCCCGTGCTTCACGCCGGACGGCACGACTTTGTTCCTGTCGGTGCAGCACCCTGCGGAAGATGCCGAGACGCTCGACAAGGCGCAGACGCTATGGCCCGATTTCAAAGACGGCCAGTTGCCGCGACCTTCCGTCGTCGCCATCCGCCGCAGGGACGGACAGCCGGTCGGCGCATAGTGAGTCCTAGTGAAAAAGGCGGAACGCGCCATGCGCGTTCCGCGTAGCGATCCGGGAGGACGGCTCAGATCGTCTTGGCCGACATTTGCGAAGCGATGTATTCGGCCTGGCGGATAGCCAGCGACACGATCGTCAGCGTCGGATTTTCAGCCGCACCGGTCGTGAACTGGCTGCCGTCCGACACGAACAGGTTCTTGATGTCGTGCGCCTGGCCGTGCTTGTTGACGACGCCGTCTTCCGCCTTTTCGCTCATCCGGTTGGTGCCGAGATTGTGGGTTGAGGGATAGGGCGGCGTCGGGAAGGAGCGCGTCGCGCCGACCGCATCGTAAAGCGCTGTGGCCTGCTTGTAGGCATGGTTGCGCATCGCCGTGTCGTTGGGATGATCATCGAAATGCACGTCGGCGATCGGCATGCCGTGCGCGTCCTTCTCGTCCTTGTGCAGCGTGACGCGGTTTTCCGCGCGCGGCATGTCCTCGCCGACGATCCACAGGCCAGCCATGTGATCATAGTGGTCGAGCGCGGTGGTGAAGGAACGGCCCCAGCCGCCGGGATTGAGGAAGGCGGCCATGAAGGGCAAGCCGAGCGACAGCGTCTCGAATTCATAGCCGCCGACAAAGCCGCGTGAGGGATCGTGCCGCGCCTCGTCGCGGATAATGCCGGCCATGGTGGTGCCGCGATACATTCGCACCGGTTGGTCGAAAATGGCGTAGACCGAACCGGTGGTGTGGCGCATGTAGTTCTTGCCGACCTGCCCCGACGAATTGGCAAGCCCTTGCGGAAACTTCGCTGACTCGGAGTTCAGCAGCAGGCGCGGGCTTTCGATCGAGTTGCCGGCGACGGCAACGATGCGGGCCTTCTGCTCCTGCAGCTTGCCGTCCTTGTCGGCATAGACGACGCCGGTCACCTTGCCTGAGGCGTCGTGGTTGATCTTGATCGCCATGGCATTCGGCCGGACTTCGAGATGGCCGGTGGCCTCGCCCTTGGGGATCTCGGTATAGAGCGTCGACCATTTGGCGCCCCATTTGCAGCCCTGGAAGCAGAAGCCGGTCTGTTGGCAGGAGTTGCGGTCGTCCCGCTCGACCGCATTGATTGCCATGTTGCCGGTATGACATTCCTTATAGCCGAGCTTGTCGGCGCCGGCCTTGAGCACCTTGAAATTGTTGTTGCCGGGCAGGCGCGGCCAGCCATTGGTGCCGGTGACGCCCATCTTGGCTTCCGCCTTGGCGTAGTACGGCTCCATCTCGGCCAATGTGACCGGCCAGTCCAGCAGGTTGGCGCCTTCCAGCTTGCCGTAGGTCGAGAGCGTCCTGAACTCATGCTCCTGGAAGCGCAGCGAGGCGCCGGCCCAGTGCGTGGTCGAGCCGCCGACCGATTTGACGATCCAGGCCGGCAAATTCGGGAAATTCTTCGACACCCGCCAGTCGCCTGAGGTTGTGCGCTTGTCCGTCCAGGCGAGCTGGCTGAAGGAACCCCACTCGTCGTTGATGAAATCCTCGTATTCGTGGCGCGCGCCGGCCTCGAGGATGACGACATCGACGCCTTTCTGGGCGAGTTCGTTGCCGAGCGTGCCGCCGCCGGCGCCGGAGCCGATGATCACGACCACGCCGTCGTTGTTGAGATCAAATGAAGCTGCCATGGTTTCCTCCCATGAATTCCTGTTTGCGGGGTTTCAGAACGACGGAAGGGCTCAGAGCCACTCTATGTCGTCGAAACCGCGCGCGATGTAGCCGCCCTTGGAGTAGGATTCGCCCTCGTAGCCGAAAATCGGCCACACCTCCTGCTGGTTGTAGAGGCTGACGACGAGGCCGCCGCGGATGGACTGGAAGAACGGCGTCGCCTCGATCTGCTGCAGCACGGCAACGCGCTGCTCCTCCCAGCCGAGGCCGCGATAGCCGCCCTCGCCCGACTTCTTGTCGAGGTTGGCGATGCCGTCTTCGATCATCGTCTTGTAGGCAGCGTCCTTGCCGGCCTGCTCATCATGCCCTTTTACGGCGATGGCGTAGTATTTGTCGGGCACCTGATCGTGCGGATAGATGTCGCGCGCCATCTGGATCAGCGTTGCCATGGCTTCGGGCTTGAGCGCCGATGTCTCGAGCCCCCAGGCATTTTCAGGGCTGATGACGGCGCTGCCGGAAATGACGAGCAACGCGCCGATGCCGCCGCGTTTGAGAAGTTCACGACGTGAGAGCCTCGCGTCATAGATCGTGACCATTTGTTCCTCCCTGCTTGCTGTTTGCTCCCTTGAACAGCGCCGTTGCTGGCGCCGCGCGGCTGAATGCGGCTGATAATCCCCTACTGGAAGCGCCCTCCACGCTGCAGAACCTCGATCTTGTAGCCGTCGGGGTCCTCGATGAAGAAAAAGCGGGCGATCAGCGATCCGTCGCGGTTGAATTCGACGATCTTCTTGGGGTTGAGGCCGAGCGCGCCGATCCGGTCGTGTTCGCTGTCGAGATCGGACACCGAGACCGCCAGATGGCCGTAACCGTCGCCAAGCCCATAAGGCTCGGTGCGGCCCTTGTTCACGGTGAGTTCGAGCTCGAACCCCGTTTCGGCGTTGGCAAGGTAAATCAGCGTGAATGTCTCGAAATCCAGCCTGTCGGCGACGTCGAGCCCGAAAGCGTTTCTGTAGAAATCGACGGATCTGGCCTCTTGGAGAACCCGGATCATGGAATGGATTGCCTTCGCCAAATCAGTCTCCGCCGCTGCATGTTGGAGGCGATTATGGGCGGCACGCGTGAAAGGTGGTGGCAGCCGGTTACCACGGCTAAATTTGCAATCGCTGCTATGCCTGCGCCTAAAGACGAAAGTCCGATTGCCGATTCGGCCCACAAGGCCGAACATGCAGGGACAACCACAACTTGAAGGCGCGACACGCTGCGCCCAAAACCAACAATATCGGGAGGTAAGGATGTGCAGGGTTTTTGCCGGGCAGGATCCGGAAGGCTATCGACAGATCAACCGGTCGATCCGCATCGACGGTCACTCTACGAGTATCCAGCTTGAAGGAACGTTCTGGGCGCTGCTTGACGAAATTGCCGACAGCCAGGGCCTGACGACGCCGAAGTTCATCTCAAAACTCTATGACGAGGCGATCGAGATCAACGGCGCCATTCCCAACTTCGCGTCGATGCTGCGTACCACCTGCGCGCTTTATCTGCGCGGTCACCGGCCAGACATGGATGAGCTGACGCCGAAGCGCGAAGCGGCCTGAGGAAGCTAGCGTTCCGCCGCAACGTCGAGCCCGAGCCGCGCCATATCGGTGAACAGCGCCTGACGTTCGGAATAGGCAGTCTGTTCGCCGGTCACGATGTTGTCGACGACGGTCAGCAGCGACAGCGCGCGGGCGCCGAAATGCGCCGCGATTCGGTAGAGTGCGCTGGTTTCCATATCGACAGCGAGAGCCCCAAGCGCCTGCGCTTCGGCAAAGCGGTCGCGCCCTTCAGGGTGGTAGAAGACATCGCTGCAGATGGTCAGCCCGGCCTGGTGGTCGATGCCGAGCTGGGCGGCGCAGGCCAAAGCGTGGGCGAACAGGCCGGGATCGGGCCCGGCGGCAGCATCGTAGAGGCCGAAGACCTGGCCGCTTTGGTCGCTTTCGGCGCGCACCGACTGCGAGATCACCAAGGAGCGCAGCGGCACGCGGGGTGTCAGGCCGCCGCAGGTACCTGTGCGGATCAGCGTTTTGACGCCGTGAACATCCAGGAGTTCATGCACATAGACCAGGAAAGACGGGACACCGATGCCGGTGGCCTGGATGCTGATGGGACGGCCGCGATAGAGACCAGTGAAGCCGAGTGCGCCCCGGCGGCGGTTGACGCAGCGCGGTGCCTCAAGAAATGTCTTTGCCATCCACTCGGCGCGTTGCGGATCGCCCGGTAACAGCACCGTTGCGGCATAGTCACCCCTGGCAGCCTCGTTGTGCGGCGTCACGACATGCTCCCCAATACCCGCCGCCCGTTTCGCCTGCAATCATGGCAGCGTCACGTCATTGCGCAAGCTTTGAATTAGGGCGCCCTAAGACTCCAACACATCCTTGACCACGGTGGCCAGCTGCTTGAGGGAGAACGGCTTCGGCAGGAAGCCGAATTGCGCGTCCGGCGGCAGGTTTCTGGCGAAAGCGTCTTCCGCATAGCCGGACACGAAGACGAACTTGATGTCGGGCTGGCGCTTGCGCAGTTCGCCGAGCAGCGTCGGTCCGTCCATTTCCGGCATCACCACGTCGGACACCACGATATCGACTTTGCCGCCGAGCGCCTCGAAGACTTCCAGCGCCTCGACGCCCGAGGAGGCCTCATGGACGGTATAGCCGCGCGAGGTCAGCGCCCGCGAGCCGCCCATGCGCACGGCGTCTTCGTCCTCGACGAGGAGCACAGTGGCCGAGCCCGACAGGTCCTTGGCGCTGTCGGCGGCTTTCACCGGCGCAGCCGGCGCCTCGCTTACGTCGCCGGGCTTCTTCGCCTCCACGATATGGCGCGGCAAGAAGATGCGGAAGGTCGAGCCCTTGCCGACTTCGGAATCGCAGAAGATGAAGCCGCCGGTCTGCTTGATGATGCCATAGACCATCGACAGGCCAAGGCCGGTGCCTTTGCCGACTTCCTTGGTGGTGAAGAACGGCTCAAAAATCTTCTTCAGCACGTCCGGGGCAATGCCCGAGCCGCTATCCTCGACCTCGACCACGACATAGTCGGTAGGCGTGAGCTCGCGGTAGGAGAAGCTCTTGCATTGTTCGGCGGTGACGTTGCGGGTGCGCACGGTGAGGTCGCCGCCGGCCGGCATGGCGTCGCGCGCGTTGACGGCCAGGTTGACCACCACCTGCTCGAACTGGCCGATATCGACCTTGACCGGCCACAAATCGCGGCCGTGGTCGACCTTCAGCTTGATCTCGTTGCCAACGAGGCGGGCAAGCAGCATCCGGAGATCGGCAAGCACGTCGGTCAGGTTCAGCACTTCCGGCCGCAATGTCTGCTTGCGCGAGAAGGCGAGCAACTGCCGCACCAGCGAGGCCGCCCGGTTGGCATTCTGCTTGATGTTCATGATGTCGGGGAAGGATGGGTCCGACGGCCGGTGATTGGTCAGCAAAAGATCCGACGCCATGATGATGGCGGTCAGCACATTGTTGAAGTCGTGGGCGATGCCGCCGGCGAGCTGTCCGACCGCCTGCATCTTCTGGCTCTGCGCCATCTGGCCCTCGAGCGCCTTCTGCTCGGTGGTCTCGACGGCATAGACGATGGCCGATTCCTCGGCGCCCTCGCCCGTGCCGTCGGCGACGGCGTTGACGTAGAAGCGGATGTGACGCTCCTCATTGCCGGGCAGCAGCGTGTCGATCGGCTCGATGTCGGCCTGCCTCAGCCGCGCCTTTTCGAACGCGGCGGCAAAGGCCGGCCGGTCGCGCTCGTGGATCACGGTGTCCAGCCGCACGCGGCGGTCGACCGCGTCGCCGTCGACGACGGAGGAAAACAGCGACAGGAACGGCGCATTGGTGCGCAGGATGCGGCCGCCATTGTCGACGGCGGCAATGGCCATCGGCGTCGAATTGAAGAAGCGAGTGAAGCGTACCTCCGAAGCCCGAAGATCGGCCGATGCGTCCTCGCCCTGCGTGCGGTTGAGCACGATGGTGCGGGTGGGACCGTTGGTCCCCTCGCGGCTGGCCGAGACCCGATGCATGAAGCGCACCGGCAGCGCCTCGCCGGTCGTCGTCGTAAGATCGAGATCGATGACGGCGTTGCGGGTGGTGCCGGGATCGGCCTTGACCGAGCGCACCAGCGCCATGCCATCGCCGGCGACGATTTCCGGGAGTGTCACGGCGCCAGGGGTGAAGCTCGCCAGATCGATGCCCAGCCATTCGGCGAGCGTGGCGTTGATGTAGGTGACACGGCCTTCCTGGTCGGCCGAGAAGAAACCGGCCGGCGCATGGTCGAGATGGTCGATGGCCTTCTGCAAGTCGAGGAAGAAACGCTCCTGCTCGGCCCGTTCCTGCGAGATGTCGGCGAGTTGCCAGGCAAGCATCGGCAGGCGCTGACCGGGAACGCTGAAGGTACGGGCTCGCGCCCGGTACCAGCGCGCGCCGGGTTCGGCGCCCGGCCGGATCGACTGTGCCAGCCGGAACTCACCGTCGCCGGCCTGGCCATCGCGCAAGCCCGAGGCCAGCCGGTATATGGTCACCGAAGCTTCGGGGACATCGGAAAGCAGGCCTTCGACCGTCTTCAGATCGGCGGCCGACGCAGCACCGGTCATCTCGGCGTAGGCCCGGTTGGCGTAGACGACGCGGCCCTTGGTGTCGGTGACGATCAGGCCCTGCGACATCGAATCGACGAAGGCCTTCGACAGTTCGTCCCCGGTCGAACGCGGCGCGATCTGCACGAAGCCGATGGCCGTGGCGAACAGGAAGCCGACGCCGATCATGGCAAGCACGCCCAGCATGCCGAGCAGGAACGGATCGCCAAGACGCTCGCGGAAAATGCCGAAAACGATCGCGGCCCCAGTCAGGACGATGATGAACACGATGAGCCGGGTAACCGCGCCTGGCCGCGTGTTCTGATCGACGATCGGTACCGGATAGAAATCGCCGCGCGTTTCCCTGGCCATATGCCCCCTGCTCGTGAGTTGTCCGACACCGCCCCCGGCCGGTTGAATCACATTCTCCTAATCCGGAAAAGGCCCTGGCGGCAAATGTCGGATAAAAATGACGCGTCGGTGTTTTCAAGCTGTTCACGAAGCGTGAAGGCAACTTGCGGTGGCTGGCCGCAACGGTCTAGTGTCCCTCCACTTCAAAAGCCGATTGGGGGCACCGATGCAGTGGCTGGATAATGTGGCGGGTCCCGGATATGCCGCAGCGCTGCTGTGGACGTTTGCTGCCCTTGTCCTGCTGGTCATCGTGCTCATCATCATCAGGCTGGTCCGCAACCTGACCTTCGGCACCTTCGTTGCCGGCGGCAGGAACCGCAAGACACGGCTGGCGGTCATGGACGCCACGGCGGTCGACAGCCACCGCCGGCTGGTGCTCATCCGTCGCGACGACATCGAACACCTGCTTTTGATCGGCGGCCCAACCGACGTCGTCGTCGAGCGCGATATCAGGCTTGCAGCGCCACGCCGTCCGGCATTGACCGGCGATGGCGGTGTTGGCCAGCAGCAACAGGCGCCGCGTCCGCGCGCAGCACAACCCGCTCCCACCGCGCCCGCAAGGCAGGCGCCACCGCCGCAACCGGTAAGGGCTGCTCCAGCCGCCGTTCCGCCGCGCCAGGCCGCACCGGCGCCGAAACCGGCTCAAATCTACCAGGCGAGCAATGTGACACCGCTGCCGGCCTATGGCTCCGCCGCCAATACTGCCCGGCAGGCCCCGCCACCGAAGCATGAGTCCATCGACGATACCCTGATGCGGGAGCTCGAGGTCTCGCTCGACGATTCGCACCCCAAAACGGCAAGCAAGCCGGCTGCGAAGGCACCGCAGTCTCTCGACGACGAGATGACCAAGCTGCTCGGCGAACTCGCCAGCCAGAAACGATAAAGCCCGGCGAACCGTCACATCTTGCCGCTTCCCGATCGGAACGGCGCTTAAAGCGCGTCGTCCGTTTCAGCGCGACGCGCTTTAACTTCGTGCGATTAAACCCTTCGCTAAAAACACAAATGGCCGGGAAACCCGGCCATTTCTGATGAAACAGTCCTGCCTGACGGCAGCGGCTCAATCGTCGCGATAGACCTTCTCGCGGCGTTCGTGGCGCTCCTGCGCTTCGATCGACAAGGTCGCGATCGGACGCGCGTCGAGACGCTTCAGCGCGATCGGCTCGCCGGTTTCCTCGCAATAGCCGTAAGTGCCTTCATCGATGCGCTGCAGCGCCGAATCGATCTTTGAAATGAGCTTGCGCTGGCGGTCGCGGGCCCGAAGCTCGATGGCGCGGTCGGTTTCCGAGGAAGCGCGATCGGCGAGATCGGGATGGTTGGCGTTTTCCTGCTGCAGGATTTCGAGGGTTTCGCGCGCTTCGCGCAGTATGTCGGTCTTCCAGGTGACGAGCTTCAGGCGAAAGTAGGATTTCTGCCGTTCGTTCATGAACGGCTCGTCTTCGGAGGGTACGTAATTGGCTGTAACGATATCGTTCATTCGACTCACCCAACAACCCCAAATTTGGCGCCTATATATTCGCGCAGAGAAGGCTGCACAAGCGTAATCCGCGCGCGTTTCACGCAATTGTTAATGCCGCGCGGGCGATCCTCAGCAAAGCCTTCCATAGGAAGGGCGCGGGCGAATTCGCACATGATTCGCTGCGCTTGGGCGTCGCCGCCCATTGTGCCTCAGGCCTTTCTCGTGGCTAATCCAGTTGTGTCATTGGTGGGCAGCACACCATTGGGGGTCCGGTGAGCAGACTGTATCTGTTGAGGCATGCGAAGGCTGGCTGGGCCCTGCCCGGCGTGCGCGACTTCGATCGCCCGCTCGACGCATCCGGCATTGCCGATGCCGAAATGATGGGGACGGCGATGCGTGCCCGCAACTACATCCCCGATATCACGCTCTGCTCCAACGCCAAGCGGGCGCGCCAGACGCTGGAAGGCATCGCCGGCCACACCGATACCGGCCGGGTGCTGTTCTTCGACACGCTCTACAGCGAGGATGCCGCCGGCTACCTCGCCATCATCCGCAGCAATGGCGGCCCCGGCTCGCTGCTGGTCATCGGCCACAATCCGATGACGGAAGACCTTGCCATGGCGGTCTCGGGCGACGGCGACGAGGCTGCTCGGGCCATCATGAACCATGGTTTCCCGACCTCCGGCCTTGCGGTCGTGCGCTTCGACGGCACCCTCACGGAGGCTGCGCAAGGCGCGGGCTACCTCGAAGCCTTCCTGACGCCCGTCGATCTCTGAGCCGAGCCGGCCGAGGCCGGGCGCCATTTCAAACTTGAACCGCAAAGCCTATATCGGGCGCAAGAGCACGCCTGAGAGAACAGATTTTGGCATCATCGCTGACCACTTTCACCGACGAAGCGAGAATTGCCCTGGATACGCTGTCGGGGCGTGCGAGCGGGCTTTTTTCGCCGTCGCTTCGGCTGGGCGTCACCGGCCTGTCCCGGGCCGGCAAGACGGTGTTCATCTCGGCTCTCGTCCACAATCTCATCCATGGCGGGCGCCTGCCGCTGTTCGAGGCACAGAAGTCGGGACGGATCGCGCGCGCCTTCCTCGAGGAACAGCCGGACGATGCCGTGCCGCGTTTTCAGTACGAGGACCATATCTCCGCCCTGGTCAACGACCGCACCTGGCCGGACTCGACGCGCGCCATTTCGGAACTCAGGCTCACCATCGAATATGAGTCTGCCTCCGGTTGGAACCGGATGTTTTCCAGCGGCCGATTGTCGGTCGACATCGTCGACTACCCCGGCGAATGGCTGCTCGACCTGCCGCTGCTCGGCAAATCCTTCGCAGATTTTTCGCGCGAGGCGTTCGAGATGGCGATGCTGCCGGTGCGGGCCGACCTGTCGCAGGACTGGCGGGCGCTGTCGGCGAGGATCGAACCCAATGCCGACGCCGACGAGATGAAGGCGCGGCGCCTCGCCGAGAGTTTTGCCGCCTACCTCAAGGCCTGCAAGCTCGACGAGCGGGCGCTTTCGACCTTGCCGCCCGGCCGTTTCCTGATGCCTGGCGACCTCGAGGGATCGCCGGCGCTGACCTTCGCGCCCTTGCTGCTCAAGGGTGAGAAACGGCCGCGGTCCGGCTCGCTGCAAGCGATGATGGAGCGCCGCTACGAGGCCTACAAGACGCATGTGGTGAAACCGTTCTTCCGCGAACACATCACCCGCCTCGACCGCCAGATCGTGGTGATCGACGCCATGCAGGCGCTGAACGCCGGCCCCGGCGCGATGGCCGACCTGGAACGCGCGGTGACCGAAATCCTCTCCTGTTTCCGTCCTGGCCGAGGCAATTTCCTCACCGACCTGTTTTCACGCCGCATCGACCGCATTCTGGTTGCCGCGACTAAGGCCGACCATTTGCATCACGAAAGCCATGACCGGCTGCAGGCAATCGTGCGGCGGCTTGCCGAGCCCGCCGGGGGGGGGGCACAATTAAACGGCGGCGCAGTAGACGTGGTCGCGCTCGCCGGCCGGCGGGCCGCCGCCGACGGCCCCGGGACGCAAGGGCGCGC